>JBDRLY010000032.1:0-9226 GCA_043812735.1 Candidatus Omnitrophota bacterium | reverse complement strand
TAGACCTGTTGCCCCCGGTTTATTTTTATGTTAGAATATTGCCATGTTTCTCCCCTCCAAGAACGAAATCGAACAATCCCGCAGACCAGGGTTTTTAGTCCCAGTCTATAAAGAAATAGATTATTTCGAAGAACCTGCTTTTTATTTTGAAAGGTTAAGGCACAGGCCTTTTGGTTTTTTGTTGGAGAGCGCGCGCGAACACCCCGAAACAGGCCGATTTTCGTTTTTAGGGGCAGAGCCTTTTTTAATATTCAAAAGCAAAGGCAGGGAAATCGAGATAACCAAAAACGGCGCTAAGGAAAAATTCCGTGGCAATCCGATTCTGCATTTACGCTCACTGTTTAATAACCATAAGTCGGTTAGGCTGGAAGGCATGCCGGATTTTACGGGAGGCGCAGTCGGGTATTTCAGCTATGATATAAGGCATTTATTTGAAGCACTCCCAAGTGTTGCGCAGGACGATTTAAGGCTGCCAGATATTTACCTTTGTTTTTACGATACGATAGCCGCATACGATCATTTAAAGAAAAAAACGCTTCTGATATCAAATGTCTGGCCTAACGGAAAATTGAAAAATGCCTATGATAAAGCCGTGGCAAAAATTGATGCGCTGGAGACGAAAATCAAAAGGCAAAGCCCGGAAGCCAAACATTCAAGGCCAAATGGCGGCGGCTTAAAAATACATTCTACTTTTACAAAAAACGGGTTCCAGGATGCGGTAAAAAGGGCAAAACGGTATATAAAACAAGGCGATATCTACCAGGCAAATCTGTCGCAGAGGCTCTCGGTAAAAAGCGATACCGATGCATTCAGGCTTTATAATGCACTCCGCGCTATTAACCCATCGCCTTTCGCCAGCTTATTAAACTTTGACGGGGTAAAAATAGTAAGCTCTTCTCCGGAGAGGCTGCTTAAATTACAAGGGCGCCGCCTCCAAACCAGGCCTATTGCCGGGACGCGCCCCAGGGGCACAAGTGCCGGGGAAGACAGGACGCGTTCGCGTAATTTACTCCTGAGCCCCAAAGAAAGGGCGGAACATATTATGCTTGTTGATTTGGAGAGAAATGATTTAGGCCGCGTCTGCGAGTACGGCAGCGTCCGTGTAGATGAAAAAATGGTACTTGAGAAATATTCGCACGTGATACATATTGTTTCAAATGTATGCGGAACGCTGAAAAAAGATAAAGACAGGTTTGATGTTATAAGGGCGGCGTTTCCCGGCGGCACGATAACGGGCGTCCCCAAAGTGCGCTGCATGGAGATAATAGACGAACTTGAGCCTGTCTCGCGCAATATATATACCGGTTCCGTCGGGTACCTGGGTTTTAACGGGGATATGGATTTAAATATTGTTATAAGGACGTTTCTTTTAAAAGACGGCTGGGCGCATGTCCAGGCAGGCGCCGGCATAGTGGCGGATTCCGACCCCCAGCGCGAATATCACGAGACGCTCTTTAAAGCGCAGGCGCTTTTGGAGAGCCTGAAGAGATGCCGCTGAAGAAATATTTTAACGCAGATTTACGCAAATGCAACGCAGATACACGCAGATTAACCGACTATGTTCTCTGCGATAATCTGCGTTATTTGCCACAGGCAGATAACTGCGACCATCTGCGTTTAGGCAATGGCGCGTTTGAGTCGATGCGCGCTTATAACGGGAAAATATTTAAGCTCAACGAACATATAGGACGCCTTGCGGAATCGTGCAAGGCTCTTGGTATGGAACGGCCGGTACAAATAGAGGAGATTAAACGCAGGATATTGCGCGATTTATCAAAAAGCAAATTAAAAAACGCCTATATAAGGTGCGCGGTTACGCCTGCCGGAATAAATGTCATCGTAAAAGAAATTCACCGCTACCCGCAGGAACTATATACAAACGGTGTAACGGTAATCTGCGTGCCCACCAGGAAAAATTCTTCCGGGGCCAGGATAAAATCGCAGAATTTTCTAAGCGGTGTTTTAGCCAGAATCGAGGGCGGGGATGCTTTTGAATGCCTCATGCTTAATATTGAAGGTTATGTCGCGGAAGGAACGGTTTCGAATTTTTTTATCGTAAAATGCAAAACTCTCTTTACAGTGCCCCCATATATAGGTATATTAGACGGCATCACAAGAAGATCCGTAATTGCCCTTGCAGGAAAACTTGGCATAGAAACGAAGGAAACCCCCTTAAGCCGCTACGATATATATACTGCAGATGAGGTATTTTTAACCAATACGTCTATTGAGATAATGCCGGTTGTAAATGTTGATGCAAGGGTTATAGGAGACGGTAGAGTGGGTGAATTAACAAAAAAACTATCAAGCGCATTTGCTAAACTGACTAAAGGAGGAGCACAATGACAAAGATCAAGCGCGTATTAATAAGCGTATCCGACAAGACGGGGCTTGTGGAATTTGTTAAGGGACTTTTAGATTTCGGGGTTGAGATTTTAGCAAGCGGCGGCACTGCAAAACTTTTGCGGGAAAATAATGTAAAAGTGATGGAAGTCTCCGACTATACGGGTTTTCCGGAAATGCTTGACGGAAGGGTAAAAACATTACATCCGAAAATACACGGCGGGCTACTTGCATTACGCGATAACCCGGAGCACATAAAACAGATCAAGGAGCACGGCATCGGATTTATAGATATGGTTGTGGTGAATTTGTATCCGTTTGAAAAAACGGTTGCAAAGCCGGACGTAAAATTCGAAGAGGCCATTGAAAATATTGACATAGGCGGCCCTTCAATGCTGCGTTCCGCCGCCAAAAACCACAGAAGTGTCGCTGTAGTGTGCAACCCTGCGCGATATAAAGATATTTTAAGCGAAATGAAGAAAAATACCGGCGCGATTCCTGAGGATATGTTAAAGTCCCTGGCGGTTGAGGTGTTTGAACGTACCTCCGGTTACGATACGGCGATATTTAACTATCTTAAGAAACAGGTTCGGTGTTCGGTGTTCGGTGTTCGGTGTGAAAAAGTGGAATTTCCGGAAAAATTAGAACTGCAATATGAAAAAGTACAGGACCTGCGTTACGGCGAAAATCCGCATCAGAAGGCGGCATTTTACGGGGATAAACGCATAAGCGGCGCATGCGTTTCAAGCGCGAAGCAGCTTCACGGAAAGGAACTCTCCTTCAATAATATTTATGACTTGGATGCCGCGCTTGAAATAGTGAAGGAGTTTAAAGAACCCGCCTGCGCAGTTATCAAACATACCAACCCATGCGGGACTGCGCTCGCAAAGACATTAAAAGAGGCATTTGAGGATGCGTTAAGCTGTGATCCTGTTTCCGCATTCGGCAGCATAATAAGCCTCAACAGAACGGTTGATGTGCCAACCGCCAAAAGCATCTTAGAGGCAGGGTTTACGGAATGCGTAATTGCCCCTTCTTACGATGCGCAGGCACTGGATGTTTTAAAGACGAAGAAAAACTTGAGAATTCTTGAGGTGGGAGAATTAAAAGCTGCTTCCGGGGAATTTGATTTAAAAAAAGTAAAAGGCGGCTTACTTGCGCAGGATGCCGACACGAAAGAAATAACGGCGGACGATTTGAAAGTTGTTACGGAAAAAAAGCCCACCGAGGCACAAATAGACTCCATGTTGTTCGGATGGAAAGTTGCAAAGCACGTGAAATCAAATGCCATAGTACTCTGCCAGGGCACAAAAACGGTAGGCGTCGGCGCAGGGCAGATGTCAAGGGTTGACTCAGTGTTTATTGCCTGTGAAAAAGCGGGCGAGCGCTCTCTAAAATCGACTCTCGCAAGCGACGCCTTTTTTCCGAAAGAAGATGCCGTGAAACTTGCCGCGAAAAAAGGAATTGAAGCTATAATTCAGCCGGGCGGTTCAATAGCGGATGAAGAAGTGATAAAAGCCGCGGATGGAGCCGGAATTGTCATGGTATTTACCGGCGTAAGGCATTTTAGACATTAAGGGCAATGACTTACAGCCAAGCTTTAAAATACCTCGATTCCTTCATAAACTACGAAAAAATCGGCTCCTACAGCGCGGAAGCATTTTTTAAGCTGGAACGCATAGAGCGCCTGCTTAAAGCGCTAGGCAATCCGCATAAAGATTTTACCCCGGTGCATATCGCCGGGACAAAAGGAAAAGGCTCCGCCTGCGCATTTCTGCACTCGATTTTGAAAGCAGCCGGCAAGAAAGCAGGCCTTTATACTTCGCCGCATTTGGTGGATTTCAGGGAGCGGATAAGAATTGAGGAGTTAATCAGCAAGAAGCATGTGTGCGAGCTTATAGGAGAAATACAGCCGCATGCCCAAAAATTGCGCAAAGACCCGGAATTGGGGGAATTGAGTTTTTTTGAAGTCTATACGGCGCTTGCTTTTTTATATTTTGCGAAGAAAAAAATCGAATACGCGGTAATCGAGACAGGGCTCGGCGGGAGATTGGATGCGACAAATATCGTAAACGCGAAGGCTGCCGGGATAACACAGATAAGCCATGACCATATGCAGCAGCTCGGCGCTGATCTTGGTTCGATTGCGCGCGAGAAAGCAGGAATAATAAAAACTAAGGCCCGGGTTGTATCCGCCAGGCAAGTCAGCGAAGTTGAGGATATCCTGGATGCCGCCTGCCGCGCGAAAAAAGCTAAATTATACAAAGTAGGCTCCGACTTGACCTATAACAGAATAGCCCAGAGTTTAAACGGCCAGATATTTAATTTAAACGGCATTGGAAAGACTTACCTGAATTTAAAAATAAAATTACTCGGCAGCCACCAGATAGAAAATGCAGCCATTGCCGTAGCCCTGTCCGAATTATTGGGAGTAAACAAGGAAACTGATATAAGAAAAGGCCTTGAGGCGGCTTCATGGCCGGGCCGCTTCGATATAGTTTGCGAGAAGCCGCTGGTTATTTTAGATGGGGCGCAGAATGCGGCGTCCGCGCGTGCGTTGCGCTCGGCAATACAGGAAATTTTCCCGGATAAAAAATTTATTTTGGTTTTTGGCGTTTCGGCGGACAAAGACGCAAGCGCAATTGCAAAAGAATTATTCCCTCTTGTAAGCCGAGTATTTCTTACCAGGGCAAATAGTCCGCGCGCGCTTGAACCAAAAGAATTAGCCGATAGATTAGGGGCTTTTTCGCAAAAAGTTTGCCTAAAAGACAGCGTTAAGCAGGCTATAAAAGACGCAAAGGCCATCTCGAACGGCGATGCGGTGCTCGTAACAGGATCCCTTTATATAGTCGGCGAAGCGATGGATTATTTGAAATGATAAACGTGAATTTAGAAGATACCATAGTTGCTATCTCCACCCCGATAGGCGAAGGCGGGATAGGCATTGTGCGCATAAGCGGCAAAGACGCGGTTTCTATCGCTGAGAAGATATTTATTTCCAAAGATAAAAGGAAGGCTTCCCAATTCAAAACATATACGACGCATTACGGCCATATCGTTGCGCCGTCATCCGCAGGAGAGCATGAGGTTATCGACGAGGTCATACTTACAATAATGCTGGCCCCCAAAAGCTACACAAAAGAAGATATTGTTGAGATAAACTGCCACGGAGGCATTATTCCCTTAAAGAAGACGCTAGAGCTTGTTATGGGCAGCGGGGTACGCCTTGCAAACCCGGGAGAGTTTACAATGAGAGCGTTTTTAAACGGCAGGATAGACCTTTCGCAGGCAGAGGCGGTATTGGATATAATAAGGGCGAAGACCGACGAAGGCTTAAGGCTTGCCCTTAACCAATTGGCGGGGGATCTGTCAAAAGAAATAAATAAAATACGGGACGAAATAATAAACATACAAGTCGATTTAGAGGCATCTATTGATTTTCCGGAAGAAGAACTCGAGGTAAAAAACACCCACCAGCTTTTGAGTGCCGTAGAAAATATAGAGCGCCGCTTAAAAATACTTCTTGATACGGCGGATTGCGGCGCAATTATCCGTAACGGCATAACGACTGTTATATCCGGAAAGCCAAATGTCGGAAAATCAAGCCTTTTTAACGCTTTGGCAAGGAAAGACAGGGCAATAGTTACCCCTATTGCCGGCACGACGCGCGATGTCATAGAAGAGGTTATAAATATTGCAGGCATACCGTTGGTTGCGGCCGATACGGCTGGAATCGCAGATTCGGAGCATCCGATAGAAAAGGAAGGAGTAAAACGCAGCAGGTTATACCTTAACAGGGCGGATTTGGTTTTATTGGTTTTTGACGCAAGCATGCCTCTTTCGGGGGAAGATTATACTTTGATGGAGCAGGTAAATACGAAAAACACAATAGCGGTTGTTAACAAAATAGACCTGCCGCAGAAAATTGAGATCGACAAGATACAGAAGCAGTTCTGCGAGAAGACCGTGAAGATTTCCGCCACAGAAGGCGACGGGCTTGATACGCTAAAGGGAGCCATTAAGAAAATAATATGGGACGGGCATGTTATACCGGTAAACGAGGCTATTGTTACAAGTGCAAGGCATAAGAACGCGCTCTTAAGGGCGCATGAGTGTGCCGGTGAAGCAAGGGCTGCTGTTGCGTCAGGCGTTTCCGCCGAGCTTGTAGTTCCCCTCCTGCGCGACGCGCTGGATTCGTTGGGCGAGATTATCGGTGAGACAGTAACGGAAGATATTTTAAACAGGATATTTGAGCAGTTTTGCATAGGGAAGTAAACACAGATTAGCACAGATTTAAAAGAACAGATTACACAGATTACTGCAACTCGGTGCTAATTAGTGAAGCATGAAGAGTTTTAGGAGGAAATAAGAATGGATAAGGGTAAAATAGAAAAAGCGGTAAAAATGATTCTGGAGGGAATCGGCGAGAATCCCGGCCGCGCCGACCTGCGGGCTACGCCAAAGCGTGTTGCGGAAATGTACGAAGAGATTTTTACCGGTATAGGCAAAAATCCCAAAGAAGAATTAGAGGTATTGCTGGAGCACGAGCACCATGAGATAGTGCTTTTAAAGGGTATACCCCTGTATTCTATTTGCGAGCACCATTTATTGCCGTTTGTAGGAAAGGCGCATGTCGCGTATATTCCCAAGGGCGGGCGCGTTACGGGCTTGAGCAAACTGGCGCGCGTAGTGGATATTCTCTCAAAAAGGCTGCAGGTCCAGGAGCGCCTGACAACCGAAATTGCGGACACAATAATGGGAAAGTTAAAACCGCTGGGGGTCATGGTTGTGGTCGAGGCGGAGCATTTATGCATGTCTATGCGCGGCGTGAAGAAACCCGGAGTTTTAACCGTGACAAGCGCGGTAAGGGGCGCATTTAAGGAAAACCAGAAAACGCGGCAGGAAGCGCTGGCGCTTATTAAAGGCTAAATGAAGGAAGTAACGCAGATTCCCGCAGATCTAACGCATATTTACGCAGATATCTGCGGCCATTTGCGTGTAATTTGCGAATATCTGCGTTAAAGATGGAAATGAAAAGAATAAGTTTAGTTTTAATTATAATTTTGGCTGCCTATGGCATATTTTTCTTCAGGCTGGGAGAAAGAAGCCTGTGGGACCCGGATGAACCGCGCTATGCCCAGGCGGCAAGGGAGATGCTTGAGACAGGAGACTTCATAACGCCGACATTTAATCATGAGCTGCGTTTTGACAAACCGCCGCTTACCTACTGGCTGATAACCTTAGCCTATAAGATATTCGGCGTGTCCGAATTTTCTGCGAGGTTTTTTCCGGCGCTATTCGGGCTAGGCACTATATTTCTTACATATCTCATCGCTACGGTCTTAGCGGATAAGAAGGCAGGGTTTATTTCAGCGGCGGTTTTGGCAACAAGCGCAGAATTTGCGGTGCTCTCAAGGGTTTGCACGCCTGATATAATACTCTGTTTTTTTATAACACTGGCTGTGTTTTTGTTTTTGAAAAAGCGGCTTATCCTGTCATTTGGCGCAATGGCGCTGGCTGTTTTGACAAAAGGGCCGGTAGGCCTTGTATTGCCGGCGCTTATTTTCGGAATGTTTATTCTTTTTGCAAAAAAACGCGAATATGCGCCGCCTAAAGATATTTTTATCGGCGGGGCCTTATTTTTGATTTTGGCGCTGCCGTGGTATTACCTTGTTATTTCGCAACACGGCAAGGGCTACGTTGAATCGTTTTTTGTATTTCACCATCTGGAGAGATTTTTCTCAAGTGAATTCCATCATTCGGAGCCGTTTTATTATTATATTCCAATGTTTTTAGCGGGATTCCTGCCGTGGTCGGTATTTTTGCCCTGGGCGATAAAAAACAAACCCAAGCTCTTTTTGATTCTATGGGCGGCTGTTCCTTTTGTGTTATTTTCGCTCTCCAAGGCAAAAATACCCAACTATATCCTGCCCATGTTTCCCGCCGCGGCAATTATGGTGGGGGATTTTATAGAAAAAAGGAAACTGGAAAAGATATTTAAAGGCACAGTTATTTTTATGATAATTACAGGGATAGCCGTGTTTTTATTTATAATTCCCAGATTTGATATAGAGCGCTCGGGCAAAGAGGTAGCTGCTATGGCGGAAGGTTTATCGCAGCAAGGCGAGCGTTTCGCAACATATAAATTTTTCAAGCCGAGCTTTGTATTTTATGCCAGGCATAAAATTGAACGGCTTGAAACAGAAGAGGAATTATTTGATTTTTTATCTTCTCCTGGTGGAGCGCTCGTGTTTTTTAAAAAAGACGACTATTCCCAGATTATTAAAACAGACCCTGCCTTAGAAAGCTTGCTGATACATGAAGCCGGAAGGTACGCAGTAGTTTCAAGCCCTGGAGCCGGGAGGGGCACCGAGTAAGGCAAGGGGAATAGCACCAAGAAGGCTTACCGCAAGTGTTGCAGATAAGCCTAAAAGCGAAATACAAATCGCCTCGCTTGCTCCTATACCTGCTTTTGCGAATAATAAAACAAAAGCTCCCTCGCGCACGCCCAGTCCGTTTATTGAGATAGGCAATACGGAAAAAAATACTATTATCGGAACATAAAGAAAGAACCACAAGGCCCCGATATTAATGCCTATTGATTTTGCCGCCGAGACATAAATTAAAATTGTAAATACTTGAACCGGCAGGGAATATAAAAAGGCCAGCAAGAGAACTTTTAAGTGATGCCGGTAATCCGTGAATTCCTTATACCCGGCATGTATCCCGAAGATTTTAACCTTCGCCAAAAGGTCGGGATACTTAAAGAATATTACGATTATCGCTATGAAAATACAACCAAGCCCAGCCACGAGAAAAATTATTTTTTTCTGTTCAATAAGTCCGTAGCCCAACGCAGCCGCAATAAGTGCGACAAGCATAA
>JBDRLY010000031.1:0-19906 GCA_043812735.1 Candidatus Omnitrophota bacterium | reverse complement strand
CCGCGCACAATTGAATCCTCGCATATTAAAATCTTTTTTCCGTCTATGACCTCTTTTATCGGTATAAGCTTCATCCTTGCGACAAAATCGCGTGTTTCCTGCGAAGGGGGTGTGTAACTGCGCCCGTAACCCGGCGTATATTTAACAAGAGGCCGCCTGTAGGGCGTTTTTGATTCCATCGCATAACCGATTGCGTGCGCTACGCCTGAATCAGGCACGCCCGCGACAAGGTCTACTTTTACACTGTCATTTCTTGCCAGCGCCCTTCCGCAGCGCTCCCTCACGCACTCAACATTTATACCTTCATAACTGGATGCGGGAAAACCCGTATAAATCCACAAAAAGGAACACACCTGGCATTTATCTTTGCCTAAGCGCTTCTGTTTTAATCCTGATTCATTAATTAATACTATTTCAGCGGGCTGCATGTATTTTTTAACTTCGAACCCCAGGTTTGTAAAGGCGCATGTTTCGGTTGTTATGGCCCAATCTCCGCCTTTCTGGCCTATAATCAAAGGGGTATAACCCAGCCTGTCGCGCGCGGCATAAATTCCTTCGCGGCTTAATAATAATAGCGTACAGGAGCCTTCTATTTTCTTAAACATTTTCTCAATGCCGTCAACAATGCTCTCGCCCTGCGCAATGAGTTTGCCTATAAGCTCTATCTGGTTTAAGCCGTCGTGGTTCATTTCGCTAAAAGACGTGCCCTTTGCCTGCAGTTCGCCCGCAAGTTCTTTGCTATTTTCTATCAAGCCGTTTGCACAAACCATAAAAGGCCCGAATTTCGAATTAAAATAAATGGGCTGTTCATATTTTGCGCTTATTACGCCTATGCCCATAGCGCCTTCCATACGATGGTAATCCTCATAAAACTTCGCCTTGAACTGACTTTGGCTTATATCATGTATCCTGCGCTGAAACCCCTCTCCCAAAATAGCGAGTCCGGCAAATTGCGTCCCTAAATGGGAGTGGTAGTCAGTGCCGGCAAAAAGCATTTTTGCGCAGTCCTCTTTTGAAACTATCCCGAAAATTCCGCTCATTTTATAACTCCTTTATCAGTAATGCTGTGTTATTTTGCACTCCGGGGTATAACAGGCCTCGGGGTCCACATTTCGCCCGCACGGTGCCAGCTGTCGACGCGCTCGTTTACAAAATATACCCAGATTTTCTTTCCGCCGCGCCCGCCGGGATACTCCCACACATCGCAAACTTTACCCTCGGTTAACTTGCGCGCTTCTATTACGTTACGCGGCTTACCGATTGTCTTGCGGACTTCTTCCTTTGTCATGCCAACCTTTACGCGGTACATTTGCGTAGCGCACCCCAGCGCAAAAATAGCTAACAGCGCGCAGCAAATGGCTGATGGCAAAAAATTCTTTTGTTTGTTCACGTGTCTTCCCTCCTATTTAGATTAGCCCGTAACCTTATACACCGTATCGTGCTGGCGGACATGGTCTTTCACTTTTATGCCGACCGCATCGCCCGCCTTTGCTTCCTGTACTTTGGTATGCTCTATCTGCATTGAATCGATGAGTTGTGTAAAATCGGATGTGTGCCCTTTAAAATGAAGGGTATCCCCTACTTTTAGCGTATCACTGAGTTGGATAATTCCCACGTTGATGTTTGTGAAGTAATGCGTCACGGTGCCAATTTGTTTTTCTTCCATTTTGCACCTCCTCTTTTATGTGGGTTATTTCCTGCCGCGCGTTAGTTTTTCGTATGCGCGGATTATTTCCTGAACCAATTCGTGCCTTACGACATCTTTATCGGAAAAATAGACAAATTTTATTCCTTCAATATGATTCAATAAATCCTGCACCTGTACAAGGCCTGATTTTCTCGACGACGGTAAATCAATCTGCGTTATGTCGCCGGTGATCACTACTTTTGAATCGAAACCGATTCTTGTTAAAAACATTTTCATCTGTTCCGTAGTGGTATTCTGGGCCTCGTCAAGAATTATAAAAGCGTCGTTAAACGTCCTGCCGCGCATATACGCCAGAGGCGCAACTTCGATAATACCGCGCTCAATATAGCTTTCTATCCTGTCTATCTCCACCATATCGTAAAGCGCATCGTATAACGGGCGCAGGTATGGCGTTACTTTTGCATATAAATCGCCGGGGAGATAACCCAGGCTTTCTCCTGCTTCAATTGCGGGGCGCGTAAGTATTATTCTTGAAACTATTTGCTTTTTCAGCGCGTTCACGGCCATTGCAACCGCCAAATAAGATTTCCCGGTTCCAGCGGGGCCTATGGCAAATACCAAATCGTGACGGCGTATCGCATCAACGTACGCTTTCTGGCCGAGAGTTTTGGGAGTAACAAACTGGCGTTTCGAAGAAACATCTATTTTATCAAGATAAATACTGTGCAGGTCCGCTCCTTCGCTGCCATTGATTGCCTTCACTACGTACGCAACCTCATGATGGCGTATAAATCCGCCTTTCCTTATAACAACCAGCAGCTCATCAAAGACTTTTGCGGCACGCTCAACATTTTTATCGCTACCGCGCACGGTTAAATCTTCTCCGCGGGCGGTTATCTGAACGCCTAATTCCCTCTCGATGATCTTCAGGTTCTCATCGTGCCTGCCGAAAAGAACCTTTGCTTCTTCGTCGCCCAATAGTTTAAAAGCTTTTTCTGCCATATTTTATAATCTGGATATATTTGCTGGAGCCGACGAGAGGAATCGAACCTCCAACCCGCGGTTTACAAAACCGCTGCGCTACCTTTGCGCCACGTCGGCATCAAGCCAATGATTTTATTGCATCCGATAAATTCGAAATAATATCACCAGCGATAAGGCTTGCTTCGCCTTTCTTCTTAGCCGCTAAATCGCCAGCCAAGCCGTGAAGATACACGGCTAATTTTGCCGCTTCAAACGGCGCTATCTTCTGGCCTATAAAACTCGCTATCATCCCTGTAAGAACATCGCCTACTCCTGCGCTTGCCATGCCGGGATTACCTGTTTTATTGATATAAGTTTTCTCTCCCTCTCTAGATACCACAACGCTCCTGTAGCCTTTAAGCACTAAAACCACCTGATATTTCTTGGCAAAATCAACCGCTATCTTAGCGCGCTGTTCCTGGATATCCTGCGTATTAACGGCTAAAAGGCGCGCCAGTTCTCCGGGATGCGGCGTTAGAACCAGCGGCGCGTTTGTTTTTAAAAGCGTGTCTAATTTTCCGGCCAGGGCATTTATGCCGTCGGCGTCAATTACCACGGGCTTGTGAACAGCCGCGATAACCTCCTGCACCAAATGGTGTATCTGGGGATTTCGCGAAAGGCCCGGGCCTATTGCCAAGACATCGCATTCTTTGGAAAATTCCACTATTTCTTTTAGCGCCATTGTGCTCAATGTCCGCGCGTTTGTCTGCGGCAGGGGCTTTGTCATTACCTCCGTAAGCTTTACTTCCATTATATCATTTAACGATTCCGGGATACCCAGCGTTACCAAGCCGCTTCCACAGCGAAGCGCCGCCTCCGAACAAAGCGCCGCGGCGCCGGTCAAACCAAGCGAACCGGCAATTATAAATACATGGCCGTAATCCCCTTTATGCGTAGCGGGTTTTCTTTTTGGAATTAATTTTTTAAACTCAAGCGGTGTCTTCATATACCCCCTTTTTTCATTAATAAGACGCTCGCCACAGCATAATACTTCGTGTGCGATATGCTGACAAAAACATCGTCGATATTTCTGTCATTTTTTATTTTTGCGGCACGGCCGGATAGTTTTAACGCCGGCTTGCCGCTCTCGAGGTTTATAACCTCCACTTCTTTCCAGCCGATGCCGTTTGCCCCGCCAAATGCTTTCGTAAATGCCTCCTTGGCGGCAAACCTTCCCGCAAGATGCTGATAAGGAATTTTTCTTGAATTGGCATATTTTAATTCTTTATCCGTAAAGATCCTCTTTAAAAAGGTCTTTCCGTGCTTCTCGACCGCATTTTTTATTCTTGAAATTTCTATTATATCTATGCCATGCCCGAGGATCATTTTCTTATTAAGCCAAGCATTTCCTTTACCGAGCGCTCAATGCCCACGAATACCGAGCGACAAATTATAGAATGCCCGATATTAAATTCTTCTATTTCGCGAATACTCACAACCGGCTTGACGTTATCATAATTCAAGCCGTGCCCCGCAGCCACAAACATCTCCAGCTTGCGCGCATATTTTGCGGCATCCTCTAACCTTTTAAGCTCCCGGACCTTTTCATTTTCAGGCGCATCCGCATATCTTCCGGTATGCAGTTCGATACTTCTTGCTCCGGTGTCTTTTGCCAGATTAAGCGAACGCTTATCGGGATTAATAAATAAGCTTACTTCAATACCGCAGCCTTCGAGCTGTGCAACAGTGTTTTTTATTTTCGCGAAACTCCCGGTGAGGTCTAAACCGCCTTCCGTCGTAAGCTCCTTGCGCCTCTCGGGAACAAGCGTTGCCTTATCGGGTTTTATTCGCTTCGCTATATCGACGATGTCGCGCGCAACAGACATTTCCAAATTAAATTCTGTTGTTATTACCCGCCTGAGCCGCTGTACATCATGGTCGTCGATATGGCGGCGGTCTTCCCGCAAATGCGCGATTATACTATTGCAACCTGCGTGTTCGCAGCGGCGCGCCGCGAGAATAGGGTCCGGAAATACCGTCCCGCGCGCCTGGCGCAGCGTTGCAACATGGTCAACATTAACCCCTAATCTAATCATTGAAGCACGACGCTATTGAATTGGCTATTTCTCTTACCGTGTCTTCCTTCGGGCCTTCTACCATAACACGCGCCAGGGGCTCAGTACCGGAATACCTGACAAATATGCGCCCCTTATCTCCGAGTAACTCTCTGTGCATTTCTATCCTGGAACAGAGCCCGGGTATATCTTCAAAGGGCGTCTTGCGCCCAACCCTGATATTCACCAATACCTGCGGATATTTTTTAAACCAACCGAATAGTTCGCTAGCCGGCTTATTGTTTCTTTTAACTGCCTTTAACAACCTGATAGCGCTTATTAGGCCGTCGCCTGTCGTAGAATCATCCAAAAATATCATGTGGCCTGATTGCTCGCCACCAAAATTAAGATTATCCTGCTGCATCCTTTGAAATACGAATTTATCGCCCACATCAGTACGCACAGCCCTCCCGCCGGCCTCGCTCAGTGCCACATCTACTGCTATATTCGACATCTGCGTAACAACCAGCGTATTCTTTGCTAAGCTTGAGTCTTTGATCATTTCCTTCGCGAGAAAGCTCATAAAATAATCTCCATCAAGAGTATTTGCTAACTCATCGCATCCTATGAGCCTGTCGCCGTCGCCGTCAAGGGCAAGGCCTAAATCCGCATTATGCGAGAGTACAGCCTCGTGCAGGCCTTTCGTAAAAAGGCTGCCGCATTTATCATTTATGTTCGTACCGTTCGGCGAAGCATTAATCATGATAGCCCGCGCACCCAATGTTTCGAATAACTTAGGAGCGATAGCCGACGCCGCTCCGTTCGCGCAATCAACAACCAGCTTCATCGCACCTAAATCAAGCCCCTCTGCGGCATTTAAAAGATGGTCGAGATAATACTTTTTGAAATTAACAAGGGTTTTTTTGGTTGCAGGAGATTTTTTCGGAATAGGTAAGCCGTCATTTTCATGTATAAATATTTCTATTTCATCCTCAAGTTTATCGGGGAGCTTGAAGCCGTTAGTGTCAAAACACTTTATGCCGTTATACTCCCAGGTATTATGGGATGCGGAAATAACTATGCCCAAATCAAATCCGAATCTCCCGGTAAGATGCGCGATTGCAGGCGTAGGCAAAACATCGCAATTGACAACGGAAATACCGTAATCCATAAGCCCTGCCGCCAAAGCCTCTTCCAGCATAGGCCCTGATTTACGTGTATCCCTTCCGATAAGGATTTTCTTCTCGCCCTGGCGCTGCCTGGTGAGCCATAGGCCGATTGCCCACCCAAGCGTTTTTACTCTTTCCCGGGTGAATATTCCATCGCCTACCTTAGCGCGTATTCCGTCTGTACCGAATAATCTCTGTTTCATTTTTACATTAGGCATTGATAATGGCATCTATTAAAGATGCAACCTGTTTCATTTCATCTACATCGTGAACCCGCACTATATGCGCCCCGTTTGCGGCTGCCCACGCAACGGATGCGGCAGTGCCGAATACCCTATCGCTAAGCGGCCTATCAAGGACATTTCCTATAAACGATTTTCTTGAAGTGCCTATCATTATCGGCATGTTTAAAACTTCCAGCTCTTTAAGCGATTTTAAAATTCGCAGGTTATGCTCAAGCGTTTTCCCGAAACCTATGCCGGGATCAATTATAATTTTATTCTTGTCCACGCCTGCGCTAAGTGCCGCCTCGATGCTTTTCTTTAAGCTATCCATGACCTCCCGCATTAAATTTTTATACGCAGGATTTTTCTGCATCGTCTTGGGGGTGCCTTTTGAATGCATTATTACGCAGCCTGCCTTATGGCGCGCGATAACCTTTGCTATTTTTTTATCGCGGCGCAGGCCCGATATATCATTTACCATTACTGCGCCGGCATCCAGCGCCGCCTCGGCTACTTCCGATTTTGTAGTGTCTATAGAAATAGGCACATCAAGTGACTTGGCTAATTTTTTAACGAAGGGTACTGTGCGCCGTATTTCTTCTTTTGCGCTTACTCTATTTGCGCCGGGACGGGTTGACTCGCCGCCAACATCCAATATATCAGCGCCTTTTTTTACGAATCTTCTTGCTGAATTCATGGCGTAAGTATCATTCATCATTATTCCGCCGTCGCTGAAAGAATCAGGCGTACGGTTTATTATCGCCATCACATTCGTGCGCTCGCCCAAATAGAGCCTGTTATCCCCCAACTTAAGTGAAAACCTACGCCTTAGGCGGCTCACCTTGGTTTTCCTCCAGCTTAAGGCACAGCAGTTTTTTTACTTCTTCACCGTCCATTACTTCTTTCTCGAGAAGCGTCTTAGCAAGCAATTCGAGTTTATCTTTATTCTTCGAAAGTTCTTCTCTCGCGCGCACATAACAAGTATCTACTATATGGCGAACTTCCGAATCAATTAACTCGGCTGTCTTGTCGCTGTAATTTTTCTGCTCTAAGAAGTCCCTTCCCAAAAATAGTTCCCGTTCCCTGCGGCCCAGCGTCATATTGCCGAGTTTTTCGCTCATGCCAAACTCGCAAACCATACGCCGAGCCATTTCGGTTGCAATTTCAAAGTCATTCTGGGCGCCGGTAGTTTGTTCGTTGTATATTAATTCTTCAGCCGCACGACCGCCTAAAGCAACGCAGAGTCTAGCCATAATTTCTTTCTTGCCCCAGATATGCCTGTCTTCCAGCGGCAGCTGCATAGTATAACCCAATGCAGCCATCCCGCGCGGAATGATAGATACCTTATGGAGCGGATCAGTCTCAGGCAGCAAAAGCGCCAAAAGCGTATGGCCGGACTCATGGTACGCTGTTATTGTTTTCTCCTTCTGACTCATGACGCGCGATTTCTTCTCCGGGCCTGCGATAACACGTTCAACGGCGTCTTTTAGCTCTTCCATGGTTATGGAATCTTTATTCCTGCGGGCGGCAAGAAGCGCCGCTTCATTTGCCAGGTTTGCCAGGTCAGCTCCGGAGAAACCCGGCGTCTGGCGCGCAACGGTTTTTAAGTTAACATCAGCATTTAATTTTAGGTTTTTCGTGTGCACTTTGAGTATTTCTTCCCTACCTATTAAATCGGGCCTGTCAATCACGATTATCCTGTCAAATCTTCCGGGACGCATAAGCGCCGGGTCCAAGACATCCGGCCTGTTGGATGCAGCCATTAAAATTATTCCGCCGCCTGTATCAAACCCGTCCATCTCCACCAAAAGCGCATTAAGCGTCTGTTCGCGTTCATCGTGGCCGCCGCCTATACCCGAAAAACGCAAGCGGCCAACCGCATCTATTTCATCTATAAATATTATCGCGCCTCTGCCTGAAGTACGAGCCGATTTTTTCGCCTGTTCAAATAAATCCCGTATTCTCGCGGCGCCTACCCCTACAAACATCTCTACAAAATCCGACCCTGAAACAGACAAAAACGGCACTCCTGCCTCACCCGCAACAGCCTTTGCCAGCAATGTCTTGCCTGAACCGGGAGGGCCCATAAGCAAAACACCCTTTGGTATTTTTCCGCCGAGGCGCTGGAATCTCTTTGGGTCTTTTAAAAATTCTATTACTTCTTTGAGCTCTTCTTTGGCTTCATTGACGCCGGCAACATCATCAAAGGTGGTTTTATTGCCGGTTTCTTCGCTGGCAAAACGCGCGCGGCTTTTTCCGAAACTCCACATCTTTGCGCCGCCGCCTTGCGTATTCTTCAACAGCAACCACCAAAAACCTATTAAAATTACAACCGGCCCGAACGCAATGAAGAGATGCCATAAACCGCCTGCGGGCCGTATGTCAAAGTTGGGTATGTTATCCCTCAGGAAATCTATAAGCCTGGGGTCTTCGGGGATATTTACCCTGTAACGCATGCCGTCGGCAAGCTCTCCCTCGATTACGCCGTCAAGCTTTACGCCGTTTTTTATCTGGTGTGTCTGGGCATTGCGGTTTGCAATTGCATAAAATTCTCCGTAGGACAGCTCTTTCATGGGGGCAAAAAACCGCATAAAGCTCGGATATAGCGACAGGAGTATCAATACTATCAATCCCCATGTCGCAAGTGCGCTTACTGCCCTGCTGCGTTTTTGTTTTTTTTCATCTGGCATCGCCTGAATACCTCCGTGTAGAAATACGTTCTATAAGTTTTGCTTTAAGAAACATTTTTAATGGCGGTTTTTTCTCATTAGCCATTAACTGGCTTAGCATCTCTACAGCCTTTCTTCCCATTTCCGCAAGCGGCTGATGTACGGTTGTCAGGGGAACAACACCCAAACTCGCTATATAACTGTCGTCAAACCCTACCATTGAAATATCCCCCGGGATCTTAAGCCCTTTTTCAAACACCGCTTCAATAGCGCCCTGCGCCATTTCATCCGAGGCTACAAATACCGCGCTCGGTGTGGGTTTTTGCGAAAGCAATTTTTTCATGCTGCGCCTTGCGCTCTCGCGCGTATAATCCCCCTGAATTATAAAATCTTCTTTTGCGGCAATGCCATGCTTGCGCAAGCCCACCCTGAAACCTTCCAGGCGCTTACGGGCAGACTGCGTTTCTAGATTCCCTGTTATCGTGGCAATTCTTTTATGTCCCAGCTTTACAAGGTAATCCACCACCTCTATGACCGCTTTTTTATTGTCTATGCCGATACAGCTGATCGGTATTGTTTCGAAATAATTATTCATTACGACAAACGGTATGCCCTCGGCGGCCAGGGTATCCAAGAGTTTTGCGTTTCCGTCAAGGTCCGCGAACAAAATACCTGAGATAAAAGAAGGGTTCATGATATCCCCGCGCAAAAGCTCCATGCCCTGCTTATCCTGCGCTATATACAATAAAAGGTCGTAGCCTAACTTGCTCGACGCCTCGTTTATGCCTTTTAGAACCTCCGACACAAAGAAAGAGCCGAACATTTCTTCAAAAGGCGGGATAAGCAAGCCTACGGTATTCTGGCGGTGTTTTGAAGCAAGGCGGCGCGCGACAATATTGGGTTTATAACCCAGCTGCTTTATGGCCGCCAAAACGTTCTTTTTGTTGTATTCTTTTACTGTGGGCACGTTATTCAATACCCTGGAAACAGTAGTTATTGAAACGCCGGCTAATTTAGCTACATCCACTATGTCCATAATTCCGCCTCCGCGCAATTTTCTTTTATTCCGTTTATTTTTATTTGGACAAATTTATTCATGAGTTCATCCGGCCCTTTGAAATTAACCTTGATGTAATTATCGGCACATCCCTGCAGCAACCCTTTTGTCTTATCTCGCTTATGTTCGGCTAAAACCCTTAACGCCTTTGCGGTATATTGCAGCCTGCACTTGTAAGAAGCGGCATTCGCCGCTTCGCGTATAGCAAGCATTCTTCGTTGCATCTCTTCGCGCGTCAACTGGCCGCTCAAGTCTGCGGCTCTTGTCCCGGGCCTGGGGCTAAACGGAAAAATATGCGTCTTAAGCGGTTTTATTTTATCTATCACGTTAATGGTATTTTCAAATTGCTTCCTTGTTTCGCCCGGAAAACCTATTATAACATCCGTAGTTACGCAAAAATTATTTATTGAACTTTTAAAACGGTCAACGGCATCAACATAATACGCGCTAGTATAATTACGGTTCATAGCTTTAAGTATCTCGTCATCCCCACTTTGCAAAGGTATATGAAGATGGGGGCAGAGTTTTTTTGACACAGACAATAAATGCTCCAGCGATTTTGTTATATCCGTTACTTCAATGGATGAAAGCCTTATCCTGAAATCTCCCTTAAGCGCCTGAATATCCGCGATTAAATCGGAAACCGAAGTACCATTGTCTTTGCCGTAAGCGCCTAAGCAGACGCCTATAAGCACCAATTCCTTGTAACCCCTTTCCAATAACGCCTTCGTTTCTTCTATTATCTCGCCGGACGGCCTGGAGCGGGCGCGGCCCCTCACCTGCCACACTTTGCAAAATGAACAGCGGTTATCGCATCCATCCTCTATTTTTATATAAGCGCGTGTGCGGCCCGCAAAAGCGCTTATCCCGGAAATCGCGTCAGACTCAGGCGTTAAAAACTGTGCTATTCTATTCTTATGCGAATTTTTAACAATCGAAACGCCGGGTAGTTTTGCGAGCTCATCGCCGTTATCCTGCGCATAACAACCTGTAACAAAAATCTTTGCCTTAGGGTGGGACTTTTGCATATTGCGTATGAGCCAGCGCGATTCGTCATCCGCCTTCTTCGTAACGGTGCAGGTATTTATAATACAGATATCCACAGGTTCGCCGTTATCCTGTTCTTCGTAGCCGCTGCGGAATAATCCTTCCCGCATCAGCTGCGACTCGTACTGGTTAACCTTGCAGCCAAGCGTTTTTATCTTAAATGACTTCATGATTTACGGGTATTAGTCGCTTTCCCACTTTGTTAAAACATTCCCTTCAAAATATAAACGCTTTGTTTTTGAAAGGAACTTATAGTCAATCGGCATGCTGCTAATCTGGCCGTAATAGGTCCACTTCTCTCTGGCAGCGCCTAATTTTGTCGCGCCAAGCAGTTCAACATCATCCGGCTCGCCCCATTCCGCTTTTACCTGGTCTTTTGTATAACCGACTCTCAAGGTAGGCTGGTTGCCCATTGGATTCTTGATAATATCCATTGGCGTCGGCGGCGTTATCTCCGCGCAACCCGCAATAAAAATAATCGCCAAGCAGCAACCGATAGCCGCCAACCAGTAATTCCTGATTCCCTTTTTCATTCTCACCTCCGTTAATTTCCTAATGCGTAAAATAGAATTGCCAATGCAGCCAATGAAGCCGTTTCTACCCTATAGACCAGCGGCCCTAAAGAAACCGCTACACACCCTAGTTTTTTTGCGGTGCTAAGTTCCTGCGGCGTAAAATCGCCTTCGGGCCCGATGAATAAAATCGCATTTTTATATGTTTTAGCGTTAAGTATTTTTTTTAAAGGCACAACATCGCCCTCGAGTGTCGGCATAAGCGCAATTTCATAATTTTTAACGCTTTGCAGCGCTTCTTCAAACTTCATCGGAGGTTCAACTCTCGGCAACTCGCTCCTGCCGCATTGCTTTGAAGCTTCAATGGCAATATTCCGCCAGCGCTCAAGCCGCAAATTCGCCTTGCGTTCATCCAGTGATATTACGGTACGCTTTGTCAGTACCGGGTAAATAGTATGCACGCCCAGTTCTGTAGCCTTTTGAACAATAAGGTCCATTTTATCCAGTTTCGGCACTGACACAGCCAGGGTTATCTTCGGCAATTTCCCGGGGGTATTGCAGGTTTTATCAATCCCCACAACAGCCTCCTTCAATGAAACGCTTTCTATTTTTCCGGCATACACAACACCTGTGCCGTCAAAAGCGCTGATGATGTCCCCCACGCCAAGCCGCATCACGTCGCATATGTGGTGGAGTTCTTTGCCTTTTATGTATATTTTATCGCCTTTGATGAATTCCGGCTTTATATAAAACCTGGACATATCTATTTTTGTGCGTCATTAAAAACATCCGCGCTGAAAATGTAAATTTCAACGCCTTTTTTCCACTCGTTAAAAGGCAGCCCCGCCTTGTTGCATGTATGCCCGAGAAATTCTTCGCGGTTCCAGCCGTACTCTGTAGCAACCTGCGGCAGTAAAAGCCCCTGGTAAAAACCTTTTTTAATAAGGAGCCCGTGCTTTCCCACTTCAATATCGCTTATATCTTTTATTCTCTCAAGCGGCGACAAAACAGATATCTCCACCGAAATTTCATTAAGGTCCTTTTGCCTTAGCGGCTTGGGCGAGCGCGGATCATTCACGGCCGCTTCAACCGCCATATGCGCTACCGCATCGGCAAGCGGCATAACCGGCTCTATATAACCGATGCATCCGTGAAACTCCCCGTTTCTTTCCAGTGTTACAAATGCGCCTGAGGGCCTTTTTAATTCGGGATCGGTTACCTCGGGTTTATAACTTCTGCCGGTAGAGAGGTACTCTTGTATTGATTTTCTGGCTATCTCAAGCAGGATTTTTTTCTGTTCGCTTGTAAGCATTCTCTCCTCCTGCGCCCTAACAATAGCGGACGAAAGTAAAAGTATCATTGCAACAACTGCTAAGTTTTTCATTCTTTATACTTAAAACTTACAACTTAAAACTGCTTTTCTGGTGGAGCTGAGGGGAGTTGAACCCCTGGCCTCTTGAGTGCGATTCAAGCGCTCTCCCAACTGAGCTACAGCCCCTAATTAACCTTGGGATATGGAATTTTTCCCTCTTTAATTAATTTGATAAATACGTTGATGATGCTCGGGTCAAACTGGCTACCGCTGCTTTTTGCAAGTTCCTCCATAACTTTTTCCTTTGGCAGCATGTCACGGTAGGGCCTTTTTGAAGTCATGGTGTCATATGCATCAGCAACAGCTACTATGCGCGCACCCAGGCTTATCTCATCGCCCTTTTTTCCGTGGGGGTAGCCTTTTCCGTCATAATGCTCGTGGTTTTCCTCCACTATCCTGGCTGCATCTTTTAAAAAATCCAGAGGCGCCAGTATTTCAGCCGCTTTTTCAGAGTGGGTTTTCATGACTTCCCATTCTTCCGGAGTAAGTTTTCCGGGCTTTGTCAATATCTTATCCTCTATGCCTATTTTGCCGACATCGTGCAATTGGCCGGCCAGCCGTACGGATTGTATTTCGGCAGGCGTAAGCCCCATTTCTTGGGCCACAAGCACCGCCCAATGCGAGACCGATTCAGAATGATTGCGCGTGTAAGTGTCTTTTGCGTCTATTGCCGAAACGAGCGAGGTTACGGTATGCAGGTATGTTTCCTGCAGGCGCTTAGTCCGCTCTCGCACTTTATCTTCAAGCATATGCGAATACCCTTCAATTTTATCGCGGGACTTTTTTAACTCCTTCGCCATTTCGTTAAATGCAACGGAAAGTTCCCTTACCTCATCCGAAGTACTGGGTTTAACCTCCTGTAAAAAGTCGCCCTTCGCAACTTTATTAACCACTTCAACAAGCAGCCGAAGAGGCCTGGAAATCCTATGCGCTATCAAAATCGACACAATAAAACCGCAGATAATAATCATGGCAGTAATGAAAATGATTCTTTGCCTCATGGCGGCTAATTCCATATCGACGTTTTTCATGGTTATGCCGAGGCGCACAAAACCTATTATTTCTTCCTCGCCCGAAGTTGTAACACCAAAGGGGGTGAATTCTTCAGGAATTAAACTAACCGGGACTTCGATTCGGTACGTATCGCTGCTAAGATAACTGATTCGGTAAGCGTTCAATTGCCCGGAAATATCTTCGCGCGCTGCGCCTATCTGTTGTCTGTCAGAATGGGCAAGCACCTTACCGTCATTTCTCAGTATCTCCGCAGAAATAATATCCCTTTCGAGCAATGCGCCGCGGATGAAATTCTCCAATATAGGCATATCCTCTGCCATAATACCTAACTGGCAGTTATTAGCAATACCCCGTGCTATCGAAATACCGCGTTCCTGCAGCTGATCCGTAAGAAGGCTTCTCTCGTGGCTGATTAAATAGAAGCTGAAAAGCATAGCCACAAACAAAATTGAAATTGTAGCAAGGCCGGCAAATTTAGCAGCCAGGCGTATCTTCATTGTATTATCTCCTTCGCTTCTTCTGCCAACTGCGGCGGGACTTTGACTCCCAAGCGGTTAGCTATTTTCATATTGATTGTCAAATCCGTTTTTCTGGGGGTTGTCACCGGCAATTTACCCGGTGAGCTACCCTGTAGTATTTTTACGGCAAGTTCACCCGATTGCGCGCCGATATCGTAATAGTCGTAATTCATGGCAAATAAAGCGCCCGTCCTAACAAGGTAGGCGCTGAAGCCCATTACCGGCTTTCTTACCCATAGCGTCCTTACGAATATATATTCAAGCGCCTGGCGGTTGGCGACTGTAGGGTCCGCCAAAAGCCAAAGCGCATCTATTCTACTCGTTAATCCGCGTATAGCCTCCGGCACTTCTTTATAGGAAGCTACGGGTTCAAGTACAATCTGTATACCCATTTCCTCTGCGGTTATTTCTATTTCATCAATTTTTTTCTGCAAAATGTCCGGATTATAAATTATTCCCACCCTCTGCATATTCGGAACAAATACCTTAAGCATTTCCAATTGGCTGCGCGGGCTTATGTTTATTGCGGCACCCGTAATGTTATTACCTGGGTTTTCCATCGATTTTACAAGGCCCGCCGATACCGGATCTGCAACTACAGAAAATACAACGGGTATCCTGCGCGCACCCTCTTTGCATGCCAACGCAGACTCTAGGCCCAGTGCCAGTATTAAATCCGGATTATCCCTGTTTATATCCTCCAGCATCGCCTCCGCTTCAAAAGGATCCAGATTCATATTGTAATAGAAATAGGTAACATTTTTCCCGTTTTCATAACCTGCCTTCTTTAGCGCATCTTCAAATCCGTTAAGCGCCAGCTCATAAGGCTCTATGTCCTGCGGTTTCAGCACGCAGATGTTGTAGTCCTTCGGGTAAACTGCTCCCGGTGACTGCACTGTCATTATAAAAAATATAAATACGCCTAATACTGCATTCTTTATCCATTTTAAATAATTCTTTTCTCCCTTTTTAATATCAAGGGCAATGATCTCGGGAACTTCGTAACTATGAAGTTTCTTTATCTGGTAAGTTAGTCTTTGAAAACTGGACGCAGTTGTCTTTATTATAAGAAGCGTCTCTTTTGCGCGCTCGAGTTTACCTTTCCATTTGAATATGGATTCTATCCTGCCGGTTATATTCACGCATGCCGCCAGTTTTTTTTTCAACCAGAGAACGTGCAATCTTTCGCGCTTCGGTGCTGGAAGACGCCGTAACAAACACTACACAAAACTTATCTTTTTTCATCTACGCAAATACACCTTGTATTCCTTTTCTCCTTCTACAATCACATGGCCTTCCCTTGCCAGCCATCCCAAACTCATAAGAACCATATCCCTGGGCTTCTCAGCTCCGGAGACGAGCTGCGATAGGGTAACGGTACCGTGCTCATCCAGGTAATGCCAGATGTCGCCAGCGGTAATTCCTATCTGCGTTATCATGTTTTCACCTCCTTACGATTGTTATAACTTTTACACATCGGGCAAACCGATATATCTTCGCTTATTGAATCCACATATGTATTCGTACAGATATGGCAGTGCCAAATATAGCGCGCATCCACCGGATAATTGGGCAATACGGGTTTTTTCTCCAGCAATACCCAAGCAATAACAAAACCCAGAAGCCACAGTATTAAATAAACGGCCACGGCGCTGGATAAATCTACTTTTATCATCGCACCTGCCTAAAATTCAATTTAACCCTGCCCCATTGAGAAGATTTGCCATCGGCGGTTTTTAGCGGAGCAAACTGCCACATCCTCATATAACGCGTTGCCATTGTATCTACTTCGAAATATCCGCACGAACGCAATTTTTCTACGAATTGCACCTTTCCCTCCGGCGAGACCCAGAATTTAACCTCTACCTCAAAGCTGTCCACATCCATATCTTGTTCTATTTTCTGGGGCCAGCGTACTAGTCCGGGAAGCTGCGGTTTAAAAACTACTTCCCTGGAAGCAGCAGGGCCTTTTATTTGAGAAACTATCGGTTCGTATTCTTCCCGCTCTATTTCTATTGCGGTACTCGGGGCAAGCCTTCTGGAGCCCAGGGCGCCCGCCATTCTTATATGCGGCATTTCCATATATAAAATCGTCTTGTCTTCTATAGATGCACGGTCAAGTTTTGGAAGTTTTGCTTCAAGCTTTTTTGATACCTTCCTTGAATAACCTGAATCTACTTTCATCAGAAGAGACTCTTGCGATATCGGGGCTTGCTGCTTTAAATCTTCCAAAAGCGACGAGCCTACAAAATTTATCACGCCGAAATTTGAGTCTCCAAACGACGCAGACGTTATAACTACGCAAAAAACAGTCCCCAGCGTCAAATGCCAAAGACACGATACGCACAAGGCTACATTAAACGGCTTACTCATTCAATTGACTGATTTGTCGCAATATTAACCTGCGCCGTCGCACTCGCGCGACAAAGCTGCGCGGCGCTCCTTAAGGGGAACCAAGTTTCCCCTTAATGTTCCCTTCTCCCGCATGCGTCGCTTCGCTCCTCTGCGGGACCCCGCCGATACGAAAAATTACAGACGGGGCTCAAAACATAGGGGACGATCTCCCCTATAACCCCTTTGGCGCAGATAACAATTACTCAATTGACTGATTTGTCGCAATATTAACCTGCGCCAGGCCCAGCCCCCTGCAGGTATCCCAGACTTCGACAACGCGCCCAAGAGAACAGCGCTTATCCGCCTTTATCAAAAGCGGCGTCTTTTTCTTAACATAAGGCTGAAGTTTTGCTTGCAGCTCTTTTAAAGTCACGGGCGCGCCCTCCAGATAAATCAGGTTCTCGGCGGTTATCGTTATTACTATATTTTCCTCGCCGATTACTTCACTTGTTATCGCCTTTGGCAAATTAACCTTGATTCCGGGCTGAAATATAAAACTTGACGTCAGCATAAAAAATATCAA
Source organism: Candidatus Omnitrophota bacterium (assembly GCA_043812735.1). GTDB lineage: Bacteria > Omnitrophota > Gorgyraeia > JBDRLY01 > JBDRLY01 > JBDRLY01. The sequence goes on along the minus strand of JBDRLY010000031.1, from coordinate 2,742 downwards.
CAGCTGGAATACCACGTCTATTAAGGGCGCGATATCTATAGTCCCGAGTTCGCCTGTAAAACTGCGGATTTTCCTCTTAAACCTCATGGTGCTTGCCTCTTTCGGTTAACAGGTTTACTAAATCTGTCGCCGAGCGTTCCATATCAAGAACAAAGTTTTCTATCTGGCCTACGAGATAATTATAGGCAACAATGGTAGGTATAGCCACAACCAAGCCGGCAACGGTCGTTATAAGCGCTTCCCATATGCCGCCCGCTAAATCTCCGGGGCTAACCGGGTGCAAGGATGTAGACTTTGCCTGTATTATCTGAAAACAACGGACCATGCCGGTAACAGTTCCCAGTAATCCCAAAAGCGGACTTATATGGGCAATAGTCGCGAGCATGCCCATGCGTTTTTCAAGAGGCGGCACCTCGTGAACCCCCGCGTCCTCAATCGCCTCTTTTATCTCTGCCCTTGAGCGGTCGTGCTTAAGTATCCCCGCCTTGACAATATGCGCGATAGGACCGGGTGTTTTATCGCATATATCCAGCGCTTCCATAATTTTATTTCGTTTTACGGTAGTCGAGATTTTTTCCATAAAATCGCTCGTATCTATCTTTGCGCTGCGCAATTGATAAAACCGCTCTATAACTATAGCCAGTGCAGTTACAGAGCATAATACTATCGGTATCATGATGGGGCCGCCCCTTACAACGAAATCTAACATTTTCTCCTCCTTAAGCTAATCCCTGATTCTATTTTTAATCCATTCCAATCTTTCCTTGGCATACTTTGCTTCGTCAAACTGCTCCTCAGACAACTTCTGGTAAATATTCTTTGCCTCAGACCAGCGCCCCAAAGCTTCCAGTATCTGCGCACAGCGCAAAAGAGATTTTATTCTCAGATACCCGGCGGCATCATCGTAGGACAATTTCAGGTACTCTGCAAGCGCCTGCTCAAGCGCGCCTGTTTCTTAATATGTCTCTGCAATTAAAAATTGAATTTCATAATTTATATTCGCGCTCTGAGCGCCTAAACCCAGCTGTAAATTCTCAAGCGCCTTCACATATGCGCCTTTTTCTTTGTGGAGCTGGCCTATTTTCGCATAAGCAAATTTCTCTATTTCGGTGTCTTTAAAATCTTTCGCCATCTGTTCAAGGCGCTTAAATGCTTCCTCGGCTCTGCCTTGCGAAGATAATATTTCGCCTGTCTTATAAACCGCATCCCGCGTTAGCTTACTTTTCGGATATCTTTTAAGCAAATCCGTAAAACCCGAGATTGCGGCATCAATATTTCCGTCTTCATAATACGTCCATGAGGCGCGGTAAAGCGCATTTGGCGCAAGTTCGCTGTTTGGGTAATCACGGCATACCGCCAAAAAATTTTCTTTTGCTTTTTTCAGGTCTTTTTTGCCGTAATAATACTCGCCGAACCAAAATCGCACATCCGCCGCGGTGGACGACGTGGGATACTTTGCCAAAAAGCTCTCGAATTCCGCTATAGCTTCCTGATGTTTGCCCATTTGATAATAACACCAGCCAAGTTCATATTTAGCCATTTTATCCAGTTCGGAATCGGATGTCTTTCTCATTAATTCCTTCAGGGCATCCGCGGCATCTTTGTATTGTGCACTATTGTAAAGAGAGCTTGCCAGTTGAAACGACGCTTCGTTGTTCAATTCCGAGTCGGGATACTTCTCGATGAATTTCCTCAAGAGCTCAACGGCCGATTTAAAATTTCCCGCCCTATAATGGCTTAATGCGGTTTGATAGGTAGCGCGCTCAACGTACTTTGATTGATCATAATTGTATATCAAATTCTCAAAAGCAAGAATTGCAGCGTCAAAACGCTCTTCTCTAAAAAAAACCATGCCTATCTGGTACTGCGCATAATCCGCATAAATTGATTCTGGATAATCGGTCAACACCTTATCATAAGCGGCTTTTGCTTTATTGTAGTCTTTCCTCTCAAGCCATATATCGCCACTGCGGCAGAGGGCACTTGTCTTAAGCGTTACGTCACTTGAGGTTTCGAGCATTTTATCAAACCACGAAAGCGCTTCGTCTTCCTTGCCCTGTTTTGCGTAAGACCATGCTATTCCGTAACGCGCATCATCAGCCAATTCGCCCTTGGGTAAAAATTCAATCGTCTTTAAATAGTGGCCTCGAGCATCGTCGAATTTCTGCGCATCAAAATAAGCCTCCCCCTTCCAGAAATATGCGTCGTCAAGGTATTGGCTCTGGGGGTATTTCTGTATTAGTTCATCATAAAACTTCTGCGCTTTTTCGATATCGCCGAGCTTGCGCTCGCTCTGCGCCGCGCCAAATACAGCCGCATCCGCCATCGGATCTTTAGAGCGATATTCTAAGAACTTTTTAAATTCCCCGAGGGCCTCCTCGAATTTATCCATTTTAAAATAAGCCCATGCAATTTTCAGATCTGCCAGCTTTAACCACGGCGCTTTCGACGACAAAGCTATCGCGTCTCTATAGTAACCGATGGCCTCTTCATAGCGGCCTAGTTCAAAATTTATCTCAGCTATCATATAATAGACTTCGCCGGCCCTTTTGGCGACGGGATACGTCCTGATATAACTGGTAAGCTCCTTAAGCGCCTCGTCAAATTTAGCGGATTTGTAAAAACACTCCGCTCTTTTAAACTGTGATTCCTGAAGTAAGGTACTGTACGGAAACTGTTTTTGAAGCTTTGCGAATAATTCTGAGGAGCTGGTATAATCATTTTTCTGAAAATAGCACCAGC
>JBDRLY010000030.1:0-14542 GCA_043812735.1 Candidatus Omnitrophota bacterium | reverse complement strand
GGTTCTTCCTTAAATTCTCCGTATTTCAAAGCGCCGCAACTGCAAGTTCTGACGCACAAGGGTACTTCATTATCTTTGAGCCTGTTTATGCAATAATCACAGGTACTTGTTATATAAGGCAAAATGTCAGGGTAAATAGTGCCGAACGGGCATGCAAAACTACATGATTTGCAGCTTACGCACCGAAATGTATGACGTATCAGCGGTTTATCTTTTTCTTTCTCCAGGGCATCTTTCGGGCATGAGCGCACACAAGTACCGTATTCGCATTTGCGGCAGACAATTAGGTATGTAGCATATTCCCGCAACGTAGCAATGCCATTATTGCTCTGGTGATAAAAATAACTGCACCTGTGCTCGCATTTCGGTGAGCTATTCAGAACCTCTAAATCTAAAAATAGCTTCTTCACTCCCATATCTCAGGATTATCTTTTATTTTATCGTAGGTAAAGACCGGGCCGTCTTTACAGACATAATAATTGCCGAGCCTGCAGTGCCCGCATTTGCCTATTCCGCAGGACATATTCTTTTCCATGGAAAGATAGATAGTATTATGGGCATACCCCAAATCCAAAAGTTTAAGCGTAGTGAACTTCATCATAATAGGCGGGCCGCAGACAATCGCAACTGAGTTTTTTATATCTATTTTAAGGCCGTCTAATAATTTGGTTACAACGCCCACCTTGCCTTTCCATGCCCCGTCTGATTTGTCAACGCTCATATCAACATCCGTATTTTGTTTTTTAGCCCATTCCTTAAGGGACTGTTTATATATAATATCATCCGGGGTTCTTGCGCCGTATTTAAGGGATATTCTCTTATATTTTCCAATATCGGCAAAAAGTGCAAATAAAAGCGAGCGTAAAGGCGCCAAGCCTACGCCACCGCCCACAATTAAAATTTCTTTGTCTCTAAAGGCCTCCAGCGGATATCCTAAGCCGTATGGCCCGCGCAGCCCCAGGGTATCTCCGGGTTTCAGCGCGTGCAGCGCCTTCGTAACATAGCCCGCAGCCATAATTGTGAACTCTGTTTTCTCGGATACAAGCGGCGAGGAAGACGGCGTAAATGGCGCCTCGCCTACGCCGGGAAGCGTTATTTCCGCAAACTGTCCTGTCGCAAAATAGAACGGTTTAGCAGGCGAAAGCATAAATGTTTTTATCGTCGGGGACTCCTCTATTACATTATCTATTTTTGCCTGTATAGGCTCATACGGGTTTATCATGTCACATTAATCAAAATCTATTTAACGCAGATAATCGCAGATTGCACGCAGATGGTCGCAGATTTCCGGAATTATCTGCGTTAGATCTGTGTGAATCTGCGTTAAGAAAGTTATTTTCATTATATCCTTGCCAGATCCTTAAATACTTCCCTCATGTCAATTTTACCCAGGCATGCTTCGATACAGCGGCCGCAGCCTGTGCAGGCATAAAGCCCCAAAACATCCTTAAAAAAATTGAATTTTTTGTCATAGCGGTTCCTCAGGCGCGCGCTCAAGCGGGACCTTGGATTTGCACCGCCCGCAACCTTCGCAAACGCGTAAAACTGGCACGAATCCCAAATCCTATTGCGCATAAAACCGCTTTTACCTGATGCAGCATCATACAGCAGAAAACAATGGCACGTGGGGCAGGATTGCGTACAGGCGCCGCATTCAACGCAAAAAGCCGCCCATTTATCCCAAATGCCTGAATTAAACCCTTTGATTACAAGCGATTGCCATGTATCCGCAGTAGGCATGCCGCTAGATTCGACAGCATTTTTGAGTTTATTAACAAGGTCTTCTCTTTGCCTATCGCGCATGGTTAAATGTTCCTGCGTAACATTTTCAAGATGCGACTCGAATTTCTTCAGTAATTCATTTCCTGTCTGCGTAAGGCCTTCCAGAATATAACCTCCGCGGACCTCGGATAAATTCAAATCAAAGCCTATTTTCGGATAAGGTAAATCGCCTAAATGGACGCAGTAGCAAACATCTTTAAACGCAGTGCAATCGCTTGAAATTATAACGGCTCTATCTCGCCTCTGTGTGTAGGTGGGATCCTTTAAGGCGGTATCCGCAAACACGAAATCCTGTACTTTAAAGGACTTTAGATCGCATGCCTTTAACCCGACAATAAGGCGCGGTTTTTCGTGTAAACGCGGTTTATTTGCGAAATAAGCGGATACGTTCTCTTTTGCCTGGCTGAAAAATGATCTCGGTGGCTGGCTGGTGCGGTATTCCGCAAAAGTATATTCGGAAATTTTCTCGTGGTTAAACTTTTCAAAATGGAGTTCTTTTTCGCTGCGGCGCGGTACGAAAACTTCAAACTCGGAAGTTAAGGTTTCTAATACCTTAAAGAAATTGGATTTTTCAATATAGGATAGTGGCATAGTTGACTTCTATTCGGGGTATAATTTATGCAGAGAATATAATATTTTATGGCTGAAATGTCAATATAATTATAAAGATAATGCCTTCTTTATTCTCTGGGTATCAAAACCTATAATAATATCCCCTTCTATATCCAGAACAGGAACGCCCATCTGGCCGGATTTCTCTATCATTTCGTTCGCCCTGAGTGGGTCCACGGATACATCAATATCCTCAAAGTTTATACTGTTATCTTTAAGAAATTGCTTCGCCCTGACACAATAAGGACAGACGGGCGTACTGTAAACTGTTACTTTTTTAGCCATTACTTCCCCCTTTGTTAATAATTCTCGCACAAAACTTCATAAAATGCCCGCGGATGGGAGCAGGCCGGGCATTGTGTAGGCGCTTCGTTTCCTTCATGGACATAACCGCAATTGCGGCATTTCCATTTAATAACGCTGTCTTTTTTAAACACCTTGCCTTCCTTTATATTCGCAAGCAGTTTTCTGTAGCGGCGTTCATGCTGCTCTTCCACTTCTGCTATCTCCTTAAATTTATCGGCGACTTCTATAAACCCTTCCTGGCGCGCTGTGTTCTCTCCTTCCTTATAAAGTTTTGTCCATTCAAGGTTTTCCCCGTCTGCGGCAGCTTTAAGATTAGCGGATGTGCTGCCTATTGCGCCTGCGGGATATGCGGCTGTAATTTCCAGTTCTCCGCCTTCCAAAAATTTAAAAAATACTTTGGCGTGTTCTTTTTCGTTCTCCGCTGTTTCCAAGAATATACCCGATATTTGTTCGTATCCTTCTTTTTTTGCCGCGCTTGCAAAATATGTATAGCGGTTTCTTGCCTGCGATTCTCCTGCAAATGACGCAAGCAAATTTTTCTCTGTTTTTGTTCCTTTTAACGATTTAGTCATGACTTTCTCCTTTTATATTTTTGCCGCGAATTCCCTGCCAAATTCATAACAGCGCCTTGTTTCGGCTTCATCCGGTACATACTTTAGCGTAACGGCAGGCTGCACTATTTCTATACCTGCTTTTTTTAGAAATTCCTCCACTTCCCCTGTCGCGCCGCCGGCCCAGCCGTAGGAGCCGAATGCACAACCGAGCCTGTTTTGCGGTTTCATGCCTTTTAGAAATTGCAGAAATCCGGTTATCGCAGGCAGCATGTCATTTCCGTGCGTTGAAGAGCCGATAATATAACCCTTTGCATCAAGCATTTCCTTTATTATCTCGGTGCGGTCTGTATGGTTTATGTCAAAAACTTTAACTTCCGTGCCCGCATCGATAATCCCCTCGGCTATCGCCTTAGCCATTTTCTCGGTAGAACCCCACATCGTCTCGTAAACAACTACAACCTTTTTCTTTGTTTCATTTTTTGCCCAGGATAGGTATGCATTTACGATTTTCATCGGGTCTTTGCGCCATATTATCCCATGGCTTGGCGCAATCATGTCTATGGGAATATTAAGTTTTACGACTTCCTCTATTTTTCTTAACACAAGACCGCTTAAGGGCCATAGGATATTTGCGTAATATTTCGCCGCTTCTTCCATGAGAATTGCCGGGTCAACTTCATCTTCGTACCTTTTGGATGTAGCATAATGCTGGCCGAATGCGTCGTTGGGAAGAAGCAGTTTTTCCTCGGGGCAGTAAGTAAACATGCTGTCCGGCCAGTGAAGCATGGGCGCTTCAAGAAACGTAAGAGTCCTTTTTCCGAGTTTTAAGCTATCGCCTGTTTTTACTACCTGAAAATCCCAGTTTCCGTAGTAATTTTTATAAAGCCCTTCCTTGCATTTGACGGTGCCTAAAACTTTGGCTTTCGGGCATAGTTTCATTATGGCGGGCAATGCGCCGGAGTGGTCCGTCTCGACATGGTTTGCAATTACATAATCTATCCGCTCGGGCGGGACTATTATGTTTATATTCTCAATCATGTCCTGGGCAAACGGGCCGTAGACGGTATCCACCAATGCTATTTTCTCATCCATTATCAAATAGCAATTATATGTCGTGCCCCTTTTTGTAGTATATGTATGGCCGTGAAATTCCCTTACGTTCCAGTCAATTGCCCCCATCCAGAATATATCTTTTTTTATCTCTACCTTGCCCATACCGGATTTACCTTTCCTTATAAAGCAACTACCTCTTTTACCCCGGGAACTTCCTGTTTTATAATCCTCTCTATACCCATCTTAAGAGTCATGGAGCTCATCGGGCAGCACCCGCAGGCGCCGCTTAACTTTACCTTCACTATCCCATCAGGCGTGACATCGACTAACTCCACATTTCCGCCGTCAGCCGCTAGCATGGGCCTTACTTTATTCAACGCTGCTTCAACTTTTTCTCTCATTGTCTCCTCCGGGGTTTTACGGTTCAACTACAAATTGGCTCTTATCCGCCCCGCAGACCGGGCAGACCCAGTTATCCGGCAATTTTTCAAACGGCGTATTTGGCACAATGCCTCCATCCGGATCGCCCACAGCGGGATCATATATGTAATTACAAATTTTACATCTGTATTTCTTCATGGCAGTGCCTCCTTTTTTTGCGGCCTCTTCCTTAATAAACGTAGGAGCAGCTTTCGGCGTAGTACCGCGCTTAATCTCATGATAGTAAGCGTATGTCATGGGTTTTCCCTGCGCAACGGTTTCTGTCTGCGTGATTTCACCCAGAAAAAGCGTATGAGTACCGCAGTCGAATTCGTTTATTACCCTCGCTTCAAGATAGCCCAGGACGTTTTCCAAGACAACCGGGCATTCTGACTGAAGTATTTTAAATTTTACATCGGCAAACTTGTCTGTGTCCCTGCCTGATTTAAACCCGAATTTCCCTATAAAGCCAAGCGGTGTATCTTCGCCCAGAATAGACACGCTGAAGTGCCGGGTTTGTTTTATGAATTCGTGCGTAAAATTTTGTTTGTTTATGCTAATGGCAACACTTGCAGGCTCGCTTGTTATTTGAAATACAGTATTCGCTATCTGGCCGTTAAAGGCTTTATCCTTATTGGACGATATTATATAGACGCCGTAGTTTATTTTATATAATACGCTTGTATCCATTGGCATTTCTGTAATGAAAAATATATATCTAGTTTGACAGGATTGCGTCTACGTCCGACCAGGGTTTGCTGCTTTTAAGTACGGCGATCGCTACCTTCCTGTTTTTATAATGGACTACGCCTACAAAGCAATGCTTTGCGTTCATGGTGTAGCCGGTTTTGCCCAGAATTTTCGGGTTCGTGGACTTCCATAATAATTTATTGTGATTTTTCAGGTATATTTTTCTACCGTCACTGCCTGTAATAGACGTGCTTTTCTGCGCCAATATTTGCTTGATCAATTTTTTGTTCAGCGCCGCATTGGCAATAATAGCCATGTCGCTGGCTGTTGAATACTGGCCTTTTTTGGGAAGGCCGCTTGCTGTTAGAAAATTCGAATCTTTCGCACCCAAAGAACGGGCCTTTTTCGTCATTAATTTCGCAAACTTTTCTTCGGACCCGGAAACGGCTTCTGCCAGCGCAACTGCTGCGTCATTGGCAGAGGAAATTAATAATGCGGACAGTAAGTCTTTTACGTTATAAGATGCCCCAAGCTTTAAGTGCGCTTTTGACGGAACAGCGCCTGCGGCATTTCTGCTTATCTTAACTATGTCGTTAAGTTTCAGCCTATCTATAACCACCAGCGCAGTTACCAATTTGGTCGTGCTTGCAGGGGGAAGCTTCATGTGGGGATTGCGCGAGTAAAGCACTTTGTTATTGCGCAGATCCACCGCTATGGCGGATCTTGCGGTAAGCGTTGGTTTTGTCTTTTTTGCGGATGATGCGTATATTTGTGTTGTAAAAAATGATGCCAATAAGGCAAAGGCTATAATTCTATACATGGCCTATTAAATCTTTTCTCCTGTTATCAGCATCAGCGCCTCGATATATTTCTCAGTTGTTTTCTTTATAATATCCTCCGGCAGGGCCGGAGCGGGAGGAGTTTTGTCCCAATCAAGCGTTTCAAGGTAATCTCTGACAAATTGTTTGTCAAAACTCGGCTGTGAAGCGCCCGGCGCATAACCGTCCTTGGGCCAGAATCTTGAAGAATCCGGCGTCAGCGCTTCGTCAATGAGTATAATACCGTTATTGTATATGCCGAACTCGAATTTTGTATCGGCAATTATTATTCCCTTCTCCATAGCATAATTGCTGGCTTTATTGTAAATTGCGATACTCAGTTCTTTCAATTTCCCGGCTATATCCCCGCCAAGTTTTTTCTCAACATGTTCAAAATTCACATTTACATCATGGGCTGTTTCTTCCTTAGTGGCAGGCGTAAATATGGGCTGCGGTAACTTTGCTGATTCCAGAAGCCCTTTAGGCAGTTTTATCCCGCAAATAGACGCTGATTCTTTGTACTCCTTCCACCCCGAACCTGATAAATAGCCGCGCACAACGCACTCAACCGGTATTGATTTTGTCTTTTTGACAAGCATGGACCTGTTTTTTAACACATCTTTGTATTTTTTAAGCGGGGAGGGATAATCTTCGGCGTCAGCGCTTATAAGGTGGTTTGCGATTACATCTTTCGTAAAATTAAACCAGAACCTCGAGACCCGTGTTAAAACTTCGCCTTTATGCGGTATGCCGGAGGGCAGAACGACGTCAAAACAGGAAATCCTGTCTGTAGAAACAATTAAAAGCTTATCATCCAAGTCGTAGACATCGCGGACTTTTCCGCGTTTGAATAATTTCAAATCCGGAAAATCCGTTTTTAATAAAATTTCCTTGTTCATGATAATTTCCTCTTTAATTCATTAAGCTCGCCGGATATCTCCTTGGGCATCCTTTCCCCGAACTGGTTGAAAAATTTCTCTATTTCGCCTATTTCACCTGCCCATTCCTTATGGTTAATTTCAAAAAGTTTCTCTAAATTATTTTTCGCTATATTCAGGCCGGAAAGTTCTATTTCATTTATATTCGGCAGGAGGCCTATCGGCGTCTCTCTTGCGCCCACGCGGTTATTTACCCTGTCCACTACCCAGTTCAAAACGCGTATATTCTCCCCGAATCCAGGCCAGATAAATTCACCGGTACCGTCTACCCTGAACCAGTTAACGGTAAATATCTTAGGAGGATGGGCCAACTTTTTCCCGGTGTTAAGCCAATGCGCGAAGTAATCTCCCATATTGTAGCCGCAGAAAGGAAGCATTGCCATGGGGTCTCTCCTTAACACGCCTACCTTATGTATGGCCGCAGCGGTTGTCTCTGAACCCATCCTTGCGCCTAAAAATACGCCGTGCTGCCAGTTAAAGCTTTCAACAACCAGCGGCATAACATGCGTCCTTCTGCCGCCGAGTATTATCGCTGAAATAGGAACACCTTTCGGGTTGTCGAATTCCTTCGAAAGAGTGGGAGACTGGTATATCGAAACGGTAAATCTTGAATTCGGATGCGCCGCTTTTGTATCCTGCGAATGGTCCCACGAGTTGCCCTGCCAGTTAATGATATTCCCGGGCACCGGGCCGTCCAGGCCCTCCCACCACGGCTCATTAGTATCCTTATTTAAAGCGGTATTGGTAAAGAGCGTCGGATAAAATGTTCCCTTCTTTAACGTGCGTATCATGTTGGGGTTTGTTTTCATGGAAGTACTCGGCGCGACTCCGAAAAGGCCTGCTTCGGGATTTATCGCCCACAAGCGCCCGTCAGGGCCTATATTCAGCCAGGCGATATCGTCACCCAGCGTCCAAACTTTATAGCCGGGTAGCGCAGACTCAAGCATAGCAAGATTAGTTTTGCCGCATGCAGATGGCATTGCCGCAGTAACATACGTCACATTTCCTTTAGGATCTTCGATTCCGATTATAACCATATGTTCGGCAAGCCAGCCTTCTTTTAAACCCAGCCATGACGCGGTCCTCAAGGAAAAACATTTCTTTCCCAACAAGGCATTTCCGCCGTAGCCCGAACCTATTGACCAGACTAAATGCTCATCCGGAAAATGCATGATAAAGCGCTTATTGGGGTCAAAATCTCCTACAGAATGCAGGCCTTTTACAAAATCGCCGCGGTTTCCTATTTTTTCAATAGCTTTTTTGCTCATGCGGGTCATTATGCGCATGCTTATTGCTACATAAGAAATATCCGTCAGTTGTACGCACGCCTTCGCGTATGGAGAATCGGGGTTGCCCATCATATAAGGAAGCACGTACATAGTCCTGCCGCGCATACAGCCGTCCGATAACTTCGCAAGTTTTTCTTTCGCTTCATCCGGATGCATCCTGTTATTATTCGGGCCGGCGGTTTCTTTATCCGGATAAGAAACAAAGGTAAGGTGTTCTGTGCGCGCCACGTCCGTAGGATGGCTTCTGTGAAGGTACGCGTTGGGCCAGGCCTTATGGTTTAATTCGTAAAAAACCGGTTTGCCGTTTATTTTTTCCTCGCGGAGGCCTATCTCCATAATCCTGCGCGCTTCTTCGTCAGAGCCGTCGCACCAGTAAATTTTATCCGGCTTGGTTAATTTAGCCTGTTCATCGACCCATTTCTCAAGAGGTGTCGCCATAACTTACTCCTTTATTAATGAGGGACGTGATTTTTTCTCGTCCAATCTCTTCCAGAATTCATACCACGGAAAATTTGTCCCGGGGCACTCCGTCCTTGCGCCTGGAACCTCGCCGTGGCCCATGATATTTTCTTTGGGTATCTTATAGTGCTCGCGTAAAATATTAACAAGCTGCACCAGAGAGTCCAGTTGTTTCTGGGATACGCGGTCTTTTGAAAAATTTCCGACAAGGCAAATGCCTATTCCCTTTGTGTTCATACCGCTTGCCTTGCAATGGGCCCCGTTTCTTTGTTTTATCCAGCGCGGGGAAATTTCTATCTCGCCGTTGCCTTTTCCGTAAGTTCCGTTATCTATTACAAAGTGATAACCCAGCCCTTCATTAAAGCCGCGCTTAATGTGCATCCAGTAAAGCGAGAGCGAATTATCTTCATCGGTTGCGCTATGATGGATAATTATATAGCGCCATTTATTGGTATCGTAGAGGTATATCGGAATTACGGACTTGCGCGATGTAGCGTCGGGTATCAGAAGCCGCTGGCCCATTTCAAGAGTTTGGGTATTGGAAAGATTATTTACGCGCTTAATATCGTCAATATTAACCTGATATATCTTGCTTAAACGCCATAACGTCTCGCCCGGTGCCACAACATGCCATATATCCGTCCTTGGCTCAATCGTGGGGTATACAACTTTTACCGGATATTGCACGGGCTCCTTCACGATAGGCGCCGGTGCGCATGAATAAAAACAAACTGCTATGCATATCAGAATTAAAAATAGAGGAGCTTTTGTCATAAATTTTTCCTGTTGATCGGAATAAATTATAACATAAACATCATTTGAAGCAAGGCTAATTGATGTTAGGAAATATCGCCTTGTAACTGAAGATACCAAAAAGGCAAAGGCAGCTCACTAGGACTGCGGCTATAATAACGCCTGCGACAATTGCCGCGAATGCATATCTGAATTTTATCTTAAATAAAGACGCGGCAACGGCGCCTGTCCAGGCGCCTGTTATGGGAAGCGGTATTGCCACAAAAACCGCAAGGCCAATCGCCTCATAGCGTTGAATAATATCCGACTTGCGCTTTGTCCGTTCGAAAAGCCACTCAAAAAATTTATTCCATAACGGAAATTTTCTTAAAATTTCTGAGACCGGCTGTAAAAAAAATAATATAGGTATAATAGGCAGCAGGTTTCCGGTTACAGATAGAATTACCGTTTTAAAGAGCGGCATTTTAAGATAAAACCCGAGCGGTATCGCGCCGCGCAATTCAAATACGGGCAGGGCGCCCACAATAAGGACGGCTAATTCTTTCGGTAATCTCAATATCCAGTCTATCATTAGTCTATATGCTACTATTAACGCAGATTCTCACAAATCTAACGCAGATGGTCGCAGATAAATCTGCGTGTATCCACGTGCAATTCGCGTATATCTGCGTTAAAATATATTTTAACAGCGTATTTTTAACTTTATAGACGCTATAAGCGAATCAAAGGAATCCTGGAATGCCTTCACGCCTTCGGTTTGTGTTTCATTACAGACATCATCGATATATATACCCAATGACTCCAATTGCGAAAGTGTATTTTCTGCGGTATCTAAATCTTCTTCCAACCTAAGCGACGGCCTGCCATGCTTAAGATATGCCTCTATCGTTGCCTGCGGCATTGTGTTTACCGTGTCAGGGCCTACGAGCTCTTCGACATATTTAATATCGCTGTATGCCGGATTTTTTGTGCTTGTCGAAGCCCATACGATCCTCTGGATACGGGCACCTTTGTTTCTTAACTCCATAAATTCCATGCCGTAAAATATCTTTTTAAATTCCTGGTATATAATTTTGCAATTCGCCACCGCCGCCTTGCCTTTATAATCGGCCTGCGGCGCAATTTTATCCAGCAGCGCATCAACTTTTGTATCTACCCTGCTTACAAAAACGCTTGCTACCGAGCGAATTTTTGATATATCTTTTCCTTTGGCTAATGCATCTTTTAGCCCTTCGGTATACGCCTTGGCTTGTTTCCTGTAATGCGCAATAGAAAATAAAAGCGTGACATTGATATTTATCCCGTCAGATACAAGTTTGCGTAGGGCATTATCGGAACAGTCAGTACCGGGGATTTTTATCAGGATATTTTCTTTGTTTATTTTCCTATAAATATGCCCTGCCGCATCAATCGTTTTTTGTGCATCATAAGCATATTGCGGCGGAACTTCTATGCTGACAAGGCCGTCTATGCCGCCGGAGGCATGGTATATATCACGCAACAAACCGGCTGCATCAGTAATATCTTTCATTGTGAGGGCATCATAAATTTCCATAATACTGCTACTTTCCCCGGAAAGTTGCATTATCTGTTCATCATAATCTTCCGCGCCTTCTATCGCTTTCTGGAAAATACTCGGGTTGGACGTAACGCCCAAAAGCCCTAAGTCAAACAGGCGTTTAAGCGTGCCGGTTTTAATAAGGCGGCGCTCAATATTGTCGTACCAGGGGCTTTGGCCTAATTCGCGTAAAGCCTTAAGGGTATTTTTATCGGCGGACATTAACCTTTAAATCTTTTTATAACTACCGTAGCGTTGTGGCCGCCGAAACCTAACGAATTGGACAGCGCCACATCTACTTTCACCTTACGGGATGTGTTAGGGACATAATCCAGATCGCATTCGGGGTCAGGATACTGATAATTTATGGTGGGATGAATTATATTTTCTTGTATAGATTTTGTGCAGACAATAAACTCGACTCCGCCTGCCGCGCCTAAGAGGTGGCCTGTCATGGATTTTGTGGAATTTACAGGTATTTTCTTCGCGCACTCGCCGAATACTGTTTTTATCGCAAGCGTCTCTATTTTGTCATTTAGCTTTGTCGATGTTCCGTGCGCATTAATATACGAGATATCGGCTATATTAAACTTTGCATCCTTAACAGCATTTGTCATGCACCTGGCTGCGCCGTTTCCGTCAGGAGAGGGTGCGGTCATATGGTGTGCATCGCCTGTCATGCCATACCCTGCCATTTCCGCATAAATCTTAGCTTGGCGCCGCTTGGCGTGTTCGAGTTCCTCCAGCATCGTAATGCCTGAACCTTCCGCCATTACAAAACCGTCGCGTTCTAAATCAAATGGCCGCGACGCATGGGCTGGATCGTCATTTCTCTCCGACAAAGCGTGCATGGCGCAGAAACCGCCCACGCCCATCCTTGTAACGCAGCTCTCTGTCCCGCCACAGAACATTACATCTGCATCGCCGCGCTGAATTATTCTAAAGGCGTCGCCTATTGCATGGCTGCCTGAAGCACACGCGGTAGCGGTGCATGAATTAGGGCCGTGAAGCCCTAATTGTATCGCAACCTGCCCAGGCGCCATATTAACTATAAGCATCGGTATTAAAAACGGTGACATTCTATTGGGGCCTTTTGCCAGAAGAATATTATATTGGTCTTCAATAACCTGCAGGCTGCCTATGCCCGAACCTATTAAAACTCCTATTCTATTAGTATCTTCCTTGGATAAATCAATGCCTGAGTCTAAAAGCGCTTCTTTCGCGGCAATAACGGCGTAATGGACAAATTTGTCCATGCGCCTGAGTTCCTTGGGATCAATATGGGAGGTCGGGTCGAGGTTCTTTACTTCGCCCGCAATCCTTGAGCGAAAAATTGAGGCGTCGAAGCCCGTAATGGGTCCGACGCCCCCTTTTCCTTCGATGCAGCTTTTCCAAAAATCCTTTACATTATTCCCGATCGGCGTAACCGCGCCAAGACCGGTTATGACAACCCGGCGCTCAGTCATTATTTCTGGGTTGCCTTTTCTTCGATATATTTTATCGCTTCACCAACAGTGCGCATTTTCTCGGCATCTTCATCGGGTATTTCTATGCCGAATTCCTCTTCCAGCGCCATTACCAACTCAACGGTATCCAGCGAATCGGCCCCGAGGTCATCTATAAATGATGCCTGAGGTGTAACATCTTCAACTTTTACTCCCAGCTGCTCTGCAATAATTTGGCGTATCTTCTCAGGTGTTGCCATGTTTTTCCTCCCTCTAACTTGCTTACGTCACCATACCCCCGTCAACCCTTATTACTTGGCCTGTTATATAACCCGATTCATCCGAAGCCAGAAACAGGGCCAACTTTGCCACATCCAAAGGCTGACCAAATCTTCCCAGGGGAATCTGTTGGAGCATACGCGCTTTCACATCTTCGGGAAGCTTCGCAGTCATGTCTGTCTGGATGAAACCCGGGGCTATTGCATTTACCCGGATATTGCGCGAAGCCAATTCTTTGGCAACCGATTTTGTCAGGCCTATTATGCCCGCCTTAGATGCGGCATAGTTTGCCTGGCCGAAGTTGCCTATTTGCCCGATGATGGAAGCGATGCTAACGATCTTTCCCGATCGCTGCTTCATCATTATCTTAGAGACGCTCTTTGTGCAGTTGAAGGTTCCTTTGAGATTTACCTGTATTACCTTATCCCATTCATCTTCCTTCATGCGCACCAAAAGCGCATCTCTGGTGATGCCTGCGTTGTTGATAAGTATATCTATGGACTTAAACTTGTCAAGTATTTTCTCGGCCATTTGCTCCACTTCTGCTGCATTTGTGACATCAACGGCGCATCCCATTGCCTTGACCCCAAGCACTTCTATTTCCGATTTTACCATATCAAGGTCATTCTGGCTGACATCGCATATCGCAACATGCGAACCATGCCTGGCAAACAGCAGCGCTATTTCTTTACCTATGCCCCTTGCCCCGCCAGTAACTAGAGTTACCTTATCCTTTAATAGCATATTGTCCCCTATGTTAGAAGTTTATATCATAAGCGGTTAGGTTTTTCAAGTTTTTTCACTATTGTCCGGGAAAAGGCTTAATTAGTTTTAATATTGGAATCGCTTCTTAAGCGGTAGGCATGCAGGAAAGTAGCAGTGAGAATCGGGTCAAATTGTGTTCCGGCGCCTTTTTTTATTTCTTCAAGCGCCATCTCCTCAAATATCCCTTCGCGATAAGGCCTGTTTGATATAAGCGCATCAAACGCATCCGCAACCATTACCATCCTTGAAATAAGCGGGATCTCTTCGCCTTTAAGGCCCTGAGGGTACCCCAAGCCATCCCAGCGCTCCTGGTGGTGCTTTATAGCCAGCGCGACCTCACGCAATTCTTCGATTGGCTGAAGAATAGATGCGCCGACCCGCGCATGTTTTTTTATCTCTTCATATTCCTCTTTAGTGAGGGGGCCTTTTTTGTTAAGTATGTAATCGGGAGTGCCTATTTTGCCGACATCGTGCAATAATGCGGCTACCTGAAGTTTTTTGTCAAAATCCTTGTCGAATTTTTGGCCCAATTTTTCCAGTTGCTCCTTTATCAAAAGGCAGTATTTGGTAACCCGTTCCGTATGGCCGTGGGTATAGGGGTCTTTGGCGTCAATCGCCGTAGCAAATGCGATTACGGTAGATAAAAATATCCTTTTTTCCTTCTCATAAAGCACTTCTATCTCGCTTACCTTTACGGATAATTCTTCGTATAAAAGTGCGTTTTCAACCGCTATAGCTACGTCATGCGATAAGCCCCAGAGAAGATTTATATCCTTTTTGGTGTAGCGCCCGTGAAAGAGTTTGTCTCCCAACACAAGGAA
>JBDRLY010000029.1:0-6587 GCA_043812735.1 Candidatus Omnitrophota bacterium | reverse complement strand
GGCAAAGCAGCATGCTCCAGGTTTATACCCTCCGGTTTTTTGCCTCCCGTAGAGACAACCCTGCCGGGTATGCCGACAACCGTTGAATTATCCGGGACATCCCTTATAACAACGGCATTTGCCCCAATAATGACATTGTTGCCTATTTTTATATTTCCAAGGACCTTTGCGCCTGCACCCACAACAACATTATCGCCTATCGTAGGATGGCGTTTGCCTTTTTCCTTGCCTGTTCCTCCCAGCGTAACTCCCTGATAAAGCGTCGCGTTTTTACCGATTATCGTGGTTTCGCCTATTACCACTCCCATCCCGTGATCTATGAATATCCTTTCGCCTATAGTCGCGCCGGGATGAATTTCTATGCCGGTTATATGACGCGAAATATGGCTTATCATACGCGGAATAACCGGAATCTTAGCCTTAAGAAGGCCATGCGCAATTCTATGAAATACTATTGCATGCAGCCCCGAATACGTAATAGTTACCTCCAGGGGGCTTTTGGCGGCCGGATCCCTTTCTATAGCTGCTTCCAGCTCCTTCCTGAAAAATATTATAACGCCCAGAGTCCAGAGGACCCATATTATGAGAATCAGTATCAAAATAACTAAAAGGCATAACAACATTTTTATCCCCCTTATTTTTCCTCTAGCAACACGACTGCCTGGGCGGAAATTGCTTCGCTCCGGCCTATGCTGCCTAAACCTTCTTGTGTCGTAGCTTTAATGTTTATATTTTTTTCTTCGATGCCGACGGCATTCGCTATATTATGAACCATGATGCTTTTAAAAAGCGAGAGTTTGGGCTCTTCGCAGCAGACTGTAGCATCAATATTTTTTACATAATAGCCCTTCCCGGCAATTATGTCTTTAGTTTTTTTAAGCAATTCAATGCTGGAGATATCTTTATATGTATAGTCTGTATTCGGAAAATGCTCTCCGATGTCGCCTGCGCCGGCGCCTCCTAAGAGGGCATCGCAAAGCGCATGCAGGAGCACATCGGCATCCGAATGGCCTAATAATCCCTTAACATACGGTATTTCTACTCCGCCCAAGTAAAGCTTTCTCCCCTGTACAAGTTTATGGATATCGTAGCCGAACCCTATTTTCACTCTTTTTTTCCTTTCCCGGACAGCGCCTCAGCAAATACTAAATCTTCCGGGGTAGTAACCTTTATATTTTTATACGAACCCAAAACAACCTTTACCTTATAGCCGAGCGCTTCAATTAACGCCGAATCGTCAGTCGCGGAGTTAGTGGAGGAATTTATCGCCTCTTCAAATAATTCTTTTTTGAAAACCTGCGGTGTCTGTATCTCCCATATCTCATCCCTTCGCAGCGTAGACCATACAAAACCGTCCCTCGAGAGGCGCTTCAGGGTTGGCTTTAGAGGAACGCCTGCAATTGCCGCGCCGTATTTTTTCGCTGCAGAAATCGCCCTATCGATAACGGCATTATCAACAAAAGGCCTGGCCCCGTCATGAATCAATACTAATTTAGCGCTGCCGTTAACCGCCGCAAAACCGTTTGCTACGGATTGCTGCCTTGTTTTTCCGCCCGCTACCACAGCTTTAACTTTTTTAATATTATATTTGGCTATAATAGTTTTGGCCTTTCTTATATCCTTTTCGTTGACAACAATAACCATCGAGCCTATATGCTTGCATTTTGAGATATTTTTAAGCGTTAAGCCTAATAGCGGTAGCCTCCCTAGCTTGAGATACATCTTTGAAACACCGCGCATTCTTTTGGAGAACCCGGCCGCGGGTATTATGGCGGCAATGCTCATTTTACCTATCCCCTGTTTTGGCGAATATCATGCGCCCGGCGGACGTCTGAAGCACGCTGGTGATGGTAACGGTTTTTGTCTGCCCTATTAAATGCCGCCCATGTTCTACTACAACCATTGTCCCGTCATCAAGATATGCAACGCCTTGGTTATGTTCTTTGCCTTCTTTTATTATCCTTACCTCCATTTCCTCTCCCGGCAAAACCACCGGCTTTAGGGCATTTGCAAGGTCGTTAAGGTTAAGGACGCTGACACCTTCAAGTTCGGCAACCTTGTTAAGGTTGTAATCATTTGTTAGGACTTTCGCGCCAAGCACCCTTGCAAGTTTCACAAGCTTGGCGTCTACGCCGCTTAAATCAGGAAAATCATCTTCTTCGATTTTAACATCGGTATTTGACAATTTCTGCATGCGGTTCAGGATATCTAAGCCTCTGCGCCCCCGGCTTCTTTTAAGCGAATCGGCGGAGTCGGCTATTAACTGCAGTTCCTTCAATACGAAGCGCGGTACGACAAATCTTCCCTCGATAAACTTTGTCTGGCAGATATCGGCAATGCGCCCGTCGATTATAACCGAGGTATCCAAAAGAATTATATCCTGGCGCTGTTCCTGTTTGGAAAAGCGGACATAAGGTATAATTATATTAAATTCATCCCTCCCGCGCATAGCTATAACCATACCCAGGTATGAAAATATCAGGACAAAGCCTAATTTTACCGCCGCGCCTACGCTGGGTTCTAGCGGAATCAGCCCGAATGCATCGGATAATAATTTTGCCATAATAAGCCCGAATATCAAACCAAATACGGAAGCAGATAATCCTCTTACCGAAACCCGGCGGACTCTTAACTCCAGAAATATTATTAATAACGAGCCCACAAGGCCGCATGCGGCTCCCAATATGCCCGACATACTATCGAAAAGCTTCAATGCGGTAAATAACTGAAAACATACGAGAACAGATAATATTACAAAAAATATTCTGATATAAAGTAACCTCATCTTGCCTCCTAAAATTAAGATAACGCGATATTTATACCGTCTTTTACCGAACTTATACCTATAATTTCAATTCCGGGGGATTTTCTAACCTTGGCGGCACTATTTTTTGAAACGAAAAACCTTTTAAAACCTAGTTTTTTTGCTTCGTTTATCCTTTCCTGAGTATACCCTACCGAGCGCACCTCTCCCCCGAGCCCTACTTCGCCTATAGCAGTATCTGTGGGCTGCGATGCCCTGTCTTTGGCGCTTGACGCTATGGCCAGCGCTATCGCTAAATCAGCCGCCGGCTCCTCAACCCTTAACCCGCTTGCAGCTGATACAAACAGGTCGTACTTCGATAAGCCGAACCCGAATCTTTTTTCCAATACAGCCGAAAGTAAAATTGTCCTGTTAAAATCGACACCTACGCATCTTCGCGTAGGCACAGAAAAAGAGCTCGGCGAGACAAGGGCTTGTATTTCCACTAAAAGCGGCCGAGTGCCTTCGATTAAAGGCACAACAAACGAACCGGCTGAATGCGCCGGCCGCTCGGATAGTAGAACTTCCGATGGATTTTTTACTTCTATTAAACCGCTAGAGGTCATTTCAAATATACCCACCTCGTTTGTCGAGCCGAAACGGTTTTTCTGCGAACGCAGTATCCTTAAAGAACTGTATTTTTCGCCTTCAAAGTACAAAACAGTATCAACAATATGCTCCATTACCCTTGGCCCCGCGATTGTGCCCTCCTTTGTAACGTGGCCCACAAGAAATATAGATATGCCCTTTGATTTTGCAAGCATGGTCAATTGCGCCGCGCACTCCCTCACCTGCGATACGCTGCCAGGCGCAGAGCCTATACTTGAGTTATAAGTTGTCTGTATGGAATCTATAATGCATACCAGGGGTTTTAGTTCACTTATATATTCGATCATTCGCTCTAAATTGCATTCGCTTACAATATATAAATTCTTCGAAGCCCTGCCGAGCCGGTCTGCGCGCAGCTTTGTCTGGCGCATCGACTCTTCGCCCGAGATATACAAAATAGGCTTCCCTGCGTTTGTGCTTAAATTATCCGATATCTGCAAAAGGAGTGTCGATTTTCCTATCCCCGGGTCGCCCCCCACCAGCACAACAGAACCCGGCACTATTCCTCCGCCTAAAATCCTGTCAAATTCCTCAATGCCGGAATTGAATCTCTCCTGTTCATTTGCGTCTATATCCGATATTGAGCGCGGTTTGTCCGAGAAAGAAAATACCGTTCTCGCCGGAGCTTGAATTTGTTTTTCTTCTATAAGACAGTTCCATCCGCCGCAGTCAGGGCAGCGCCCCAACCATTTTGCCGAAGTATAGCCGCAATTCTGGCAGGCAAATACTGTTTTCGGTTTCATTTTCTGGGAGCCTTAAACAATTTCCAGGGATGCGCCTTTATGTCTTTAACAAAATCACGCAGGTCGTTATATATCTCGTCATCCTTTAATAGCTTGCCTATTGTTCCGCGTCCCATGCTGATGTTATCCAGCAACTCACATAAGCGAAATGTAATCTGCTCCATCGGCACAGGATCGCGCCCTATAACTATCTCGTTATCTTTCAAAAACGCGCTATTCGCCGAGCCCGGCGTTATTTCTACATACTTTTCTCCAAACATGCCCAGCGTATTTATCGCAAATTGGGCGTCTTTTTCTACGACGGTGTCTTTGTTTACCCACAGCAAAAGCTCGATACATGTTTTTGATTTAGGGTCCCTTACGATTCTGACTTTCTCCACCTTGCCGATTTTTGTACCGGCAAGCCGCACAGGCGCGCCTATATCTAAACCGCCTATAAACCCGAAATGCGCCTTTATGCGGTAGCCGGGCGCGGAAATATATATATCGCCTATCGAAAATACCATAAATATCAAAATAGCGATTCCTATCAATACAAATAATCCCACTCTAAATTCATATTTTTCTTTCTGCATTTATCCCTCCTATGCTTCTTGTTCGGTAATAGGCCCTGTAGCGGCGCCTGTTATAAACTGTTGCACAATGGGGTTATTAGAGTTCCTAACCTCTTCAACAGTACCCTTTATTATTATTTTACCCTTATATAGCATGGCGATTTTATTAGCTACCTTATAAGCACTTTTCATGTCATGCGTAACAACGATAGATGTTACGCCCAGCCTGTCATGCAATTCTCTTATAAGGTCGTTTATCGCATCTCCCATAATCGGATCGACGCCTGTGGTAGGTTCGTCATACAGCATTATCTGCGGGTTCATGCAGATAGCCCTTGCCAAACCGACGCGTTTTTTCATTCCGCCTGAAAGCTCCGCCGGCTTTTGATGCCCTACCCCCTTTAATCCCACCAGCTCAAGGCATTGTTTAACCCTGCGTTCAATGAGCCTGGGCTCTAATTTTGTGTGCTCCAGCAAGGCAAAACCGACATTATCGGCGACAGAGAGTGAGTCAAATAACGCTGCGCCCTGAAACAGCATTCCGAATCTCATTCTTACGGCATCAAGTTCTTTTGCCGGGAGTTTTGCGATGTCCACCCCATCCACCATGACTTCGCCTGAATCGGGCTTTAAGACGCCTATGATATGTTTCAGCAACACCGATTTGCCGCATCCGGAACGGCCTATTATAACCGTGGTTTCTGCGTCGTCAATAGTAAGGTTTAGGTTGTCCAGCACCTTGTGATCGTTAAATGATTTACACAGATTTTTTATCTCTATCATATTCACCTACATGCCGAGAGCCGGCGCAAAGTAAAATATAGCCGTTAGGACACAGTCGGCCGCGACAATAAGTATAAACGATGTTACAACCGATATCGTTGTAGCCTTACCCACACCTTCCGCTCCGCCTTCGGTGCGGAAACCTTCATAACAGGCTACAATGCATATAATCATTCCAAAAATGGTAGATTTAAGCAATCCGGTAAGTATATCTTTATACTTTAGCGGATCCCATGTTGCCTTCATGTAAACCGAATGCGTTATCTTAAGCTTGGCTACGGCTATAAGGTATCCGCCGAATATTCCTACTATATCCGAATAAATAGTCAAAAGCGGAAGCATAAGCATAAGCGCCATAAGTCGCGGCACCACAAGGTATCTTGTAGGGTTTGTGGCCAGCGTTTCAAGCGCGTCTACTTGCTCTGTTACTTTCATTGTGCCAATTTCAGCCGTAATGGAGGCGCCCACCCGCCCTGCCACTACAAGGGCCGTTAAAACGGGCCCGAGCTCCCTTGTCATGGACAACGAAACTAGGCTTCCGATATACATCTCGGCCGAGACTTTCTGCATTTGATAGGCACTTTGTAAACTCAGAACAATTCCGGTGAATAAGGATGTTAAAAATACTATCGGCAAACTCTGCACGCCGATTTTATACATCTGCTCAAAAACCCTGCGTATCTTAAGCGGCGGTATAAATATCCAGAATATGCTCTCGACACATAGCAACGTAACAGCACCTATGTAGCGCAATATGTAAATGACGCGCCTGCCGATTCTTCCAAGCCATGCTCTCATGAATTCTCCTTTAGAATTTCTTTTTACGCTCTATACCGACTACCTGCTCATCCTGGCGGTAACGCATAAGCAGGGAATCCTTGTCCAATAGCTGATATTTCAATTCCAGCGCGCTGCCTCCTGAGCGCGCAGCGGCAGGTTCGTTCATAAACCTTTTGAATCCTATTTGCAGTTCATCGGGTATAGTGCCCAACATCGACCTGTGCGCGCTGCTACCGCCCCATCCCTCCCAGACAATTTCGCCGTCTGATGTCCTTATCCTGATACCTTGAAACAATTTTGATGTACCCATGTTGG
>JBDRLY010000028.1:0-3926 GCA_043812735.1 Candidatus Omnitrophota bacterium | reverse complement strand
ATTTCAAGAGCCAAGATGGCACGCGGCCGCAAGTAATCAGGTTAGTTTAGTAATATAAAAGGGCTCAAACTCTTGCTAACAAGATGTTTGGGTCCTTTTTGTTTTGCCAGTTCGGCAGAATTCCCAAAACTACTCAAGCTGCTTTGGCTAAAATCGACAATTGCTCCAACCTCGCCGGTTTATTTCATCCTATATGGCTCACTGCCAAACTACTTACCGGGAGTTGTTATGCTGCGAGAGCAATTGAGCGACGGCTAATCGCACCGCAGTGAGTACTCTTATCCAGAAGGGACTTATGAGAACAAGGTTTTGGCGAAGGGGAAGCGGGAACTGACCTTGCGGCATGCGCTGTAGGTGAATTCCCGAGGGGTATCCCCCGACAAAACCGAAGTTCGAATGTGAGCGAGGAGCGCAAAGCCGGAGCCAATGCTCTCGTAGCTGCGCAGTATTTTCGGTTGCTAGCGACGAATATTTGTGCTATCATATTAAATTGGAGTATTTTCCATCCCGAATGCAGCCGACAACTCAGGCCGACCTTCGGGATACCGATGTATTACCAGACCAATAACTGCATTCGGTATGCCTAAAGACTATATCATAGTAAAGGGAGCAAAGGAGCATAACCTAAAGGGGATAGACCTCAAAATCCCCCGGGGGACGCTTACCGTCATAACAGGGCTTTCCGGCTCCGGCAAGTCTTCGCTTGCTTTTGATACGATATACGCGGAAGGGCAGCGCCGTTATGTCGAGAGCCTCTCAGCCTATGCCCGCCAGTTTTTAGAGCAGCTTCAAAAGCCCAATGTTGAATATATAGAAGGCCTATCGCCTGCGATATCTATAGAACAGCGCAGTATCGGAGCAAACCCCCGCTCAACTGTAGGTACCATGACTGAGATTTACGATTACCTGCGCTTATTGTTTGCCCGCGTAGGCAGGCCTCACTGCTACAAATGCGGCAAGCCAATTACCCAGCAGTCTTCGCAAGAGATCGTCGAGAAAATCCTTGAATTGCCTGCCCAGACAAAAATCCAAATATTGGCACCGCTGGTGCGCGGCAGAAAAGGCGAATACCGTGAAATTTTTGCTGAAGCGAAGAAAAACGGGTTTTTGAGGGTCCGTGTTGACGGGAAGGTTTACGAGCTGGACAAAGACCTTAAACTGGATAAAAAAAGAAAACATGATATCGAAGTCCTGGTAGACAGGATCAGCATAACCCCCGATGTAAAACGCCGCCTTGTCGATTCGGTTGAGGCGGCGTTGCGTGCAGGCAGCGGCACTGTAATAATATCTGCTGAAACACAACTACCTGATGGGTTCGAGGTTTGCGGTTCGAGGTTTGCGGCTAAAGGACGTGGACCGAAAACCGCACACCGCACACCGCACACCGATATTTTATTCAGCGAGTTGTATGCCTGCTCCCAGTGCGGCGTGAGCTTGCCGGAGCTGGAACCGCGCATATTTTCCTTCAATTCTCCCTACGGCGCCTGCCCTGCGTGCGACGGCCTGGGTACAAAGCTGGAGATAGACTCTGATTTTGTAATTCCTGACAAAAATAGAACCCTGCGCGAGGGGGCGCTGGAGCCCTGGAGGCGCGGAGGCCACGGATATATTATGTATTACCGGGGCTTGCTGCGTGAATTAGCAGACCACTTTAACTTCAGCATGGATGTTCCCTATAAAGAACTGTCTCAAAGAATAAGAAATATAATTCTCCACGGCAGCGAAGAACATATCTGGGGCAAGCCTTACGAAGGCGTCATACCGCATTTGGAAAGATTATTCAGGGAGACGGATTCCGATTACCTGAAAACTGAAGTTTCAAAATATATGAGTTTATTAGCGTGCCCGAAATGCAAAGGCGCGCGCTTAAAACCGGAGACTTTGGCGGTCGAAATAGGCGGGAAGAATATATCCGAAGTAACGCAGTTTTCGATAGCAAAAGCGCTGGAATTTTTTGTAGGGTTAAAGCTGACAACAAAAGAAGAAATGATATCGCATCAGATCCTAAAAGAAATAAATAACAGGCTCAAGTTTATGACCAACGTGGGATTAGAATACCTGACGCTTGAGAGGGCTTCGAGTTCGCTATCAGGCGGCGAGGCGCAGAGGATACGCCTGGCAACGCAGGTGGGCGCAGGCCTGGTCGGTGTTTTATATGTATTGGATGAGCCATCGATAGGGCTTCACCAGCGCGATAATTCAAAATTACTGGATACGTTAAAAGCGCTGCGCGATTTGGGCAATACGTTATTGGTGGTCGAGCATGACGAAATGACGATAAGAAGCGCGGATTACATAATAGATTTAGGCCCGGGCGCAGGCAAACATGGCGGGGAAATTGTTGCCTGCGGCACTCTGGATGATATCTTACAATGCGAAAATTCCCTTACCGGAAAATACCTGAACGGTAAATTGGAAATTAAAATCCCTAAATACAGGCGCGATTATAAAAACAGGAATAATATCGAAATTAAAGGCGCCGCAGAGCATAACTTAAAATCCATAGACGTGAAAATTCCATTGGGCGTTTTTGCTTGTGTTGCGGGAGTTTCCGGCTCGGGAAAATCGACGCTTATCGACGAGATATTATATCGCGCGCTTGCGCAAAAGCTATACGGCTCAAAAATCAAGCCGGGCAGGCACGAGCGTATCCTCGGCGTGGAGAATATCGATAAAGTGATAGTAATTGACCAGTCGCCTATCGGAAGAACGCCGCGTTCAAACCCGGCCACTTATACCGGCGTATTCGGCCATATACGTGATTTGTTTGCGATGCTGCCTGACGCAAAGATAAGGGGATATAAGCCCGGCAGGTTCAGTTTTAACGTCAAGGGCGGCCGCTGCGAGTCATGCCAGGGTGACGGTATCAAAAAAATAGAAATGCACTTTTTGCCGGCTGTGTATGTACCCTGCGAAGTTTGCCACGGCAAGAGGTATAACGCGCAGACACTTGAAGTAAAATACAAGGGCCGTTCGATATCGGAGGTTTTGGAAATGACAGTTGAGGAGGCGCTGGATTTATTCAGTAATATCCCCAAGATCAAAGATAAGCTCCAGACGCTTAATGATGTAGGTTTGAGTTATATAGAACTTGGCCAGTCGGCTACGACACTTTCGGGAGGCGAGGCTCAGAGGGTAAAGCTTTCTGCAGAACTTTCAAAACGCGCCACAGGCAAGACCCTGTATATACTCGATGAGCCGACAACAGGCCTTCATTTTGCGGATATAGATAGGCTTTTAGGGGTTTTGCAGGCGCTTGTTGATATGGGTAATTCCGTAGTGGTTATAGAACACAATCTGGAGGTTGTAAAGCAGTCGGATTACGTCATAGATTTAGGCCCGGAAGGCGGAGATACGGGCGGCTATATCGTCGCTACAGGCAGCCCCGAAGAAATCACAGAAAACCCGCGTTCATACACAGGGGCCTACCTGAAAAAGGTCTTGAAAAACACCAAAAACAATGTTAAAATCTGACGATATATGAAAAGGCTCGCCGTCGTATTTTTTGCTCTGCTCATCCTGACGCCGCTTAACGCAATAGCTACGGAAATGCAGGATTTAACATTTGCGGAGAAGGCATTTGGCGACGAGCTCTACGACATTGCTTCAAAGAAATTCCTCAGGTTTTTAGAAGAGTATCCACAATCGCAGTATGAAGCCAAGGTGCATTTGCTGCTGGGGCAGTGTTATTACCACCTTGAAAATTATCCCTTGGCTGTTTATGAGTTTGAGGCGGCAGTTAGTGCGCCAACGAGCGAATTTCGTGACGCCGCAACCTACTGGCTGGGGGAGGTTAATTTTAAACAGAGTAAGTATGACGAAGCAATATTACAGTACGATAAGGTGCTTGAGGCATTCCCCAGGAGCGATTATGCCCAGTATGCGCTTTACTCTATGGGCTGGTGCTATTTTCAGAAAAATGATTA
>JBDRLY010000027.1:0-3665 GCA_043812735.1 Candidatus Omnitrophota bacterium | reverse complement strand
CCGAAATTTCGGGACGAGCGAGGAGCGCAAGTCGGAGCCAATGCCCGAGGTGGCTTACATACTAAAACCTTAAATTCCAATCAACCTGCAGAATATGCTGCGGATTTTCCGGCTTGGTAAGGCTTTCGCTGCAATAATAGTGCGCCGCAACACTTGAATTTTTCGCTATGCCGTATTCAAAAACTCCGTCAACACCCCTTATATTAGTCCGCCCAGAATAGCGGCTTGATTCGGGAAATATGTCAAGCCATGCATCTCTTTCCAATAATACATACATAGCCTTCAGCCGCCATTGGCCCTTATCGTCTATTTTGTCATAGCCGAGGCGGAAACCTATGTCATAACCCGCTCTTCCCTTAGTTGCATAAAAATTGCTAACGTAATCGCCGAATATGCCAAAATAAGGAATTAGGCCTTCAACCGGTTCTTTAACGCCTAACTCAAAACTCGGGTTAATAGTTCCGTAGTCATATTTGTAGTTGTTATTTACAAGGCTATTAGTTGACTGGTTTGAAAAACGCGCCTTTCCTTCTACCGAAGTAACTCCGTAATAACTAACTGCACCTTTAAAGTTAAGCGTATCGTTGATTTCCCAGTTAAATCCGGGCTGAAAGGCAAACATGAAAGGCCGCGCTGTATTGCGGTCATCATTGCGCATTATAAAATACATGTTGTTTGCGAATAAATTTAATACTGAGTTTAATTTGTAACCTAATTGCACTGCTACTCCGTCAGGATTGATATCTGAATCCCAAAGTATATCTGTAGGCAGCCATAGGGGGTTCTGGAACTTTCCGGCTGTAAGCATGAGGCCGTCAAACGGCTTATACTCGCCATAGGCATAATTCAACACGATGTCTTTTGCCGAAGCGGGCGTGTTAGCAGAGCCGGAAGTGCCGAGAGTAACATTTGTTGAGCGGGGATCATTTGTCCTGCCGGTAGCAATCCCGGCGCCAAAAGCCATCTCTTTATTAACCTGTGCCCGCAAGCCCGCCCTCGCCCTTATCCTTAGCCTATAATTATCGTCTTGCCCCCTATCATGTTGCCATTCATAGCGCAACCTAAAATCGGCTTTGGGTTTAATATTTTCCAGCCATTTAGGAGACGCATCCGGTTTCACCTGGGCGAGTTCTTGAGCCGGAGCGCTTTCTTTAACCTTTACCCGCTCAAGTTTTTCAATGCGCTTCTGCAGCGCCTCAACCTGTGCCTTTAAAAGCTTTATTTCATTGTCGCGCTCATCCGCCTTAACGGTTGAATTGCTAAACGCTAAAACCATTAATGCCGTTAAAATCCCGCCGATTAATTTTTTAAACATGTTTTTTCCTCACATTACATTTATAATTACGCTTCCCCATATAGTGAGAAGAACATTGCCAAACGCATACGGAGCGGCATATCCCAATACCGGCATTGTGCTCTCGCACTCTTCCTGCAGCATGTTTAACGCTGCGGTCAACACTCTCGCCCCCGCAACCGCCCCCAATAAAATGACGGGGTTCATCTTAAGCACAAACTTGCCAAAAGCCAAACCGGCAATTACCGGAAGAAGCGACAACAAAGCGCCGGCTAAAAAAACCGATAATCCGGTTGTCTGAAAAGCCTGTACTGCTTTAGTCCCGGCTGTTAGCCCTACGCATGCAATAAAAAGATTCAGACCCAAATCCTGCAAAACCCACTGCCCTCCGCTTGGTATCTGGCCAAAGGTCGGATGCACTGCCCTCAACCATCCGAATAAGAGACCTGCTACGAGAACCCCTCCTCCGACACCCAAAGTCAGCGGTATCCCGGCAATCGGTACAGCTACTAGGCCTATAAGGGTGCCCAATACGCAGCCCAATCCCACCATTACAAGATCAGTAACAGCAGTTGGCCGCTCCGGATAACCTAATAACTTAACAATCCTTTCAACATCGCTTTTTGCCCCTATTACCTGAAAAACATCGCATTTATTAATAACCGTATCCCTTGTTATCGGCAATTCATGCCCCTGCCGGGTAATCTTTCTTAGAAAGATACCGTGGGTTTCCTTACCTAGGGCAATTTCCCCGAGTTTCTTGCCGGCAATGGCGGAATTAAGGACGCAAATCTCGAGTATTTCCCCGATAATCTCAGACATACTCGCGTCATCAATCTCGGGGCCTACTATTTCATTTGCCTTAACAAACATGGTGCGCCGCCCGATTACCGCAATCATATCACCCGATTGAATGACTGTATCCGGCGTAACATCCACCAATTTGTCTGCGCGCTTGAGCGCATCAACGGCGACTCTTCCCGGAAACAGCGCTTCAAGTTCGGCTATAGTTTTGCCAACGACGCTTTGATTTGTCAAACGATACACCCGAAGATCAAGCTGCTTTGCCCAAGAGAATAATTCCGGCTTTTCGCCCCCCGCACTCCCGCCCGACATCTGCACTTCCAGTTTTCTCGCCTCTTCCTTTAAGTCTATTTTAAACAAACGCGGTATCATTTTTATAAAAACGATAATTCCTGCTGTGCCGAAAATATACGTTATGGCGTATGCCACAGCAACGTTAGTATCGAGAACAGATTTTTGGGCATCAGAGATAGACAAATGGGCTATCGCGCCTTCCGCCGTACCAAGCGCGGCTGATTGCGTCATTGACCCTGCAAAAAATCCGGCAGTGGTGCCTTTGTCAAAATGCAGCATCTTGCCCAAAAAAATAGCGCTTCCCAAACCTATAAAGGCAACGAGAAGGGATATCCAAATATAATTAAGTCCCTCTTTCTTAAGCGCGCCGAAAAACTGCGGTCCCACTTTGTAGCCTATGCAGAATGTAAAGAGCGCGAAGCTTACATTTTTTAGAATATCCGGCACATCTACGCCTATCTGCCCGAGTGCCAGCGCGGAAAGAAGAACGCATGTGGTTGAGCCAAGGCTGAAACCAAAAAACTTTATCTTGCCTGCGGCGTAACCCAGCGCCAGAGCTAAGAAAATAACAATTTGCGGATATGTCCGGCACGTATCAATAACAGCATGCATAACATTTACCTCCTTTGTAGGATGGGATTATTTCCTAGAGTTATTTCTGGGAGCTCTGCCAGTTTTTGTGGTATTCCTCCAATAACTCGCTTATGCCCTTTCCTATGGCCTCGTAGGTGCTGTTGGGCAAATTGGCAAGCGAAACGCGCACAGACATCTGGGGCGCGTCAAACCCGCCGCCGTCCATAAGCACAACAGATTTCTTTTCTGCCAGTTTTACCACGAAATCAATCGGCTCATGATGTTTAACAAGATAATCTCTAAATTTCTGGCCGTATCTAAGTTTAGCAAGCTCAGGAATATCAATGGTTGCGTAGTAGCGCGCGTCGGAAGCATTTTCGGGACAAGGTATCCCGATAGCCGAATACAATGTTTTGAATCTGTGTGTTACAATATACTGTACTGCCTTTTTGTAAATTTTCTCCGTATCAATAAGGCTATAGAGCGATAAAAGCACTATCATCACCTGCTGCGGTGTTGAGAGCCCGGCTGTGTGATGGAGCGCCACCGAACGGCTGTCAGCCACCATTCTTTCGATAAGTTTCATCTTATCCGGGTCCAGCACCACCGAGCTATAGCGTTCGTGTAATTGTTTTTTGTCTTTTTCGGGAAGGGCCGCTATCATCTTGTCGAAAACATTATTCTCGTGAATTGCTATGAC
>JBDRLY010000026.1:0-8817 GCA_043812735.1 Candidatus Omnitrophota bacterium | reverse complement strand
AGCATTTTACCAAGCCGCCAGCACGCTATACGGACGCATCGCTTGTTAAGGCACTGGAAGAAAAAGGGATAGGCAGGCCATCAACCTATGCGCCTATCATTCAGACGGTGCTAGGGCGAAATTACGTCAGAAGAGAATCCGGGAGCCTTTACCCAAGCGAATTGGGCGAAGTAGTAACAGACCTCCTGGTAAAGCATTTCCCGAAAATACTGGACGAAAAATTTACCGCAGCCATGGAGGAGGAGCTGGACGAAATAGAAGAAGGAAAAACAAAATGGGAGGATGTGCTAAAGCATTTCTATAAACCGTTTAAAGAATGGGTTAGCAACGCGCATATTGATATGAAAGATTTAAAGAAAGAGGAGATAGTTACAGAAGAGATATGCCCCCAGTGTAACAGCCCCATGGTAATAAAGTGGTCACGCATAGGAAAATTTCTATCATGTTCAACCTTCCCCAAATGCAGGTTTGCCAAATCGATAACAAGCGGCGTCAAATGCCCTAACGAGGGCTGCGGCGGCGAATTGGTCAGGCGGCGCTCCAAGAAAGGAATGTTTTTCTACGGCTGCTCGAAATACCCGAAATGCAACTATATGACAAGAAAGCTGCCTGACGATATTCCCCAAAAAAAGGACGAAAAAAGCGCTTAATGAACAGGTACATAGAGAAATTTTTAACGTATTTAAATATCGAGCGTAACGCATCAGCGTATACAACCATGAATTATGCGCTGGATTTGAAAGGCTTCAGGGATTTTCTAAAAAATATGGAACTTGAAAAGATAGATTATCTTACATTGCGCAAGTATCTGGCGCATTTAAGGGAAAAAAATTACAATAAAAGTTCTGTGGCAAGAAAACTTGCGTGCCTGCGTTCGTTTTTTAAATTTTTATGCAGGGATGGCTATTTGAAAAATAATCCAACAACGGGCATTTCTACCCCAAAACTGGAAAAGAAACTGCCTTTGTTCCTGGAAGAAGGCGAAATAGAAAAACTTATTGGGTCCCCCGGCACTGACTTAATGGGCCTGCGTGACCGCGCAATACTTGAAACATTTTATTCTACGGGAGTGCGCATAAGCGAGCTGGTGGGCATGGACACAGACAATGTAGACTTTATAGGTGGCGTTGTTAAAGTATACGGTAAAGGCAAAAAAGAACGCCTTGTGCCTATAGGGGAAAAGGCTATTCGCGCGATACGTATATATCTCCAGAAGCGCCGCAACACAGGAAGTAAAACTAATATTCCCGTATTTGCCAACCGCAACAGTATGCGCTTAACAGGGAAAGGCGTCCGGGATGTAGTCAATAAATACATCAAAAAAGCCTCGCTGAGAGAGGGAATTTCGCCGCATAGCCTAAGGCATTCCTTTGCGACGCATATGCTCAACCGAGGCGCGGATTTGCGTTCTGTCCAGGAATTGCTTGGCCATATGAATCTATCCACGACACAGATATATACTCACATAACGACACAGCGGCTTAAAGAAGTATATGATAAAGCTCATCCAAGGGCGTAATAGCAAATGGCAAATGGCAACTGGCTGTATAACATAGCATTTATAGTTTTTGCGATACTATACTTACCGTTTTTTCTCTTGCGAGGCAAGTATCATAAGGACATCTCCATGCGTTTTGGCGTATTGCCGAAAGAAATACTTCGGGCATTGAGCGGCAAAACTACGATATGGGTCCATGCGGTATCGGTAGGGGAAACGCAGGCAGCGAAACCCCTAATCGAAGTTTTGAAACTAAAATTTCCGGATACACCTATTGTATTTTCTACGGTTACAAAAACAGGAAATGATCTGGCAAAGAAATTATTTAAAGACGCGAGTATTATTTACCTGCCCTTTGATATCTCTTTTATCGTAAATAAAGTTTTAAATGAAATAAATCCCGGGTTTATGGTTATTCTAGAAACAGAGATATGGCCGAATTTAATAAATTGCTGCAGCGCGAAAGACATCCCGGTATTTGTAGTCAACGGCAGGATATCCAGAGGCTCTTTTGGGAGATACAGGCTGGCCAAGCCGCTATTGAAATCTGTATTGCAGCGCATTAATTTATTCTGCATGCAGGCAGAGGAGGATGCCGAAAGAATAAAATATCTGGGTGCCTCGCCGGATAAAATCAGAATTACCGGCAATATGAAATTCGACGCTACGGTAGAGGAGCCAGGCCCGGCAGATATGTCTATATTAAAACCGAAAGACGGCGAAAAGTTGCTTATAGCCGGTTCTACCCATAAAGGCGAAGACGCTGTTATATTGCGCGCTTTTAAGAACCTGGGGATGCAGTTTCCTAATTTAAAGTTGATTATTGCTCCCCGCCATATAGAACGCGTATCTGAAATTGAGAAAATAGCCGAAGGTTTGGGCTTTAAACCGATCCGTTTTTCGCGTTTAACTGCGGACTACAGGGTGCTGATTCTTGATCAAATGGGCATATTAAATAATCTGTATAATCTTGCTAGCATGGTATTCATAGGCGGCAGCCTTGTGCCAAAAGGCGGACATAACATAATAGAACCTGCAAGTTTCGGAAAGGCAGTTTTAGTCGGGCGCTATATGTTTAATTTTAAAGATATCGTTGAAAAATTTATCGATAAAAATGCTATAGTGCAAGTAGAAAACCATACCTTACAAAGCGCAATATGGGATTTACTTACCAATAAAGATAAACTTAAAGCGCTCGGCGAGCGCGCAAAAAGCGTAGTCGCCGAAAATAAGGGCGCTAATTTAAGAACTGTCGATTACATTGGGGAAACACTTAAGAGGAGGGAATATGTCGCCGACATTGATAGCTAAAGATTTAATGACAAAAAAAGTAACAACCGTTTCGCCTGAAGTATCCATTAAAGATGCCGCACTGAAGCTATTTAAAATGGGAGTGAGCAGCTTGCCGGTAGTGGATGGGGAAAACCATGTTATCGGTATAATAAGCGAAGGGGATCTTATAAAAATGGCGCTGCCCTCCTACGCTTTAGAAGCAGGGAGGTTGTCGTTTCTGCCGGAATATGAACCGTTTGAACGAAAACTTGCGAATGCCGATAAAGTAAAAATAAAGGAAATAATGCGGGAAGCCATGACTATCGAAGAAGACGAGCCTATAATTGAAGTGGCGCGGCTTATGGTAATAAAACAAGTACGCAGCATACCCGTGGTAAAAGACGCAAAGTTAACAGGAATGATTTCCAGGTGCGACGTTTTAAAAGAAATGGTCCGACGTTCCGGTATATTGGGAGAGACAAAATGAACGATTTAATTATCGGGACTACAATATTTATTATTACGTTAGTGGCGATTCTTTTAGACAAGATGCACCGTATGATTGTAGCTTTAGTCGGTGCCGTGGCTATGCTCGTATTTCTGGCAGGGCGGTATTCGCAAAAGGAGGCATTTGCGGCTATAGATTTTAACACTATTTTCCTGTTGTTAGGCATGATGATTCTTGTCGATATACTTAAAAAGTCCGGCATATTCCAGTATCTGGCAATTAAATTCGCAAAGCTCGGCAAGGGGGAACCCAGCCTTTTAATTATACTTCTGCCGATATTAACCGCAATAATGGCGGCTTTCATGGATGCCGTGACGGCAGTGCTTTTGATAGCGCCTATAACCTTTGTTATTGTGGATGCACTGGGTCTGCACCCGGTACCCTTTCTTTTAGCAGAGGGCATGGCTGCCAATATAGGAGGGACGGCAACATTGGTAGGAGATCCACCAAATGTTATGATCGGTTCAGCGGCAGGACTTTCTTTCATGGACTTTGTAACCAATGTTGGGCCCGTAACCGTCATAGTACTTTTGGCGTTTGCAATATCAATAAGATATCTTTTTAGAAAGGAGCTCTTTATCCTATCCGAGCTAAAAGAAATGGTTCTTGCGTTTGATGAGAAAAAAGCAATACTCGACGTAAAGTTAATGCGCAAGGGCGCCATAGTAATGGGGTTGGTAATTATAGCTTTCATTTTTCATGATAAGCTTCATCTTGAAGTTGCGACAATAGCCATGGGCGGTGCGGCGCTGATGTTTTTGGTTGCAAGGGCAAACCCGAGTGAAGTACTCAAAAGTTTGGACTGGCCTACGCTGCTTTTCTTTATGAGTTTCTTTATAGTAGTCGGCGGCCTTGAAAAAGTCGGAACGATAGCACTACTAGCTAACGGGACGGTAAAAATAACCAAAGGAAATCCTACCCTTATGTCAATGTTAATGCTTTGGTTCTCGGCATTTGCGTCCAGTATGGTTGACAATATACCCTACACAGCTACGATGATACCCCTAGTTCGCACACTTACTACAACCAGCATTGCGCCGCTATGGTGGGCTCTGTCTCTGGGGACGTGCCTTGGAGGAAACGGAACGCTTATAGGCGCTTCAAGCAACATCGCAATAGCCGGTATATCAGAGAAAGAAGGGTACCCAATTACATTTAAAACTTTTATGAAATACGGAATGCCGCTGATGATTCAATCAATGCTGATCTGTACGGCATATATTTATCTAAGGTACTTAATGTAAGGAGACAGTAAGATGAAAATTTTAGCAGAAATAGCCAAGGCGATCGACGGTGTGCTTAACGGCCCTGGCGAACTAAAAATAAGCGGCATTGCAAGCTTACCCAGCGCAAAGGAAGATGAAATAGCGCTTGTTGCAAACGCAAAGTTTCTAAAGGAGGCCCTGGATTCAAAAGCCGCCGCGTTTATAGTGCCTGAGGGCGTGGAGGTAAAAAAACCCTGCATAACAGTAAAGAGGCCCCATACGGCATTTGCTAAGGCGTTGAATTTATTTTATTCAAAGGTATATGCGCCGGGCGGCGTTTCGCAGGACGCTAAAATAGGCAAAAATGTAAAACTTGGAAAGGACGTTACCATTTATCCTTTTGTATACATACACGATGAAGCGCAAATAGGCGATAGGGTAACGCTTTTCCCGTTTGTATTTATCGGCAGCAACACGAAAATCGGCGATGATACGCTAATTTATCCCAATGTTTCAATTTACAAAGATATTTCAGTCGGGAAAAGATGTATTTTGCATGCAGGGGTTGTGCTGGGGGCAGACGGGTTCGGCTATGTACAAGAAGAGGGGAAACATAATAAAATTCCTCAGGTAGGAAAGATAATAGTAGAAGATGACGTAGAGATAGGCGCCAATACGTGTATTGACCGCGCCACTCTGGATGAGACCATACTTGGCGCAGGCACAAAGATAGACAATCTCGTACAGGTAGCGCACAACGTCAGAAT
This sequence comes from Candidatus Omnitrophota bacterium, assembly GCA_043812735.1. Lineage (GTDB taxonomy): Bacteria > Omnitrophota > Gorgyraeia > JBDRLY01 > JBDRLY01 > JBDRLY01. The sequence continues at coordinate 3,567 of JBDRLY010000026.1, read as the reverse complement.
CGGAAAAAACTGCATACTCGTAGCGCAGGCGGGCGTAGCCGGTTCCAGCAAGCTCGGAGACGGAGCTATTCTTGCGGCGCAGGCGGGTATATCCGACCATGTTAGCGTCGGTGAAAATTCAATAGTAATAGCGCAGGCAGGCGTAATAAAAGACGTCGCGCCTAAGAGCGTTGTTTCGTTAACCCCGGCAATGCCCCATAACGTTGCAAAGAGAGTGGCGATATCCCTGCCGCAACTTCCGGAAATCCTTAAAGAATTGCAGGGTTTAAAAAGGCGCATCGAGGAATTGGAGAGTAAATGAGCATCAGGAAGCAGTTTATAGATTTAGCAACGGACAAAAATAACAGCATATTAGCGGTACCTATAAAATTATTCTTGTTGCTGCTTTCGTTTGTATACGGCGCTTGCGTGCGTATACGCGGGGTTTTATACGATATCAAAATACTCAAGCAAATGAAGGTTACTTGTAAGGTAATAAGCGTGGGTAATATAACCTGGGGAGGCACGGGAAAAACGCCTCTTGTGTTGCGCCTGTCAGAAAAAATAACCGAGAAAACAAAAATCGCGATACTTACGCGCGGTTACGGAGAAGACGAAAAATACCTCCTAAAAGAAAAATTACAAGATGCCCCAGTGTTTATCGGCTCAGAAAAAACGAATAATGCGCTGCGGGCGCAGGAAAACGGCGCAAAACTATTAATTCTGGATGACGGCTTCCAGCACCGGAAATTAAAAAGGGACATTGACATAGTAACGATAGATGCGTTAAATCCTTTCGGAAATAAAAGATTAATTCCGCGCGGCATACTGCGTGAACCTGTATCTTCGCTTAAACGCGCGGATATTTTAGTCATTACAAACGCTGATAATCCGAATACCCCGCTATTAAAAGGAGTGCTTGGTGAGATAAATCCGGAGGCGGAAATATTTGAATCGCGCTATGAGATTAAAAATCCCGGTGAAATTAAAGCTAAACCCATATGCGCCGTCTGCGGCATAGGAAATCCGAAGTCTTTTTTAAAAACGCTGCGCGATGCCGGCGGGAATGTTGGGTTAGAAATGTTGTATCCCGACCACTATAACTACCGAGCGCGAGATATAAAAGAAATCGTCGAAAAATGCGCCGCGGGAAACATAGACAGTATTGTTACAACCGAAAAAGATATGGTTAAACTAAAAAAATACGAATCGCATATTGCCGACTCAGGCTTAGGGCTTTCGGCAATTACGGTAGAACCGCGGATAAATAACGAGGAGGCATTGCTTGGTAGATTATATAGTCTCGTTAATGGCTAAAACACTCGGCGCAATATTGCGCCGAGTGCCTTTTTGGCTTGCCTTATATCTGGGAAGGCGAGGCGGAGACATGGCCTATCTTCTTGCCGGAACTAAAAGGAAATCCCGCGCTTATGCTGATATGAAGGCGGCACTTGGTGATGAACTTACCCCGGCGCAATTGCACATGAATTTAAGGCGCCTTTTTTGGAATCTAGGCGAGGGTTTTATAGAATTATTGTGGTTCCCCAATATAGACGAAGAATTTTTCAAAGAACATATAAAAATAGTCGGCGCACCTTTTCTGGTAGAGGCGCGTAAAAAATCTCGCGGCATAATATTCCTGACGGCGCATTTCGGAAATTGGGAACTGCTTAACCTGGCCGCTGCGATAAAAGGCTACCCTATAAAAGCGATTGCGCGCATGCAGAAAATGAAGCGAACGAACGAGCTTCTTAATCATTACAGAGAAATGAAAGGCTGTCAGGTTGTGTTTAAAGATGACGCAAAACGCGAAATATTAAAGGCATTAAAAGAAAAGGAGCTGGTCGGTATCCTGGGAGACCAATCAGGCGGGGGCAGAGGGGTATATATGAAGTTTTTCCAGAGAAAAGCACCCGCTATCTCCGGGTCGATAGCGCTGGCGCAAAAAACAGGCGCAATTGTCCTTCCGACTTTTATAATCAGAGAAAAATCCGGTTATCACCGGGTTGAAATAAACGAGCCGTTAAAATTGCAGAAAACAAGCGACAATAAGGCAGGTATAAAAGAGGGCCTGAAAAACTATTTAGAGATACTTGAGCGGTATATAAGAAAATATCCGGATCACTGGCTGTGGCTTCATCGCCGATGGAAGGCAACATCGGCGCGTAAAATAGTCGTACTCAATGACGGGCGCGCCGGTCATTTAAACCAATCCATGGCGGTAAAGGAAGACCTGGAAGATTTGCTTAAAACAAAGAAAGTTTACGACGAACCCATTACCGTTAGCTCCGAGACAATAAATATAAAGTATAAATCAAAATTTCATCGCAGCGTACTTTCCCTGTGCAGTATTTTTACCTCGTTATTATGCCAGGGCTGCCTTGGGTGCGTCAGGTTTGCGCTGACCCGGGACTCATACGAAAAGGTTTCAAGGGTATATGCCGATTTCATAATCTCGGCCGGTTCATACCTCGCGCCTGTTAACGTAATTTTATCAAAAGAAACAGCCGCCAAAAATATCATGATAATGAGGCCTTCGGTTTTGGGGCTAAGAAAATTTAGTTTAGTCATAGCACCCAGGCACGATGGCCTTAAACAAAGGCGCAATGTCGCAGTAACAAGGCTTTCGCCGGCGCGTTTTGACCGGGACAAAATGAAACGTGCGGCAGAAGACCTAAAGAAAGAATTCAAATTAAACGAAAGGCCGAAAATAGGATTTTTTCTTGGCGGCGACGCCGACTCTTACCGGCTCGCGCCTTATATAGTAAAAGAGATCACAGCCAGGTTAAAAGATGCGGCCGTAAGATTCGGAAATGAAATACTTGCAACTACGTCGCGCAGGACATCAAAGGAGCTGGAAGGCATAGTAGAGAAGGCCTTTAACGGTGTTTCTTTTGTAAAGGTCTTGGTCCTGGCAAACAAAAACAACCGCAAGGATATCGTATCGGCGATGCTGGGTTTATGCGACGTAGCGGTTATATCCACTGATTCGTTCTCCATGATTTCAGAAGCACTAAATGCAGGCGTGCGTGTTATTGTTTACGGAGATTTAAACTCTCGCGCTAAGTATGCGCGCATAGCCAGAGGCCTTGTAAAAGACGGGCTGGTTGAGTTTGCTACTCCAGTGGAAATCGGATTTAAGATAGAGACTATCCGCCGCAAGACGATAAAACCAAAGGACCTGCCTGCGGCAAAAGACAAGGCGCTTATACAGGAAGGATTAAACAGTATTACTTAGCCAAAGATGAATATTTTACAAATTGTTCCTGAATTAAGATGTGGCGGAGTTGAAACCGGTACGCTGGATATTGCGAGGTACCTGGTAAAAACAGGACATGGGGCGTTTGTTATTTCAGCCGGCGGGCCCATGGTTAAGACGCTGGAATTATACGGCGCTATCCATACTCAGCTGCCTGTTAATGAGAAATCGCCGATAAGCGTCTTGCAGCTTATAGGCCAGGTTTCAAAAATAATACAGAAATACAATATAGATATAGTCCATGCACGCAGCAGGGTGCCCGCATGGATAGGCTATTTTGCGGCGCGGCGCACAGGAAGGGTTTTTTTAACAACATGCCACGGATATTA
>JBDRLY010000025.1:0-20492 GCA_043812735.1 Candidatus Omnitrophota bacterium | reverse complement strand
CATTTAGACTCTTTAGTACTACAACCTGGTCGCCCACCTTAAGTTCTTCCACTCTCTTCCATATAAGCTCGTTTTCTTTCCCCCGACCATTCCTTTTTAAAATAAGAAAGGGGTGATTCCCCGTTGCCTTTATATTGCGGTGTAAACTTTGGACCTCAAAAACCTCTTTTTTACCGTTATCAAACACTCCTGTGCATTCCTTTAAAACCAGCTGGTGCGTCTTTTGGTCAAACGCATATACCATATCACTAACTTTTACTTCGCTTATACTTTTGAGCCCCTCGTTGGTCATAATTGAAGAAGATGTGCTGAGGCAGTTCATGTAAGCTTCGTTGTCGTAACAGATATAAAGCATACGGTGGCCGCGTTCCATCGCCCCCGAAAGCGACTGCAAGCCTATATCATACGAACCGCCGTCTCCGCCAAATGCGATAAACCTGAATTCGTCCTTTAATTTGCCGCGTTTCTTAAGCGCGCGGTATGCGGTCTCCACGCCCGACATCGTCGCGGCTGAATTCTCAAAGGCATTATGTATAAACGAACACTGCCATGCGGTATAAGGGGATAACACCGTCGATACTTCAACGCAGCCGGTAGCGAAACTGACGACCAGCGGCAACTCAGTAGCATGCGTTACCTGGCGCATTATCGTACCCGCCGCACAACCGGCGCAAAGCCGGTGCCCGCCTGTTAATATTTCGCGCCTTTTGGATATTTCCTTTAAATTTGCCATTATTCGCGCACCCCTAAATACGAAATCTCGTTCTCGGCCTTGCCTGTCTTGGCTATTTCAAATAAATCCTTATATACCTTTTCAATATCTTCGGTTCCGATATCGCGGCCGCCTATACCGTAAATATAATTGCTCAGGTTTATATTTGCCCTGTTATATAAGGCCGCGCGGACGTCATTGTAAAGGGGCCCTCCCACGGAATTAAACGAATCCGCCCTGTCCATCACAGCGCATGCTTTTAAATTTGCGAGTTTCTTGGCGATTTCCAATTCTATAAAAGGCCTGAACGAGCGTATTTTTAACATCCCCGCCTTTTTACCCTGCTTGCGCAACTCGTCAACTACCACTTTCGCCGTTCCGGCGGTAGAACCTAAAACCACTATTGCGACTTCGGCATCGTTTAGTTCATATTCCTCAAAAAAGCCGTATTCCACCCCGAAGCTTTTTTTGAATTCATCCGCAATTTTGCGCACTACACCTGCTGCATTCCTCATCGCTTCCGACTGGGCGCGCTTATGTTCAAAATTATAATCGGTTAAATCCAACGGCCCCACCGAGATGGGATGCTGTTTATTGAGCAGCGGATATTTGGGTTTGTATTCGCCTACAAATTTTTTTACGGCCGCGTCATCGTACACTCGGACATTCTCAACGCCGTGGCTTATGATAAAACCGTCAAGGCACACCATTACCGGAAGCAGGACATCGGGGTCTTCCGCAATTCTTAGCGCCTGAATTGTATTCTCGTATGCCTCTTGAGCGTTTTCGCAGAACAACTGTATCCATCCCGAATCGCGCGCCCCCATTGCGTCCGAATGATCGCAGTGAATATTTATCGGAGCTGAAAGCGCCCTATTTACCACTGCCATAACTATAGGCAGCCTTGTACCGGATGCTATATACAAAATTTCCCACATAAGCGCAAGGCCGTTTGCGCTTGTAGCTGTCATGGTACGTGCGCCTGCGGCGGAAGAACCGACGCATGCCGACATCGCCGAATGCTCCGACTCTACCAGAATCATCTCCGTATCTACTATGCCGTCAGCTACATACTCGGAAAATTTCTCCATCAATGACGTCTGCGGCGTAATAGGGTAAGCGGCTACTACGTCGGGGTTTATCTGTTTCATCGCGTATGCTACCGCGTCATTTCCTGTTAATGCTAGAATTTTATTCATTATAAATAACTCGCTTGATTTTAACACAGATTTACGCTAATCTAACGCAAATAGTCGCAGATTTATCTGCGTGAATCTGCGTGCAATCCGCGAACATCCGCGTTTATTCCTTCACCATCGAAATAGCCTTTACCTTAGTCGGGCAAACGGTATCGCAAATACCGCAGCCTTTACAGTGCTCGTAATCTATGCCTGTGATTTTACCGTCTTTAGTCATAACCGACGAATCGGGGCAATATATCCAGCACGAAAGGCAGTGGATGCATTTTTTTTCGTCCCACACGGGCTTGAAAGTTCGCCAACTTCCGGTTTTGTAATTTACTGCGTTGCCCGCTTCAAGTATATATCCGCCGACAGGTAATTGCTTCCACCCCTTTTGTTCCATCACTCACCCTTTACCGCTTCATATGCGGCCTTAATCGCCTTAAGATTTCCCTCTATCACGGAAGAATTAAATTTGCTCGCATATTGCTCTTTGAAATAATCCATCAATTTCTCCGGTTTTAAAATAGGCGCGACCTTAATAAGCGCGCCCACCATCGGCGTATTGGGAATATTCCTGCCGAGGTTTTCTATTGAAATAGATGTAGCATCTACCGTAAATATCCTGCGCCCGGATATATCAAGCTCTTTCCTCATGTCCTTCGGGGAAAGCGGGGTATTGACGATGAATATACCGTCTTCGCGGACACCTGCCGTCACATCTACGGCAGCCAAAAGCGTGGGGTCCAATATGATGACGATATCCGGAGTTTTTACCTGAGAGTGGATTCTTATGGGGGTATCAGATATGCGGGTATAACTTCTGACAGGGGCGCCTGAGCGCTCTGCGCCGTACTCAGGAAATGCTTGAATATGTTTTCCTTCTAACAGCGCGGCCTCGGCAACCAGTTTTGCTGCAGTCACGGCGCCCTGTCCGCCTCGGCCGTGCCAGGTAATTTCAAGTAGTGACTTCATTATAAAAACTTAACTACGCCGGCTTTACTTCTTTATTAACCGGTGCCGATTCCTTCTTGGAAGAAAGATACAAATCCATCATAGCTGCGGTTATCAAAAGGGCGATATAAATGCTTACACCGCCGTTTATTAAGCCTGCCAATGTATCGGTAATTATCGAAATGGCTTTGGGCAAAGCGCTAAGTAAAAGCATCACAAGCAAAGTAGCGAGATTTGCAACTATGCGAATAGCGGCAAAAATAACGAAAAGGCCTATTATCTTTAGCGCATTCGCTTTTACAAACTCTATAGATTTTTTTATGCCGTCGATTATTCCCTCCTCCAGCACCACAATCGCGTAAGGGCTGAATGAAACAAGGAATAAGCCGACAACCAAAATAGCCGCGGCTGCAATAATTTCCAGCGCCAAGACTATATTCATCAAAATAGGGATAAACTTAAGCGCCCAGCCGGTTATACCCGTTATTAGCGCGGCAGCGACAACAACAAGGATTAAATATGCGATTACCACCAGGCCCAAGCCTAAAATTTTAAGATAATACTTCTTGCCGCTTTCCAAAAATTTGTTTATCTCTTCGGCCCCGGATTTTGCAACAGCGCCTTTCATGAATCCCAGGAGGCCGCCGTTAATGAAAATGCCGGCGAGTATAACAACAAGTATCCATAATACCCAAAGCAAAAGCACCGGTATAGACGGCAACGCTGGTGCTGCTCCCGGAGCTGCAGCCTGGGCCGCGGCTTGCATCTTAGCCTGTAACGGCGCGCCTATTATGGCCAATACGCTCATAAAAATAAGCAGGCCTACGCCCAGCATTAAATTTGCATTTGTAACAAGTAAGGACTTTTTGATAATTTTCCTTAAAACCGGCGACATAACCAAAATAACAATACCCCCCGCTAACACCGAAACTGCTACAATCAGCATCACAAAAGCAACTACCGCTAAACCTGCCGTACCGCCTGCTAAAGCCGGATCCATATGGCCTCCTTCTTGTTCATTTTTTTAGTTTATATCTATAACTCCTTTATCAATTTAACAAGAACACGCTGCAGTGTCAAGGATTATGTCAGGGGGCGCCTGCCCTCAAGCGCTTTTCCTAATGTCACGTAATCCTGGTATTCAAGCCGCCCGCCCATGGGCAAGCCGTAGGCAATGCGGCTAAGCTTGATGCCGAGCGGTTTTAACGTTTCGCTCAGGTAAAGCGCCGTCGCCTCCCCTTCCGTATCGGAATTTGTGGCAATTATAAGCTCGGTAATTCTGTTATTCCTGGCGCGCTCTAAGAGTGCCTTTATCTTTATATCATCGGGGCCTATGCCGTCTAAGGGCGATAAAGCGCCCCAGAGAACATGATAGGCACCGTTATAAGTGCCTGATTTTTCTATCAATACAACATCCTTTGGATGTTCCACTACGCAGATAATTGATTTGTCCCTCTTGGCATCCGAGCAAATATCGCATGTTTCCTTTTCGCTTAAATTCCCGCAGGTTTTGCACGAAATAATAGATTCTTTTACTTTTACTATCGCCTCCGCAAGCGCCTTCGCTTGAGAATTCGGGGAATTTAATATGAAAAACGCAAGCCGTTCTGCGGTGCGCGGGCCCACGCCGGGCAGTTTTTTAAATTCCTCGATAAGTTTCTCTATCGCTTTCGTGTATGCCATTATTACGGACGGACTATGTTGGCTTTAAATTTCTTCAATACCGACTTTAATATCGGCTCCTCGCCAACCGGCTCTTCTTTGGCAACTTGAGCAGGAGAGGTTTTATTCTCATCCAGCTCGAAATCAATGCCCATATTTTTCCCTATCGCTTCAAAAAGCATTTTTTCTATTACTTTAAGGTTGTTTCTTTTCTCCAGGCTTTCTTTATGAAAAGCCATGTCCCTGGGAAATGAAATAACGAGCCGGTTATTTTCCAGCCGCGCAGGCGCCGAGCCCTCTAAAAGAGACCCCGTAAGCATGCTCTGGGCTTTTATCTTATGCACAAGGTCCTGCCATACCATGGTAATTTTTTCAAATGTTCCGCTATCAGCCGGCGTATGCGATGCAGGGGTTTGTGCTGGTAAAGCTGCCGGAGGCGGGTCTTCATTTTCGGCATCCTTCATAATTTTATTCTGCCTGGGCTTCTCTGTTGCCTGTATTAACGGGTTTTCTGCTATTTGCGGCTTGTCCGCGTCAATTTCATCAAGTTTTTTTACGATTTCATCAAGCGAAATAACGCTTTCGCGCCGCGAGAGCTTAACCAGCGCCATTTCAAAAGGCACCCTCATCATCGGCGAGCGTTTTGTAGCCTCAAGGGCATTAAGCAGCGAATATATTACGTAAAGTATCTCCTCAACCGTAAGCCCCTTGGCTTCTTTTTTTATGCGCTCAATCATATCCTTGGAAGTTTCTATAAGGCCTTTCGGATCAGCGCAAACTTTTGTTACCATCATATTCCTGAAATATTCGATTAACGCATGCATGAATAAAACTAAATCCTTGCCTTCGTTAAGTATCTCATCCACAACGGCAATTGCCCCCGCCGCATCGCGCTCTATTATTTTCTGCGCCATGCCAAAGAGCTGTTCTTCCTTTACCGTGCCCAGGAGATCGGATAAATCCTGGGGGGTTATCTTTTCTTTCGAGAAGCTAGCCAATTGGTCCAGTATAGACTCGGCATCGCGGATCGAACCGTCGGCTGTCCTTGCGATAGCAAAAAGCGCTTCTTCTTCGATTGCTATTTTTTCTTTCTGTGAAATTTCCTTTAGTTTCTTGACTATCTCCTGAGTGGAAATGCGCCGGAAATCAAAGCGCTGGCATCTTGATAAGATTGTTGACGGGACTTTATTCGGAGCCGTAGTGGCAAAAACAAATTTTACGTGGGCAGGCGGCTCTTCAAGCGTCTTTAAAAGCGCGTTAAAGGCCTCCTGCGTGAGCATGTGGACTTCGTCTATTATATAAACTTTATATCTTCCTTTCGCGGGAGCGAATTTTACGTTCTCGCGAAGCGCCCTTACTTCATCTATGCCGCGGTTTGAGGCGCCGTCAATTTCAATAACGTCCAATGACGAACCGCTTGTAATTTCTTCGCATGTAGAGCATTTATTGCACGGCTTTGCCGCTGGCCCTTTTTCGCAGTTAAGCGCCTTGGCCAATATGCGCGCGGTAGAGGTCTTTCCTATGCCCCTCGGCCCGGAAAATAAATACGCATGCGCCACGCGGCCATGCTCTATGGCATGCTTGAGCGTGGTTGTAATGTGTTCCTGGCCGACTACCTCGTCAAAATTCTGCGGCCTGAATTTTCGCGCTATTACTATGTATGACATATATTTTCGGTTTTTTAATTAATTAGGCAGCGTCTGTAATGGCGCCGTATTTACATGCATCTATGCAGGCGCCGCAATCAACACATTTATCTGAATAAAAAACTACGGTCTTTTTCCTCTCCAGCGCCCCGGCCGGACAAGCTTCTACACAGCCGTCGCATTTAGCGCCGCTGCAGCAGCTGCTAACGCATTTACCGTCTTTCCAGCAGCATTTCTCGTAATCGATACTGATCATTTCCTAATTCCTCCTGTACAGGGATTCATTCATGGCTCCTGCACCTAAGGCCCCCCGCAATAGGATGCGAAGGCCTACCCTGCTGGGTAAGCATTCGAAAATTCTCCTTCGGACAATTTTTCGAATAGGTGCAGGAATGATTTCGCTTTGTCCCAATAGCTACGAAATCAACGGCGCCGAACTCGCTGCCTCGCTTGTCGCTCGGCTACGCTCGTTTCGGCATCCGCCATATTTTTCTTGTCGAAAAATATGGCGGAGGGGCCGGGATTTGAACCCGGGGAGCCCCTTTTGAGGGCTCAATCGCTTAGCAGGCGACTCCGTTCGGCCACTCCGGCACCCCTCCTTGTTTAATTAGTGACCGAAATGTTTCTTAAACTTTTCTATATGCTTTGAATTATGAAATCCTATCTCTTCAAAATACCTTTTTACTTCTGGAATAGAATAAATTGACACGTGAGCACTGTTTAAATAAACTTTAAAACTTAATTTTTGCAACGTACCAAATACAAAATTCAATAAAGGTTTAGAGCGACTGCCGAAACACAATTTTAGATATCTATAAACACTGCCATTAGAATGGTATTTATGTAAATACAAACCACCATCAGTATCCATTAAACCTCTTAGGCAGGCTATTTTATATTCTGATTTTCCATATACCCAATAAGGTATGCCGACTTGATGCTTAACTTTATTTCCTGCAATAAGCCCTTGTTTCAATAAAAATTCAACAAGATTAGAGCTGCTAACTACTATATCGGCCCCATTGCTATCTTTACGCTTACGTATGTGATATCCAATCGAAAACAATTTCTTTAATAAATTACCTATATACTCTGCATACGCACAATCTGTCTTGTTATTAAAGGTGATGGTTAGCTGATGATTACCTGGTAAACATCCGTCGCCTAGCATAATACCTATAAACTCTGCTAATTCTGATGATCTTTCTGGATATTTTATCTCTTTCCTGATTATAAAACCAGTTGCTTTTGCTAACTGTGGGTTTAACTGAAACAAAGCAGTACTTTTCTTACCGCCTTTGCTCCTGCCTTCGGGTGTACCTGGATTACCATATAATTCAATACGTTTCAATCCGCCTAATCTTGACTTATTAACTTGTAAGCTGCTTTCAGCCATTTCTCACTTGTTTCCTTTTCTTCTTGAAAAATTCGCTCAACAGCGCACCGCACTCCCTGGCGGCAACGCCTGATTTAACGCTTATTCTATGATTCAGTTTTTTATTGTGTACGATATTCGCCACAGAACCGCAGGCTCCTGCTTTGGGGTCTTTCGCGCCGTACACCAAGCGCTTTACGCGCGCCAATACAAGCGCTCCGGCGCACATCGAGCAGGGCTCAATTGTAGCATAAACGCTGCAATCCAGCAATCGCTCATTCTCCAAATGCGCCGCCGCCTGCGTTATCGCTACCATCTCCGCATGGGCTGTCGGGTCTTTGAGCATGCGCATCTGGTTATGGGCGCGGGCGATTATCTTTCGTTTATGCACGATAACCGCGCCTACGGGCACTTCGTCTTTTTCGATAGCCCGTTTCGCTTCTTTTATCGCCTCAGACATATAAATTTCGTCAATTTTCATGTTTTTCAGTAGCGACGCCGAACTACTTGGCTCCTGCACCTAAGGCCCCTCGCAATAGGATGCGAAGGCCTACCCTGCTGGGTAAGCATTTGGCGGCGCCTGTTCTCCCTGCTCGGCTTGTCGCCTCGCGACGGTCGCTCAGGCATCCGCCATATTTTTCCTTGTCGTAAAAATATGGCGGAGAGGGCGAGATTCGAACTCGCGAGCCTTGTGGGCTACGCGCTCTCCAAGCGCGCGCACTAAGCCGGACTGTGCGACCTCTCCTAGAGTTTGCCTATGCTTACTTTATCAAACTCACTTCGCCGAATATGCCAAAATTATTCAGCTGCGGAATTCTAAAGAATTCCCCAGGAAAGAATTTTGGCATGGCTTATGAGGCGAAGAACCTTATTTTACTTTACGCCTTGCGTTTTACGCTTAACTGGCGCGCCCGGGCCGGCTCGAACGGCCAACAACTGGTTCCGTAGACCAGTGCTCTGTCCAATTGAGCTACGGGCGCCTTATCTTTCGAATCTTTCGCCCAGTCCCCGCAGGGGGCGGGCGCATATTTTTTCGTCTCTCGCCCAGTCCCAGTTATCTTTCCCAGGCGGGGGCGGGCGCTTTGTCTTTCGAATCTATCGCCCGGTCCCCCATACTTTTGTTTCGAGGGGACGGGCGCTTAATTTTAGAGGATTTATTATATTGGAATATTTAGGTGAGGTCAAGAGGTTATCTAAACTGCTCCTTTACTTCGGGGTGATAGAAGAAAAAGGCACGGCTTATAACAAACAAGTGAAGCTCCAACTATACGTATTATTGCTGCCATGGCTGTATTTATCTACCACCAATCCACCAATCCCATGACCTTTCCCAAATACCGCATGCCTCGGCAAAACTTATGCCGTATTTGCTGGCTACTTCCCGGCATGCCCGTATCTCATTTTCTTTGCTATATTTGTCGCCGCCTTTTTCATAAGCTCTATCATCAATTTCATAGGAAATATCCCACTCGCGGTCTGTAAGCGGAATATCATCTACCCTGTTCCAAATATCATCAGACGTTTCTTTTGTAAGGCCGTATTTGGCCATAAATTTTTGTCCTTCGAGTTGATAGGCTTCCTTTGAAATATTATCAGGCATAAGTAACTCAATTGCCTCCCATTCGTTGTATATCTGCCATTCCCGGTCTGTGAGCCCCTGACAATATCCCTTTGGCATTACTAAAACTATTCCCAAAAGCACAATTGCAAAAATTAATACTTTTTTCATGGCACCTTTCTTTTTTAATCTAAAAGGCAACCCCCTCTCTTGAGAGTTGCCTTACGAATTTAACTATTTTTTAACCCCATAACCGCTCCTTTGCGAGTCGTGTATATATGATACTACTTTTAGCCTTTTTATCAATTGAATTAACTGAGTTTGAGTGGTAAATCTTGGTGTCCAAATAGTGTCTATGGTAGGGCTAAATTGGGGTAAGTTATTTCAATAGCCGGCGGGCGACGTCAAGGTACGGCAGGTTTGATTCTTTAAAGCAAGGGTTTAACCTGTTAGCGGTTTCTAATTCTATTATACTCATATTAAGGGTATTTTTATCCTCAGGGTCGCCATATCGAAAATATATCTCTCCGAGAAAAACACGGGCCGCCGCTATATTAGGGTCCATTTCTAAGGCTCTTTTAAATAAATTTATCGGGACTTCCAACTGCTCCAAATCTATTTTCTTGTCACTTTTGGTAACGTGCAACTGAAAGCGATCTTTGCTGTGACTTTTGGTGAAAGATTTATCCCAACCTTCAATATCATAATATTTTGCACCGCCGACGGTAGTCAACATAGCTGCTAGACCTGAATTAATATCTCCGGGGTAGATACATGAGTAGCCTGTGCCGTATAAATCGTTTTGTTCTCTAAAACTAAGGTACGGTGATCCGCCCCCTACCTCTTGATAAATCTGTTTAATGCTAAATGGCATGCTCATTGAATATCCAGAACCTTCTCCTATGGGGTCGGTAGAGCCATCGGGTATGTTTGGTTGATATCCTACTATAATGCCGTATTCTCTGTCCGGCGCATATACCATAACAGAGACGTGGCCCCCGGAAAGTACAAAATCAGCATCCATATCCATATCCTCAACTAAAAATATGTAGCTAACTATACTATGCAATGTGCATAATCCTGTTCTGCTTAATTCTTTGTAATTCAACCCATCCGTAAATGGTGTCAACGGGTCTATGAATGTCTTGAGAAAGAACTCCTCGTTATTCTTGGAAGATACGATTTTTACCAGGGGGCCCAGAATTTCTTCTCCTAATTGGCGAAGGTATTCCTGCGAATTCTCAAACTTACTCTGGCTGGCAAAGTTTTTGTTGAACTTGCCGCGTATCGATTCTATCTCTGGGTTGTTGTAAAATTCTGTAAGGGATGCCAAAATTTGGGTGATTTGCTCTTTGGTGTACATAAGTTCGTATACTTTTTCATTAATGTTTAAGGGTGCGGTTGGGCCATTTTGTTGCGAGGTAACAGGATACATGGGTTCCCAGGGGGGCTGTTGTTCGATATACCTGTCGTATTCCGGCGCCGACCTCTCCTGGGGTGCCTGCGCCCAAAGAGGCTGGGTCTGCAAAACAAGAACTGCCGCCATAAGACGGATTGTTATTAATTTGAGTATCGGAGTTTTATTTTTTTCCATAAGCCGGGTTATGTATCGTAGTAAAAGGAAAATCTGTCATGTCTTTTTCCGTTGGCTTAATATCGGTAACACCATCGTTTTTAAAACCGGATGGGTCCATGCTGTAGCCTAAGGCGCTAACTTTATAAGAACCACCTGTAGTAAATCTTGCTATCTTACCAGGTTCGGCTTCTATTCGCACACAGCCCTCTTCTGCAGTACATATGACTTCGCCAGTTTTAAAATTTGTATGCTGTCCTATAAGCAATGTCAATGTGCCTAGATTTGTTTCTATTTTTACATTTTCTTTCACTGTATTATCGATACTATTCTCTTTAATACCGTTAGCAGGTTTAAGTGAAACAGGCGATAATAATGTTCCTTTCGGATAAAAGCTCATGAACTCTGTTTTTGCAGGAGATAATGGGTGATAGGGTGTACCGACATTAATATTGTGCGCTGTATAATATCTACCGTTACCTGTACTTGCATCCAGAACCAGCTGCGCATATCCATATACATCGATAGGTTCCGCTTCTTCTTTCTTGTAGTGGTCTACGGCAGGGTCCTCAGAGGTTTTTATTCTAATAAACATTAAGTTGCCTTCAACCCGCTCTATCGTGCCCTCGCGGCCATAACCATCGTTTAATATTTTCCCACCGGGAACCAATATATAATAACCATCTGTATTCTTTTTTATAAGAGTCTTTTCTGAAACTATAACTTCCTTTTTCCGTCCGCTCTGATTAAAAACTAACCCTCTATCGTCTACGGCTTGCCATTCAAGCGTGCAATCACGATCAAATATCTTATAGGCTAATACTGTTTCTTCATCAGCCGTTAGCTTTTTGCCTTGCAGATCTTTGCAGGCAGGAATTATACTAACATCCTGGCCTTTGTATAAGTCGCGGGAATCCGCCCAAAGAGCGCTTACTCCTGAGATGATAAATACAAAACACGCTGCTGCGATCAGCTTTGTGGTTCTCATTTTTTCTCCTCCACAAACTATTTTAAGACTTTTCAAATATACTTAACTTATACGAAAAATTAATAGAAAGAACCTTTAGCGGTACTTCCTATTTTTCCAAACTTCTAGAGGTATTATATACTATAATTCACGGTTTGTCAAGGGGAAATACGTCAGTTTCTGCTATTTCCTTTGTGCCGAGGATGTAGTCTTTGAAAAAGGGCTCGTAATCAGCGCCTGTTAAAGTATTTATTATCTGGATTACCGTATCGTTGGTGTAGGGTTGCCCGCCCTTAAAATAATTGCAGTCCATGTATAATTTTTTCATTACATCATCCAGCGAATTTTTACCTTTAGTATCTTTTGCGATTTTCACATCAAGCATATACGCTGTCAGTGTTCCCTTACAATAAAGCAAAGCCACGGCTTCCGGGTCCTGTACGCGCTTAACGTATGCCTCAGGCAGCGCCAGGCTCAGGCGCAATTTATTTTGTACGTATTTATTATAATTTTCCTTCATAACCTGCTCGAATCTGTTTTTATCTATTATGCCGGCTAAAAGCCGCGATTTACGCGCATAATATTCATTTGCGCCTTCGCTCAGCCATGCCGCCTCCGGTCCCCCGCCCGCGCCCTCTGCCGGGCGAATTGCCTGCGGATTCCAAAAACGGAATGTCTCACCCGCTATATCAGAAAGTGTTTCGTTTAAATTCTGCGCGCTCGGCATAAGCAGCACCATTTCATCTTTGCGGTTGGAATTTATTACGCCGCGGTTTACAAGCACCGGATCAAAATTGCAAATTACCTGCATATGCCAATTATCTCCGCCCGCCGGATATCCTCCGAATATCGCAACCTGCGCATTTAGAGTTGAAAAAATACTCTCGGTGGCATTTTTCAGCTCAGGGGCCTCTTTATCCGCGCCGAAAATCATATCAAACTTCAGGGTGTCTTTCTTTTTTTCATATTTTACATACTTACCAACGCCGATAGCACTGCGCAAGAGGTCGGATAAATCAGAAAGCGCATAAGCGGATTCAACCTTTGGCAGCGTAGTGTAAATATCCCATGCCTTAGGCAGGCGGAATTCTACCAGAAATCTCGATTTGTACCGCGCGCGCATGGGAAATATAAAAATATCAGAACCGATTAGCCGCGCGCGTACGGAACGTATAAAACTCTGTGTCGAGGGACCTAGGGGCTCTTTTGGCAGCGATACCTTGTAATTAAGCCGCAAAAACCTGTCAAACGGCACGGATGTTTCCCATAAAAATACGCCACCCAGGCCGGGCTCCTGTGCTATCCCCGCCCATTCCACGCCAATCCTGTTCCCGAAAGCATTGCGCGCAACTACGTCTTTTATCTTCTTGGATACGTCCTCGGTTTTGGAAAAATTGCCCAGCAACACCAGCTGCTGCTTGCCTGAGCGCAACCCGAATGCCTCCAGCTCTATTTCTAATTCCGGCACATTGGGATTGGGCAGCCTTATCGTATAATGAAAAATCGGGCCGCGCTTCTGGTATTTGGGGAAGTATTTGCCGAAAAAATCACCCATACCGAAAAGGCCCTGATTAAAGCCCAAGGCCATAAAAAATATAACTACTCCGGTAAATACTTTTTTAACCATACCTATTTAAGAAATGCCTTTACCTTGGCTATTAAATTTTCCGTGTCAAAGGGTTTTAATATAAAATCATCGGCGCCTAAATCCTTAACCTTGTCTCCGCTTACAAGGCCGCTGCTTGCCGTAAGCAGGATAACAGGGATATCTTTAGTGCGCTCATCGCCCTTGACGCGCCTGCAGACCTCCTGCCCGTCAATTATAGGCAGGCGCAAATCTAAAATTATAAGGTCAGGCCTTGATTTTGCTATTGTATCAAGCGCCGCCTGTCCGTCGCCGGCAGTCAATAATTCGTAGCCTAAATTTTTAAGCCTGAACGTTATTATTCTTAGTATATCCTGCTCATCGTCTACTATTAAAATTTTCTTTGCCATTTTAAGCCCTGCGCTCCTTTATCGGTAAAATAAAATAAACGGTTGTCCCCCTGCCTAATTCCGACTCGGCCCAGATTTTTCCGCGGTGCTGCTCGATTATTTCCTTGGAAATCGCCAGCCCCAATCCCGTGCCGCCTACTCTTCTTTCCTGCATTGTAGCCAGTTGCTCGAATTTCTGGAACAGCCTGGTGATATCCTCTTTCTTGATGCCCTGCCCTGTATCGCGCACCGAGACTTCAACCGCATTCTCGCCGGATTTTTTGCTTGAAATATCAATTGAGCCTTTTTCCGTAAACTTGAGGGCATTACTAATTATATTCGTCAATACCTGCGTAATTCTGTCGCGGTCAAAGTTAACCTTTGGCAGGGCGGCATCCAAATTCGCGGACAAGCGCAATCCTTTTTCCGCAGCCAGCGACGCCATTGTCCCTTGCACTTCATTTATAACCTCATTTAAGTCATTAGGCTCTATGCTAAACTGCATCTTCCCTGATTCCAATTTCTGGAAATCCAGCACGTTATTTATCAGGCGCGCCAGCCTATCCACGTTCCTTTTGGCCATGTCCACGAAATCTTTCTGCTCGGTGCTTAGTTTGCCACTTAACTCTTCCGAAATTATATCCACCGTTTCTTTTATGGCGGTAAGCGGCGTCCGCAACTCATGGGAAACCATCGAAATAAAGTGCGCTTTCAATTTAATTGTCTCCTTCAGCTTTGTCTCCACTTCCTTGCGCTCAGTAATATCCTCAAAGCTCTCAATACCTCCAATTATGTTATTCTTTATATCCCTTAGATAATCGACATTCTTGGATATAATGCGCATCTCTCCGTCTTTGCGCCGTATTGTGCACTCCTTTGAAACTACAGGCTTGCTTACATCCTCCGCATAGAGGCCGCATTTATTTTTGCAGGGGTCTTTCGCAAAAATAAGGCATTCTTTTCCTATCGCCTCCCTGGCGGAATACCCCGTCAGTTCGGCAGCTTTGTCATTCCATGTGGTAATCAGTTTATTTTTGTCCACCGTAAAAATAGCGCTCGGGACAACGCGGTAAAGCAATTCGGCGTATTCCTTTGAATTGCTTAACTCTCTCGTGCGTTCCTCTACCATCGATAGCAGCTGGCTAGAGCGCATTAAAATGCCTGACATATAAACTACTAGTGCACCGGTTAACGCTAATCCCAGAAGTAAAACCAGCCAGTGACTCCAGGATTTCCTCCTACTAAAAAAATCCGGCGATGGTTTGCACAATATCGTCCATTTGCGGTCCGCTAACTCAAAGCTGTATTTCTGCTCCATCCCCTTAAAATTTAAAAATTGCTGCTTTGCCAGCTGAGTTTTCTCTTTTCTCGTGCGTGCTTTATGAAAATACAAAAACAGGCTCTCCCCGGGAACGCTCTCATCGTAAAGGGCTACATCCACCGCTGCAGGTATTAGCCTAGAAAACGCCGAATCGATCATATCTCCTATCAGAAACGAAAGAGCAGTAAACCCGCTTAAATGCTGGCGCCGCTGCTCTATTGTTTCAACAGGAACATCTTTCTCGTATATAGGCATGTAAGTTATGCAGCCAAAATCAGAACTGTCTAATGTTATTATTTTAACCGGGGGCGTTGCACAAGATTCCCCGGTATCGCATGCTTTCTCCAGCGTTTCATGGCGTTTCCTCTCGCTGGCCACGTCAAATCCAAATATTTCTTCATTTTTACCAAAAGGCTCTACGTAGCGTACCGGGAAATATTCATCCCGCCGGGGGGCCTTTACTAAATTTCTCGAGCTGTCCATTTCGGTAATCTGAAAATCGGCATAGCCTTCTTTACGGATATCTTCTTCAAAACTCTGGAGCTCTGCATCCGTAATGCGCGGTATCCACGCTAGATAAATAATATCTCGGTAGTGGCGCAAGAAAATAGCGGTAAAAACATGGAATTCGTTGCGCTCAACCTCCTTGCTGCTGTCATAAAAGCCTCTTATGGAATACAGTAAATCCACGCGGTCGTTCAGCACGTCTTCGATATGGCTGGCGCGGTCCGATGCCAGGATCTCAAAACTCGTCCTTAAGCGCTCCTGTTCCCACATATACACTAGCGCAGCTAAAATAATGCTGGATACCACGCCTGCCAGAATCACTAACACTACCGCAAGATACTTTCCTTTTGGATTCTCCGATATCATATAATTACCGCTTTCCCAAACGCATCTTAACCATACTGCTATTTATCCTTTGCCTTGCAATATGCCGCTTATAACGCCCACCAGTTCGTTTATATCGTATGGTTTTTCAAGGTAGGCCTCAACGCCTTCCTCCTTGACCTTTTTCTTGAGTTCGTCGTTTTTCATTCCGGTAAGCACTATTACGGGAACATGGCCGGTCTTTGCGGACATCTTTATATTTTTTAAGGTACCCAAGCCGCCGCCTGCAGGAAGCATCAAATCAAGAATAATCAAATCCGGCACATTATCCTGCGCAAGTTTAAGCCCCTGATAGGCGTCGTATGCGCATATGACTTCGAATTTGCGGTCCACAAGCTGCCTTCTCAGCGCCCTTGCCAAATCCTGCTCATCTTCGATAATCAGTATTTTGCTCATTCTCCACCTCTTTTATTCGAGAGTTTCCCTGAACGGAAATACAAGGCATCCCGGCAGTTTTACCACATCGCCTCTTACGGGATGAATTCTGTAATGGTGCGTCGCGCAATATACAAGCCTGTCCCAAATAAAATTATACCTGTCGGAGCCGAGAAGATAATACAACTCCACCTTTTTCTCGCCGATAAACGCCTTTTTGAATTTCTTAGACGAAGCGCCGTAGCGCAAAAACGCCCCCAGCGCCTCCATTATAATATTTTTATTGGCATACTTAAACAAAATAAACAGATACCTCGGCAGATAATACAAATACGCCGGCAGTTTCCCCGGGTGCTTTTGCATGTCATCGCTAAGCGCGTCTATTTCGCGGCCCGCTTTAAAAACATTCCGGCGCGGGTTTTTTACCAGCCTGTCTATCATGGAAAACACTTTGCCGTTCCTTACGCCCACAAGCCCCATATGCCCGCATG
This sequence comes from Candidatus Omnitrophota bacterium, assembly GCA_043812735.1. GTDB lineage: Bacteria > Omnitrophota > Gorgyraeia > JBDRLY01 > JBDRLY01 > JBDRLY01. The sequence goes on along the minus strand of JBDRLY010000025.1, from coordinate 3,812 downwards.
TGGGGCTAAACTGCGACGTTGCCCATTTATCCAGGTTTACCAGCCCGGCATATTTCAGCGGCTTAAGCAATATATAAAAAAGCGACAGGGGAATTGTTGCCTGCTCTATTCCCAGCTCCTTGCGTATATAATTTTCTACGCAGTCGCCGGTTACCCTATCATTTACAAGGTTTTTTGCGTCTTTTATTCTTCCGGTAAAGACCTCCGGCGTAATCGTCAGGCGCTTTACTATATCCTGATTATCCATCGAGAACTTAATAGCATCCGCCAGATTGTGCAAATTCACGTTTTTTGACGCGGTAAACGAAAGTATTATCCGCGCCTTGCCGTTTTCTCTTATATTCTCCAGGGCCTTCCTCAGCGCCTCGTATGCCCTCAAATCACCCCTTATAGTTGCGCATGCGCGCTGGTCAGTGCCGTCAAAACCGAGGTAATACTTTCTCACGCCCGCGTCGTAAACCTTTTTGGAAAACTCTTTATTGGCAAGCGTGATGCCGTTTGTGGCGACAAACGCCCTCTTCATAAGCCCCAGTTCGTCTATTTTCTTAAGGATATCGAAAAAATACGGGTGTATCGTAGGTTCGCCGCCGATTAAAATAACGTGGGTATTTTCGTCTTCTTTTTTTATTTTCTCCAAAATGCGGTAGACGTCCTCTCTGGGCATGTCTTTTCCCTTTGTGTCAGCGCTTGCGTAGCAGACGGGGCACTTCATATTACAGCGGGTGGTTATTTCGATAAAGGCGAGCGGCGCTTTTCTATTCTCATGGACGCTGCAGGCAAAAATACCTTCTTTACATTTATCGATATTGCAGCGGTAATCTTTAAAGTGGTCAAAAAGCGATATTTTGTCCTTGAATAATTCGGCGTCTGAGGAAACAAGGTCTATTACTTCCCCGTGCTGGGCGCAGGACTTTTTAAAGAGAATCCGCCCCTCGTCTTCATAGTATTTCCCGTCTATATTTTTCTCGCAGACGGGACAGATGCTTTTTACCTGCCTCTCAAACATTATACTTATCTGCTATTTTTTTCATTATGGGCTTTTTGTATTTTTCCCACGTGCACAGCGGAAATATCTTCATTGCATCGGTTTCTGGATCTAAAAACATAAAAGACGACGTGCACATTACCAGCCTTTCTGCCTCAGCCGATTTGTGGTCCTCGAAAGGAAGCGTTAATATCTGCAGGATACCTTTAAATTTTGTGTCGCTCCTGAAGATATTCTTCGGTTTTTCGCCTGTTAAAAGCTTGAAAATTATCTTAACCCATTTCCGGAAAGCCCCGAAACCTTTTGCGCCGACAACAGCGCCAAAATTAAAGTGCTTACGGAGTATTCCAAAGGCCTTCAGGCAGATACCCAATTTGGCAAGGCCGCCGAGTTTAGCGCCTTTGTATTTATTGACTATAAATTTCTCAAGGTTTCTTAAGTCTCCGGCTATGTCAAACATGGAGGTCTTTAAAAAACTTGAAATCGAAACAAACTTTTCCCCGTCCGAAATAAGGTAAGTTATACTTTCGCAGTTCGGGTGCACGCCCACAAAGGGCATCTTCTTAATGCCGAATATGTTATAGAGGTTTTTCAGGACAAGCGAGCCAAGCGGTATAAACTCCACCTTCCCGCCTTCTATGGAATCATTTACCATATGCTCGATATCTTCCGTTGTTGTGCGCTCGGGGTTATAATCAAGCGTTTCTTTTTTCCACATATGTATTAAAGGCATAAAATATATACCTCTTATAATATGCAGGTTTTTGAGGCTGAACTTGAAAAATTCAGGCATGTCGGTTTTATTAAATTCCTTATCTACCACGCTCATTATGACAACCTTGCCTCTTTGGCGCTTTGCAAGGTTCTCAAGCGCCTTTAACTTTATATCCAATACGTCCGTATGGCCCCTTAATTTCGCATACATATCCCTGTTAAGTCCGTCAAACGCGATATTTATCATTACGCCCAAATCGGCAAGTTTGTTGCAGTATTCCTCGTCCGCCAGCTTTAGGCCGTTTGTTACAACCCTCATAGAAAGGCCGTAGGATTTACCGAGTTTTATAATATCAAAGAGGTCTTTTCGCATGGTGGGCTCGCCGCCGAATAATTGAATATAGGGCTTTGGCTCATAGGTAGCGCAGTGCTTAAAAATCTTATCAAAAAATTCCATACGCGGCTCAAACTTAAAGCCCATAGAAGGGATATTATTAAGGCAAATGGGGCAGTTCATGTTGCAGGCGTTGGTGGTTTCTATAAAGACAATATCAGGCCTTTTATGGTCGCACTCCAGGCAGTTTAATTTGCAGCTTTTGTATTCTACATCATTCATAAAATCGCGCTTTTTCTGATACAAAACAGCGTCGGTTGATATGAGGTCTTCGTTTGTGCCGCATTTCGGGCAGTCTTTCTGCAGAAAGACCCTGCCGTCCCGTGTTACGTGCTTGGCTGGAACTATTTCTGTGCAGATATTACAAAAACTGTAGTTTTGCATGAGGCCCCCTATACAAAACATGTATTATTACACCAAAACACCCTTCGGGCAAGAGGAAAAATAAAGACGAAGCAGGGCGCCCCGGCTTAAAGCAATTGAAGCGCCCTGTTTATGCGGGAATTATTTAATACAATACCGGTATCCGCTCGTTATCATCTATAACGGGCCTTCTTCCGGTTCCGCCGCCGTCGGGGAAGGCGGACAGATGCACCACGCCGCTTTTGTAAGCTAAGGCGCTGCTTGTAAGCGTATCTGTCGCAAGAGACAAATCTTCGCCTGCCGCGATGCCGGGCTTGCGTTCATACCTGCCCCCATAGAGCTGGTTAAGGATATTTTTTACTTCATCCTGGGCAATTTGGATGTCCTCTTCGCCGTAACACTCAGCTATAGCGCCCATCGCGTACGAGCGCAGAAGCTTTGGCCACAGTTTACCAAACAGCCTCGGATTTTCAAATACATCAATTGTAACTATTTTCCCGCCGATAGCCACCGCTACGCCAATCGCATCTTTTTCAAGGCGCGGAATAGCCTGTTCCATGGCTCCTATATAACATTTGGCCCTTTCTTCTACGGTAGTATCGCTATATGCTGCGCTAAGGTCTCCTGTCTCGGAGCTCACACCTAATGCCATTGAATAGTTAGCCACGTTATCCCAGATAGCGCCCTGGCTGGCTTTTTCTGCGGCGTTTTTCCTGAACATCGGCGCGGCTGCTATGCCGGTGCTTGAAAATTCATAACTTTTTCCGTGCCAGCGCCCGCGCTCAACGCAATACACAGGCACAACTACTTCCTTGCTGTACGGCGGCAACAATACGTCTTTACCGACAAGCCTGTTTTGCCTGGCGCCGGTAAGTATCTCCCCGGCCATCATAAATACGTAGCTGCCGGATTTGTTTATTACCTTTACCTGCGGCACCCGCCCTCCTTCAAGCTCAGTTATCAGGACAGAGCCGTTTTTCACTGCCTCATCCAGCGTAAGGTAATTCTCCCTGTAAGCGACTTTTTTCGAATAAATCGGTACGATGGTGAGGTTTTTGTAGGTGAACGGTTTGCCGAGTTCAAGACCTTTTATGAGGCCGGCTACCTCATTGCCCCCGGTTTTTTCCGCATGCGCCGGCATACATCCGAAAACCAGGCTCACTGCCAAACAACCTGTCATGAGTTGTTTTGTAAAGTGTTTCATTTTACTACCCCCTTTCTTTTTTTGTGCTTTCAGTTAATTAGACACAAGGGTAGTAAAAAAGTTCCAAAAAATACGGCAGGCTTATTTTTAAGGCGTGTTTAACTCGATATCAATGGCGATAAACGCGTCGGCCGGATAAGGCTCGGAGGGCG
>JBDRLY010000024.1:0-16593 GCA_043812735.1 Candidatus Omnitrophota bacterium | reverse complement strand
ATCCGGACCAGGCCTTCATACAATACAACAGGACTATAATTGCGGATCCCAATCACGCGGGCGCCCAGAGGGATATAGGTATTTTTTACGTGAAATTAAGAAAACCCAAAGAAGCAATTCCGCATTTTGAATCAGCGATTAATTCAGCCCCCGACGACTGGCAGCTTAAAAATGCTCTGGCGCTTGAATATATAAAACTGGCTATTAACGAAAAAAGCCCCAGGGATATAGATTTGTTGGACAGGGCAGCTATTCTCGTGAGCCATGATGACGCCCAGGCTATTCTATTATTGGGCGCTGCTTATGCAAAAAAAGGAGAAGCGGAACGCGCCATACCCTATCTTGAGAAGGCAATAATGCTTTCACCCATGGATAGCGATGCCTATGACGACCTTGCCGCTGCGTATGTGATAAAAGGCGATATGGACCGCGCCATGACGCTCACAAAACAGTCGATGATACTTAGGCCGAACCAGGCGGCTCCCTATGTAAACATGGGCATGATTTATGCTAAAAAAGGCATGCTTGATATGGCGAGAATAAATTTTAGTAAGGCCATGGAGCTGGACTCCAAGGGTGAGGCGGGCAAAAAGGCCCTTACGGAAGTGCAAAAGATAAACAGCTGGTATAGGTAATGCTTAATATAGCAAAAGATATCCGCAGAAATTTGCCTGCGGAAATCCAAAATATCCTTAAGAAAATCGGCAGCATCGCGGATGCAAGCAACTTTAAAGCGTATATAGTCGGCGGTTTTGTAAGGGACCTCCTTTTAGGCGTGAAAAATCTTGATGTCGATATCGCCGCCGAGCCCAATGCCATAGCGCTTGCCCAGATATTCGCAAAAAAGTTCAAATGCCAGGCGGTTTTCCATAAGAGATTCGGTACGGCAACAGTAATGCTTCCCTCCGGATTGAAGCTGGATTTTGCGACAGCGCGAACCGAATATTACGAACATCCTGCCGCTTTGCCCGTTGTTGAGTTCGCTTCGATAAAAGAAGATCTCACCCGGCGCGATTTTACGATAAACGCGATGGCCGCACGCCTTAACAGGAAGGAATTCGGCGAGCTGATGGATTTCCATAGCGGCCTTACCGATTTGAGAGAAAAGAAAATACGCGTTTTGCATGACCTTAGTTTTGTTGAGGACCCGACGAGGGTATTCAGGGCTGTGCGTTTTGAGCAGCGCTATCACTTTAAAATAGAACCGCATACGGAGCACCTCATAAATACAGCGGCCGGACTTGGCATGCTAAGCAAGACAGGAAAACAGCGGATTCGCGATGAAATCATCCTGCTTTTGAAAGAGCCTGATCCTTTAAATTGCGTAATCCGCATGTCCGAGTTGCATGAACTGCGCTTTTTGCATCCCAAGATAAATTTTACAAAAGAAACGGCAAGGTTGTTTAGTTCGATAAAGAAGGCATGCGCATGGTACAAGACATCATATCCCAGAAAAAGACAAATTGACCTGTGGCTGATTTATCTTTTTGCCATTTTGGATACACTCAGCGAAAAGGAGACGGAGGAATTTGTTAGGAATTTTGTTTTCAGAAAGGGCGAGGAGCTCAGGATTATGTCGGTAAAACAAAAAGTCTCCGCGGCTCTGCGAGTGCTGAAAAAAACAAGTATTGCGCCGCATGCGGTTTATCAGGCGCTGGAGCCGTTGTCGTTTGAGGCTATACTTTATGCAATGGCAAAATCAAGTGGAAAAACCGCATACAGGCATATGAGCTGTTTTTTCGGTAAATACAATTCGATGCGCCTTGCGATAACCGGCAAAGATATCAAGGCCGCCGGTTTTAAGCCCGGCCCCTATTTTAGGGGTATATTGGAAAAGACGCTTTATGCAAAAATCGACGGCAAACTGCATGGCAGGGAAGAAGAATTAACATATGCGTTGAAAGTTGCAAGATCATGACAGTGGGTGTATTAAAAATAGAGTTGTTTATTTCCCAGAGCTCCTCGCTTAAAGAAAAACGAATGGTTCTGCGCTCCATAAAGGACAGGATTAAGAATAAATTCAATGTTTCAATTGCAGAGGTGGATGCTCATGACAAATGGCAACGCGCTACGCTTGGCATTGCATGTGTCGGCAGCGATAAAAAATATGTGGATGGCGTATTCTGCGCAATAAGGGATTTGCTTGACGGCTGCCATGCCGCAGAATTAATAGCATCCGAGATGGAGCTTATATGAGCAGGGCAGATAAGGTATCGGAGTCATTAAAAGAAGAAATAAGCAATATATTGCAGCGCGAGGTAAAAGACCCGAGAATAGGTTTTGTCACCATAACCGCAGTCGACATAAAGCCTGATTTGCGTTTTGCGAAGGTATATTACAGCGTGATCCCGAATGTAGCGACTCAGAGAAGTATAACATCGGGATCCCGAAGCAAAACCCGAGAAGAATCTACATTCGGGATGGTCAGTGAAAAACAGATTGAATCCGCAAAGGCGGGGCTTCAAAGCGCCGCGGGATTCATACGCAAACTGATAGGCGAGAGGATACGCCTGCGTTATACGCCGGAATTGGCATTCGAATATGACAATTCACTGGTATACAGCCAGCGCATTTCGGATGTTCTAAAGGAAATAGAAAAGAATAAATTAAAGAAAGGCGACGATGCTAAAAAAAACACTGATAAACCAGATAAGAAAAAATAAGTCATTTTTAATCAGTTCCCATGTAAACCTCGAGGGCGATGCGCTCGGGAGTTTATTGGCAATGCACGAGCTTTTGCGCTCCTTAAATAAAAAGGTGTTTGTTTTCTGCGACGATTTTCCGCCTAAGATGTATAAGTTTTTAATCGGCCCGATGAAGATAAACATAAACCCCAAAGATGCGCCGGAATACGATGCCGCCATAATCCTTGATTCGCCGCAGCCGGAGAGGATAGGCAAAATATTATCGGCGATCAACCGCTCGAAACCGATTATTAATATCGATCATCATATAAGCAACACAAATTATGCCGATGTTAACTGGGTAGATAGTAACGCTTCTTGCGTGGGAGAAATGATCTATCAGCTTTACGGGAAATTCGGCAAAAAACCTAATAGATATGCCGCTATGGGTATATATGTCGCAATTTTGACGGATACAGGGTCTTTCCGGTATGAAAATACCACACCCAGCTGCCTAAAAACAGCGGGGGAATTATTGCGCTTCGGAATAGACCCCAAGGAAATTGCACAAAAGGTTTACGAGACAAAGTCATACCAGGAAACAAAACTTCTGGGCGAGGTGATATCCACACTTAAGCTTACGCCGGATAAGAAAATCGCCTACTTTTACCTTACGCAGGACATGCTTAGGAGAACAAATGCCGTACTGGAGGATTCCGAGCGCTTTATCAATTTCGGCCGCTCGATAGAGGGGGTGGAAGTCGCAATTTTTTTGCGCGAAAAAGAAAAACCCAATACCACAAAAATAAGCTTGCGCTCAAAAGGCAAAGTTGACGTTAATAAAATCGCGCAGATTTTCGGCGGCGGGGGGCACCGCGCGGCATCAGGCTGCGAAATAAAGGAACCCCTGAAAGAAGCGATGAATATGGTATTAGCTAACATCAGGAAAGAAATAGATAAGAGGCAATAAATTCAGATGGACGGGTTACTATTGGTAAACAAGCCGGCAGGCGTCACGTCCCATGATGTAGTAGATTTTATAAGGCGCAGATTCGCTATTAAAAAAGTCGGGCATGCAGGGACGCTGGATCCTCCGGCAACAGGGCTTTTAATTTTGCTTTTAGGCAAAAGGACAAAAGACGCAAATAAATTTTTAAACCATGATAAGGAATACGAAGCAACGATGCACCTGGGCGCCAGCACGGATACCGCAGACGCGGAGGGTAAGGTTATAGGGCATGCCCAGGTCCCCGAACTTAGCCCGCAGGATATAAAATCCGTGTTTGAAAAATTTTTGGGAGAGATAGAACAGACGCCGCCGATGGTTTCCGCCATAAAACACCAGGGAAAAAGTTTGTATAAGTTCGCGCGCAAAGGTATAGAAATCCCCCGCGCGCCCCGCAAGGTAAAAATATACGATTTGACTATTAAAAAAATCCAGCTTCCCGAAATAACGTTTACCGTACGCTGCTCAAAAGGCACGTATATCAGGACGCTGTGCGAAGATATAGGCAAGGCGCTCGGTTGCGGCGCATATCAGTCAAAGCTTCTACGCATTCGCTCTGGCGATTATCATCTGGATAATGCAATAAAATTTGAGCACCTCAAGGGCTTAAGCAAAGAAGAACTCGCGAAAATTATTCTAAACACGGATTCGCACTGAAATGAAAATAATAACTGATGGGAAGAAAATAAAATTAAAACGCTCCAGCACCGTAATGGTGGGAGTTTTTGACGGTGTGCACACGGGGCATCAGAAAATAATAAACTATGGAATAAGCCGCGCAAGGAAACTCGGCATTGCAGGCGTAATCGTTACTTTTTCGCCGCATCCGTCAAAAGTTATAGAACCGGAGAATACGCCGCCTTTACTGATATCCCTGGAACACAGGTTAAGGATTTTTGAAGAATTAGGCGCCGATATGTGCCTGGTTGTAAAATTTACCCGCGCATTGTCCAAATTATCCGCTAAGGAATTTGTAGAAAAATATTTGGTTGGTATGCTTAAGATAAAACTTCTTGTGGTGGGGCCGAGGTTTTACTTTGGCAGGTACCGGGACGGGGATATCCACATGCTTGAAAGATTAGGCAGACAATACCGTTTTGGCGTAAAGCAAATAGGGCATGTTAAGCATAAAGGAATAGCGGTATCTTCTACCTATATCCGCTGGCTGATCAGCCAGGGTTCGCTTGATGAAGCCAGGAAATTATTGGCAAGGCCCGTATCGGTATTGGGGACAGTTACGCGGGGTTCTGCGTTGGGGAGGGAATTGGGTTACCCGACGGCAAACGTAAACCCGCACCACGAAGTTACGCCGCCTCCCGGCGTGTATGCCGTGAAGATAAAATATGACAATAAATTGTACGCCGGCATACTCAATATCGGATTCAGGCCGACATTTGTACTTTATAAATCGGAGCCTTCAATAGAAGTACACATATTTAATTTCAATAAAAAAATTTACGGCCACGACCTGGAAATATATTTTGTAAAAAAACTGAGAAACGAGCGGAAATTCCTTTCGCACACGGCATTAATTGCACAGATAAGGAAAGACGAAAAGTTTGTCCGCTCAATATTAAAGATTTGATTTTTAAAAGCGCTTATGTTATAATATTTATGAAAAGGAGAGATTGCGAATATGGTATTGGTGAGAACAAAGAAAAAAGAGATTATTAAGGAATTCAAGGTTCATGAAAAAGACACTGGCTCCGCACGCGTGCAGATTGCTCTTATAAGTGAGAGGATAAATACTCTCGCGGAGCATTTCAAAAGCCACAAGCGCGACCATGCCTCAAGGCTGGGTCTTCTTAAGCTTGTGTCCCACCGCCGGAAGCTCCTTGATTACCTTCGCAAAAACGATTTGCCGACGTATCAGCAGGTCGTTGACAAGCTGGAACTGAGAAAATAAGTGTGCTATGAAAGAAAATAAATACTCTGTTGGATTTGGCAGAGAGGAACTTGTAATTACCAGCGGAAAAATGGCAAAACAGGCAGACGGTGCCTGCACCATCCAGTATGGCGGCACTCTCGTCTTGGTTACCGCTGTTATTTCAAAAGAACCCAGGGACGAAGGTTTTCTGCCTTTGAGCGTTGATTACCTGGAAAGAACCTATGCTGCCGGAAAAATACCGGGCGGTTTCTTCAGGCGCGAAGGCCGTCCATCCGAGAAAGAAATTTTAACATGCCGCTTAACTGACAGGCCTATCCGCTCGCTATTCCCCGAAGGTTTTACAAATGAGGTTCAGATTGTTTCGATAGTCCTATCGCACGATGGGCAAAATGACCCCGATATTCTATCTCTTAACGGCGCCTCGACGGCGCTTATGATGTCGGGAGTGCCTTTTGGCGGCCCTGTCGGCGCATGCCGCGTTGCGATGGTTGACGGAAAATTCATGGTAAATCCGACTTACGCAGAACTCGAAAAATCCAGCATGGATCTTATCGTAGCAGGCACGCGTTCAGGCGTTATCATGATTGAGGCGGGCGCAAAAGAGGTTCCCGAGGAACTCATGCTTGAAGCGATAAAATTCGGACATTCGCAAATACAGGCCGTAATTGACTTACAGGAACGCGTTGCCAAAAGCGTAGGCAAACCGAAAATGGATGTCCAGATAAAAACGCCAAATGAGGAGCTTTATACTAAGATAAAGGAAAAGGCGCTTGAGAAACTGAAGCAGGCATATTCCCTGGATACGAAGGATCGTCGCGAGGAAGCAGTGGATTTAATTGCCAAGGATTTAAAAGAAATCTTTGTCACGGAAAGTTCGCAATATACCGAGCAAAACCTAAAGGATGTGCTGGTTAAATTAGAATGTGAAGAAGTCCGCAGGATGACTTTGGATAAAAAATTGCGCGTTGACGGCAGAGCCTACGGGGATATAAGGCCGATTACCTGCGAGGTGGGGATTTTACCCAGAACGCACGGCTCCGGGCTGTTTACGCGCGGACAAACACAGGCATTGGCTGTTACCACATTGGGTACGGCAAGCGATGCGCAGAGAATAGACGCTTTAGCCGGCGAAACTTTCAAGAGTTTTATGCTTCATTACAGTTTCCCGCCTTTTAGCGTAGGCGAGATAAAGCCGATAAGAGGCCCCGGCCGGCGGGAAATAGGCCACGGCGCCCTGGCTGAGCGCTCGCTTTATGCTGTTATACCATCTAAGGAGGAATTTCCCTATACACTGCGCATTGTGTCTGAAATACTGGAATCAAACGGCTCTTCGTCGATGGCTACGGTTTGCGCGGCTACGCTCTCGCTCATGGATGCAGGCGTGCCGATAAAAGCGCCTGTCGCCGGTATAGCGATGGGTCTCATAAAAGAAAAAGATAAATACGTGATTTTGACGGATATAGGCGGCATAGAAGATCATTTCGGAGACATGGATTTTAAAGTTGCCGGGACCCGTAAGGGCGTAACCGCAATGCAACTTGATATAAAAACAGATTCCATCTCAGAGGCGATTTTAACTGATACCATGGCGCAGACGAAAAAAGCAAGAATGGCGGTTTTGGATAAGATGGAACAAACGCTTGCGTGCTCGAGAGAAACGCTCTCCGTATTTGCCCCGCGCATAGTAACGCTTAAGATAAATACGGAAAAAATCCGCGATGTCATAGGGCCCGGCGGCAAGATAATACGTAAAATCATAGCCGATACAGGCGTAAGCATTGATATCGAAGAAGACGGTACTGTTATGGTGGCGTCTACCGAAGCGGAAGCGATGGAGAAAGCCCTAGATATTATACGCGGCCTGACACAGGAGCCGGAAGTCGGCAAGATTTATACCGGAAAAATTACACGCATTATGCCGTTCGGCGCGTTCTGCGAGATACTGCCGCAGAGAGAAGGGCTTATACATGTTTCGGAACTCGCTGATAAATATGTCAAAAACGTCGATGAGGTAGTTAAAATCGGCGATACAGTTACGGTTAAGCTCATAGAAATAGACGAGCAGGGAAGGTTAAACCTTTCCAGGAAGCAGGCCGAAAAGTAAGAGATATGGATAAACGGCGCTATGACGAAATAGCCGCAATTGTTCTTTTCGCAGGAGCCCTTTTTTTATTAGCAAGCCTCGCCTCGTATACACCTAAAGACCTACCGATATTTACCTCCACTCCAAACCGTCCGGTAAGTAATGTAATAGGCATAGTAGGCGCGTGGGTTGCCGGCGCTTTAATTACCGCTTTCGGTATTGTTTCGTATTTATTCGTTATTTTATTGTCCCTCTGGGGCCTTGCGAGGGTTTACGGCAAAACACCTCAGCGGGCTTATATAAAATTAATAGCAACTTCGCTTTTATTCTCCACATTATGCGCATTACTTGCGACAATTGCTTTGTTCGGCGGCACGCAATTGAGAATGCAGGGCGGCGGGCTGCTTGGTTTATATTTCTCCGATATATTAGTGCGTTATTTAGGTAAGGCGGGAAGTTATATCTTTTTAGTTATGCTTGCTCTTGCGCTCCTGACGTTGGTGAGCGAATTTACCACATTACCGGCGATTATCGGCATGGTAAAAAATATCGCGGCATTTATACGCAATAGGGGCGCGCAGAAAACAAGGCCGCAGATAAAGACGCAGGCACAGGTAAATATAAAGCCGCAAATCCAGCCCAGGCTGCAAAAGGACTCCCTAACAAAGCCAAAAATCCAGCCGACAGAAACGAAATTTCCCGAAACGAAGCCGAAAGCAAAAGAAGCTCCGCCCAAAATTACTATTGAGCCGCCCCGCAAGGCACCTGTTAAAGTAGCGCCGGCGCGCATAGTGGGAACATATAAATTGCCCGGCATCGATCTCCTGGATACACCCGGCCCGATAGAGCAAAGGGCTATAAAGGAGGATTTACAGAGAAATGCGGCTATTCTTGAAGAAACGTTGCGTGATTTTGATATAGAGGTAAAAGTTACGGAAGTTGACCAGGGCCCTACAATTACCACTTATGAGCTTGAACCTGCGCCCGGCGTTAAGGTAGGCAGGATAGCGGCGCTATCGGACGATATTGCGCTGGCGATGAAGGCGCATTCCGTGAGGATAGTTGCCCCGATACCAGGCAAGTCGCGCGTCGGCGTGGAAGTGCCGAATATCACTACAAGCATTGTATCGCTGCGCGAAGTGCTGGAATCGCCGGGATATAAAAAAGTAGCAAATTACAAGTTGCCGCTTATTTTAGGCAAGGACGTCGCCGGCGAACCCATAATAGCGGAACTAGCGGATATGCCGCATTTGTTAATTGCCGGGACAACGGGTTCAGGCAAAACGATATGCGTTAACTCGATAATAACAAGCTTGTTGTATAAAGCAACGCCGGATGAGGTAAAATTCATAATGGTTGACCCGAAAATGGTCGAACTGGCTATATTTAATGATATTCCGCATTTGTTGTCGCCGGTTGTTACGAATTCCAAAAAGGCATCGGTAGCCCTGGAGTGGGTTGTTAACGAAATGGAAGAGCGCTACAAATTATTCGCAAGATTGGCCGTAAGGAACATTGCTCAGTATAACGAAAAGATGAAATCGCAGTTCGCAAAGGAAAAATCAGAAAACGCTACTGAAACGCCCCCGCCCGAGAAACTGCCTTATATCGTTGTTATAATCGACGAGCTGGCGGATCTCATGATAATTGCCCAGAACGAAGTGGAAGGCGCCATTACGAGATTAGCGCAGCTTTCGCGCGCCGTAGGCATTCACATGATACTTGCGACCCAGCGTCCATCCGTTGATGTGGTGACAGGCGTCATAAAGGCAAACTTTCCTGCAAGGATCTCCTTTAAGGTCGCATCAAAGGTTGATTCGCGAACGGTCCTCGATATGAACGGCGCAGACAAATTGTTAGGTAAAGGTGACATGCTGTTTCTTAAACCCGGCGACGCAAAACCCGCACGCGCCCAAGGCACTTTGATACGTGACGCGGAAATAGAAAGAGTGGTTAGTTTTGTGAAGTCCCAGCGGCCGCCTGAGTATGACGAAGAAATTCTGGAAGAGAAAAGGAGCTTCGGCACAGGCAAGTTGGGGCGCGATGATATGTTTGAGGAAGCGGCACGGCTGGTTGTCCAGACAGGCCAGGCATCGGTTTCGATACTTCAAAGGCGCCTGAGGCTCGGTTATACGCGCGCCGCACGCTTGATAGATATGATGGAAGAGGAAGGTGTTGTCGGGCCTTACTGCGGTTCGAAAGCAAGAGATATTTTAGTGGGCGACCTCGATGAGCTGGAAGAGAAATTTAAATCGGGGAATAGAGGGTTACCCGCCAGAGGCGGGTCCGCCTACGGCGGAAAAACTCAAGAGGGTAGAGAGTAATGCCTAATTTAGGTGAAAAGTTAAAGCAGGCCCGCGAAGAAAAAAATATATCGCTTGATAAGGCGAATCAGGAAACAAAGATACATCTTAGTGTATTGAGCGCCTTTGAAGAAAATAAGTTTGATGCACTAAGCCCCACCTACATAAAAAGTTTTCTTAAAAAATACGCCGAGTACCTCAAGCTGAACGAAGAAGAGGTCCTTAACGAATACATGCTTTTGTGCCCCCAAAAAGCGACGGTATTGCTTGAGCCGGTTACTACAAGCACAGTTTCTCATAAAGATAAAGAAGAGCGAAAGGCGATAAACTTAAAACCGCTTATTAAGAAAACGGCAATTGTTGCCGTCTCGGTTATCGCGGCATATTTTCTGATTATAGCGGGCCACAAACTCTTCGTTGGCATCGGTTCAAAAATTAAAACCGCGCCTAAAAAAACGAAACTTGCGCAGAAGCCGCAACCAAAGCAGAATTTCCCGGTTATTTCCGCTGGCACAGCGCTTAAATTAACCATGGCCACCAGCGATGAGGTGTGGATGCAGGTGAAATGTGACGGGAAGACCGTATTTCAGAATATTTTGCCCAAGGGCAGCGTTAAGAAACTGGAAGCGCAAAAAAGCATAGAGCTCTGGACAGGCAAGGGGCACGCGCTTTCCCTTGATTTAAACGGCTACAATCTCGGCTCGCCGGGACAAGGCGTTATAAAAAATTTAGTTATAACCCGCGAAGGGATGAGTAAAAAATAAAACCGCAAGACAGGCGGTTAGGGAATTGCAGCATGAAAGCCGGGTCTAGAACCCGGCTTATTAATTAAAAAATGAACCCCGCACCTTCTTTATATTCAATGTAGTTTCATTAAGAAGGAGTGGGGTGTAAATGTATATTATAAAAAGGGTGAATAAAAGAGAAGGTGCGGGGTGAGGATAGGTTACCTTAGCTTAGGTTGCGCAAAAAATCTGGTTGATACGGAAATAATGCTCGGCGCATTGAAAGAAAAAGGCCATGTAATCTCTGATGAGCTCGACGGCGCCGATATCGCTATTGTAAATACCTGCGCTTTTATAAAAGAGGCAAAACAGGAATCGATAGACGTAATATTAAAATGCGCCCGGCTAAAAGAAGAAGGCAAATTAAAATACCTGGTGGTTGCCGGGTGCCTGCCGCAGCGCTATAAAGGAGAACTTGTAAACGAGCTTAAAGAGGTAGACGTATTTTTGGGGGTGCCGAAGTCTTTGTACACTCACAAAAGCCCGCGACATGCGATAAGCCCCGCACATTACGCTTATATAAAAATCGCCGACGGCTGCATAAACCGCTGCAGCTATTGCGCAGTGCCTTTTATACGCGGGCCTTATCGTTCGCGCGAATTAGAATCCGTTGTGAAAGAGGCGCAGTTTCTTACCGGGGATTGCGGGGCGAAGGAAATTAATTTGATAGCGCAGGACACTACGCTTTACGGAAAAGACATTTATAAAAAACCGCGCCTGCCTGAGCTCCTGGAGAAATTAAATAATATAAAAGGAAAGTTCTGGATTCGGCTTTTATATACACATCCGGCGCATGTAAGCGGGGAATTAATCGCTGCTATGAAAGAGCTTCCAAAACTTTGTAGGTATATCGATTTGCCCCTGCAGCATATAAATGACGCTATATTAAAAAAAATGCGCAGGCACATTACAAAAAAACAAATTCTCGCGCTTATCGGTACATTGCGCGATAATATCCCGGAGCTTACAATACGCACATCCCTGATAGTGGGTTTTCCCGGAGAGACAAAAACCCAGTTTGAGGAGCTACTCGGTTTTATGAAAAATATAAAATTCGAGCGGCTCGGCGCATTTGTATATTCAAGAGAAGAAAATACAGCAGCAGCGAAATTTCCGGACCAGGTCCCGGAAAAAATAAAAAAACAAAGGCTCAATGAAGTAATGGCGCTTCAAGAGGAGATTTCCAAAGAAGTCAACAGCCGTTTTTTGGGAAAAAAACTAGAGGTTTTAATTGAAGAAAAGGCAAAAAAATCATATATTGGACGTACAGAAGCGGATGCGCCCGAGGTGGACGGCTGCGTATATGTAGAGAGCAAGCGCAAACTAAATCCGGGTGATTTTGTTAATGCGCGCATAATTGATACGCTTGAGTATGATTTAGTAGGAGAGGCAATTTAAAATGAACCCCGCACCTTCTTTATATTCAATATAGTTTCATTAAAAAGGAGTGGGGTGTAAATGTATATTATAAAAAGGGTGAATAAAAGAGAAGGTGCGGGATGAATTTGCCCAATAAAATTACAATTTCGCGGATAGGCCTTGCGTTTTTATTCATGTTTTTTTTATTCTCAAAAGGCCTTAGTGCGAGATACCTTGCATTTTTTACTTTTTTACTAGCGTCGTTTACCGATCTAATAGACGGAAAATTAGCCCGCAGAAGGAACGAAATTACCACCTTCGGCAAACTGGTCGACCCTATTGCCGATAAAATACTTGTTTTGGCGGCATTTTTGGGATTTGTTGAGCTGAGGCTTGTGCCTGCATGGATGGTTGTCCTGATAATAGTGCGTGAACTTATCATAACCGGCCTTAGGCTTACTGCGGCAAACAAGGGTATAATAATAGAAGCGTCAAGGGGGGCCAAGCACAAAACAGTTTCTCAAATGAGCGCAATATTTTTAATTCTGGGCGTTCTGGCGATAAAGGAGACGCTCCTTAGATACACAACTTTATGGACAGGCGAATACGAAAAATGTTTTAACTTAAGCGTACTAATTATTATGAGCGTTACTGTTTTGTTTACGCTCGGATCAGGCATTACTTATCTTATAAAAAACAAAAGGCTTTTCCTTAAATAAATGACGCGGCTGATAAAAATTCTGGCAAGCGTGTTCGGTTTGGGCTATTCCACCATTGCCCCCGGCACAAACGGCACATTAGCGGGCATAATTATATATTTACTGGTATACCGCAATACCTATCTTTACCTGGGAAGCGCGGTTTTTGTTATTTTGCTGGGATTTTTAATCTGCGGCAGGGCAGAAAGGGCCTTCGGCGGGAAAGACTCGCAGAAAATAGTAATTGACGAATTGGCAGGCATATTGGTGGCATATCTTTTTGTAAGGTTTAACTTCTTTAATTTAGCGCTTGGATTTATTTTTTACAGGTTATTTGATATTCTAAAGCCCCCTCCGATACACAAACTCGAGAAACTCCCCGGTTCCATGGGCGTGATGCTGGATGACCTTATGGCAGGAGTTTATACCTGCGCTATCCTTAACGCCTTAAAACTGTTAAGGTTATAAAATACCGGCTGCCCCCCTTGACAAACCCTCTTTTATAATCCATACTTTAACTAGAGAGATGAGGTAGAGCCATAACCTTGTTTTTTAGAAAAACAAGGTAGTGGGCTGCTTTGATTTTTGAGCGCTTTCTTATGTGCTTTAAAATGGATGAAATAAGGGGAAAAATGAAAGCGGGAAAATTTATGCTTAAAACGACGGCGCTTTTAGTATGCATAGCATTTGTGCTCTCCCAGACAGGCTATGCGATCCCGAATGTTGCAAAAACTCGGGTCCCCCTTCGGGATGCCGAAGAATTAGGTCGACCATATACTGCATTCGGCATAGCGATGGGTTCTGCGCTGCGGCCTGTTGCCTCCAGGCAGTCCATGAGCGATGAGTTAGCAAACGAGTTAAGAGGCGTACCCCATAGAGCGGTTGACGACTATATCGCGACGAACATCCCCGAAGATTTAAAAAACGACCCAGCCAATATAAATAAAGACATATACAAACTCGCTGAGGGACAAAACGCGCAGGCGAAGGTAATACCGATAAAGGGCTTGCTTAAGAATACAGGCTCTTTCGTGCATATAGGCCTAGGCCAGAAATATAAAGTACCCGTAATTTATATTGACGTGGAACTCTCAGGCGCTGAAGCCTATGCTGTTTTGCAGCATGAATTATACGAGATAGCGCAATGGACAGCGAAATTCGAAGAGCTCAAAGCCGAAGGCGCTGTGCAAAATTTTGCCGGCATGCGCAACTGGATAAAGCAAAACTACGCACAGGCCAAAGAGTTAAACGACACCTACCATAATAAAGCCCCGTCAATAAATCACCTTTACGCTAAATACAAAGACACAATAAGTGAATCCACGCTTGAGAATCTTATAAGTATGTATCCCCAGGAGGAGGATATTACAATAGCGGCATTTGGGAGAAAACCACGCAAAAGCGAGAAGCGGGGCGGTATTCCTTTTGCCCAATACATAGATTTTATGGACTTATACCGCAGTGAAACCGACCGGGACATAGTAGATAGATTTGATATATCCGGCGTTATCATGGACCCGCAAAAAGCCACAGCCTTAATGCAGGAATTCGGAAAACTCAGGCCAAAGCGCCTTGACACTCTTATAATGCGCCAGTCAACAGAAACTCCATACCAGTCGATAGTGGAACTAATCTCAAACGCCCTTGATGCGACATCAAAGAAAAAACGCCCCATAGGGCGCTTTGGCGTAGGCGGCCTGCAGATACTATCATACCTTCTTGACCCCGCAAACCCGGGCCTTGAAGAAGGCGATACAGTTATTTTGGATACTAAACCCGAAGACCTTAGAGAAAAAGCGCACAGGATAATATTTTTTAAGGGCGCGGACGGAAACATATATTTTCGCATGGAAGAGTCCCAGCGCACGGAGAAGGGCACTGCGGTATCTATAAATTGGAGCAAGCCCAAGCCCCGTAAATTTCTGGATAGCATGGAGGAGTTTTTAAAGAATAAATTCCTGCTTTCAACAAAAATGCCCATTTACTTAAACAATAAGTTAATCAATAAATTAGATAATTACATTTATGTGGACGGCGGCTATGTAAAATACGACAACGCTGATGAAAGAGTGGATATTGCAATGAGCGCAACAGGTATACAGGTAAAAGACAGTGGTGAAGGTATGGATTTGGATAAATTGCTTACTACATATTTAATCCCGCGTGAAGGAAGGGGCATACCAGAAGAAATCCCCACACTACAAGAACTCGAAGAAGAGGTGGCATTTTTCTATAAGGCGCCCCACGGGGATGAGCATACGCGCGCCAAAATGCAGGTAAAACTGCAGGTATCCGGCGTGCAGATACAGTCCTTTGAGATAGAAGGCTACGGCCTGCCTGAGGAACTTGTGCTGGAGATGCCGTCTCTCTCGCGCCTGAATATTGCCCGCAACGAGGTAGAGATAGACGAAGTAACGCTATTGGCGGTAGAGGTATTTACCGGCAAACTCATAGCTAAAACACCTCTGCACCAGTATGCCCTGTTAAACGGTTTTATAGCAACGCTTAAATGGCTTGATTCAAATAACAAAAAAGTCAATGCTTCACGGGCGCTTCTTGATACCGCGTGCCAGGCGCTATTACCGTGGCTTAACACACAACAGGGCGTAATATTGCCCAACGAAGAAGGCTTCCACGAGATACTTACCCTTGAGAAAACAAGATACCTTGATGAGGCGCTTTTAGTGGGGCTTCATCCGTCCAAGATCACCGGCTCAAAGCGCCTTGAAAACGAAACGGAATTTATCCCCGGCAGCTGCATTGAGGCATACAGAGTGCCGTTCAGGGAGGATTCCAGGAAAAGCTACCTTATTCTAGGGGATTATCTCCTTATAAATGAAGCGGTTTACCAGAAGCACAAACAATGGCCCGTATTTTTCAACCTGCGGCTTAACTTTTCCATCGGTTACGGAAGGAACGATCCCCCGAAGGGCGAACTCGTCGCGATAGACGAAGTGAAAAAACGCAAGCAGGCTATCCTTGAAGAAGCCAAACGCGAGGATATAGCTGTAAAATTTAACCTGGACGATTACGAAGCGGATTTCCCGGTAATAAACCTGCTTTCGCCAGGCCAGAAAAGCGGCTTAAATTTGTATATAAACAACTCATTCAGAAATGAAAAAGACCTCAGGGAGTACTTAAAACGCTTTTGCGTGTGGCTTGAGGCGATACCAGATGTGCTTTTAAATGAACTGAATATTTCGGAAATAACTGCCGTCAAGCTGCAAAAATTCCTCACCAGGCCGCTGCCGTCTAAAGAATTCCTTGAGAAATTCCTTTATTTTTACGCAAATAAAGAAAAAACGCGGTTTTTCAAAAGATATATCTCCAACCTTATTTGCGAGCGGCCCGCGCTTGTAGGTGAAAAATCATTTGAGGGTTTTGTGTTTCTGACGTTCCTTACACCATCTGGCACAAAGTGGCTTACGCCGGATGTCCTTGATGAATTCAACAGGGTATTTTCGGAGCTTGAGGCAAACAAAAAGACGTTTGACAAAAGAGACCTTGATATGTGGGAGAAGTTTTTTGTAGGCGTTGAAAAGGCGCTGCCCGGCATCGAGAAAAAGGATGATTTCAAGCGTTTCCTCTCAAGATGGCTTAGGCTTTTTAGCTACGATACCGAGTCGCCGGACAGGTTTATAGAGTTATTGAACAAGCGTTATAAGAGGGAGGCAAAGCCTGGAGCGCAGAAAGAAAAAAAGTATGATTATAGTAAAGTAAAGCACGCAGAGACGTTTAAAGAAGGGCTCAATTTAAGTCATCCTCACAGTATCGCAGTGCTTTCCGACGGCAACTGGGCGGTAACTAACTTTGGTGATAACTCCATAAGCATAATAAACCCCAACAC
>JBDRLY010000023.1:0-14503 GCA_043812735.1 Candidatus Omnitrophota bacterium | reverse complement strand
TTTGATAATCTGTGCCTGCGCCAACGCTACCGGTCAACGATAGCTTCTTTCGATTCGTATAGCCGTAAATCCATTTGTTGCCAACGCTCATTGTTATCGTGTGATCCTATCTACCGATACGGCTACGATTCCAGCTCTTGGTAGATAATGTTATATGGTATATTGACGCCTGCGCCTTCTGCGCCAACAATAGTTACTTTGAAATCGTTATTGATCGTCAATCCGGCAACGAGTACGCCATCGTTATCAGTAACCGCCCACGCCATAGTCTCGAATATGCGATAATTAGTACCGTCGATCTTGTGGTACAGGTATATGATTGCGTCTGCGGTAAGATTGGTCAGATCGAGCCATATACTTGATAGTTCTGTGCGTTTTGTCGTTACGATCTCTCGGATTGTCGTTTCTTCCGCAGTGCCTGCAGAGGTCGTTCCGGTATATTCCGCGCTTTATCAGGCAAAAAACGCCAAAATATCCCGAAAATCAAAGTATGTCGTGGAACCCATAAAAGATACGCTTAAGAAAACAACAGGCAAAACACTTTTTATAGGCGACGGCATACGGGTTTACCGCGAGGAGATATTAAAACATAAAGGAAATGCTGCCATCCTCGCGCCGGAACATCTCTGGTATCCAAGGGCATCTGCGGTAGGGTTTTTGGGGCTGGATAAATTAAAGCATACCAAAGGCGATAATCCGTATGACCTGGTTCCGTTATATATACACCCGCATACATGTACTATAAAATAACATATGGATAATTATAGACCGGCCTGGATAGAAGTTAATTTAAACGCAATAGAAAAAAATCTCGCGCTGGCGCGCAAGATAACCCCTAAGAACACAAAGGTTCTTGCTGTTGTAAAGGCGGATGCATACGGCCATGGCGCAGTGCCGGTTGCCAAGAAACTTTGCAACTGCGGAGTCGATTACCTGGCTGTGGCCTCAATAGAAGAGGCGCAAGAATTGCGTAACGCTAAAATACGCTCACCGATACTTATTTTAGGCGTAGTGCATCCATCCCAGCTTAAAGATGCGCTAAAGTTAAACCTTACGCTTACCCTCTTTACCAAGACTATGATAAAAGCGCTCAGTAAACAGGCAAAAACACAAAATAAAATAGTCCCCGTGCATATAAAAATAGACACAGGGATGGGCCGCCTGGGCGTATGGTTTGAAGATGCCATGGATTTTATCATTGAGGCCGCAGCAAGCAGGAATTTAAAACTGGAGGGGATTTTTACCCATTTATCGGCGGCGGACGAAGACAGAGAATATACGCTATCCCAATTGTCGCATTTTAATAAACTGATAGCCAACCTCGACGAGAGAGGAATAAGAATCCTTTTTAAACATGCCGCAAACAGCATGGGCACATTAGGGTATAAACAAGCGCACTTTAATATGATTAGGCCCGGCCTTATGCTTTACGGATTATACCCTGATAACAATACAAAAAAACAACACATGCTTTTCCCTGCGATGAGTTTCAAGGCGCGCGTAGTATGGCTTAAGGAAACACCGAAGGGTCGCTACATAAGCTACGGCCATACGTACGTTACGCAAAAAAATACCATGCTTGCATCGATACCTGTCGGCTATAGCCACGGTTACCCGCGCACATTGTCAAATAAAGCGCATGTCCTTATAGGGGGTAAACGCGCGCCGGTGGCAGGCAGGATATGTATGGACCAGACGATGGTGGATGTCGGTCTTTTGAAAACGGTAAAACTGGGCGATGAAGTTTGCTTGCTTGGAGAGCAAAAAAATGATAAAATAACCGCCGAGTACCTTGCGGATTTATGCGGTACTATTTCCTATGAGATAGTCTGCTGGATAAGCCGTAGGGTGCCGCGGATATATAAGTCTGCTTCTTGTGGCAGGTGAGGGAGGTAATTGATGCGCAGCGATAAAATCAAAAAAGGTAGCGAAAGGGCGCCGCATAGAGCGCTTTTATACGCAACAGGCCTATCCAAAAGAGAATTGTCCAAGCCTTTTATCGGCATAGCAAGTGCCTTCTCGGATTTAATTCCGGGACACACAAATATGCGGGGATTGGAACGCTCTATCGAAAACGGTATTTGCGCAGGAGGCGGTACGCCTTTTGTATTTGGCATTCCGGGTATTTGCGACGGAATCGCCATGGGCCATGAAGGCATGAGGTATTCGCTGCCGTCAAGGGAACTCATAGCGGATGCAATAGAATCAGTGGCAATGGCTCATTGTTTAGACGGTATAGTTGCACTTACAAACTGCGATAAGATTACGCCCGGCATGATCATGGGGCTTCTGCGTATTAATATCCCGGCAATCGTGGTTACTGCGGGTCCCATGTATACAGGCAGATATAAAATGAAACACCTTGCGCTTGTAAGGGACACATTTGAGGCGGTGGGAAGATTTAAAAAAGGCGAAATCAGCGCGCGCGAGCTTGAGTGCTTGGAAATAGAGACATGCCCGGGCGCAGGATCCTGCCAGGGGCTTTATACCGCAAATACAATGTCTTGCCTGAGCGAGGCAATTGGGTTATCCCTGCCGGGCTGCGGCAGCGCTCTGGCGGTTAGCGCTAAGAAAGAACGTATCGCCTACGAGAGCGGAATACGCGCTGTCGAACTGGTGAACAAAAATGTCCTGCCAAGAAGCATCGTAAAAAAACAGGCGTTCCAGAACGCCATAACAGTTGATATGGCACTAGGCGGCTCAACCAACTCGGTGCTGCATTTAACCGCGATTGCAAACGAAGCCGGGATATCCCTGCCGCTAAAACTATTCGATGAGATAAGTAAAAAAACACCCACGATTACTTCTATCGAACCATCGGGAATTTACTTTATGGAAGATTTGGAATTCGCAGGAGGGATTCCGGCGGTTTTAAAAAGGCTGAAACCGAAATTAAACGATGCGATGACATTAAGCGGTAAAAGGATATATCAAATTGCCAATGCCGCGCAAATTTATAACGATGATATAATCCGCCCGCTCTCTAATCCTTACAGAAAAGAAGGCGGTATAGCGGTTTTAAGGGGAAACCTGGCGCCGCGCGGAGCGGTTGTAAAGCAGGCAGCTGTTGATAAGCAAATGATGAGATTTAAGGCAAAGGCAGTGTGCTTTGATTCGGAAGAGGATGCGATGAAGGCTATTCTGGGGGGGCGGATAAAGAAGAATTCTGTTATTGTCATACGCTACGAGGGGCCTGCGGGCGGACCGGGAATGAGGGAAATGCTCTCGCCCACTTCGGCTATCATAGGTATGGGCCTGCAGAATGACACCGCCCTTATTACCGACGGAAGATTTTCGGGAGGAACCCGCGGCCCGTGTATCGGGCACATAACGCCTGAGGCGCAGGCCGGAGGCCCCATTGCACTTTTAAAAGACGGGGACGAAATATCTATTGATATTCCTAATCGGAAAATAGAGGCTAAGTTATCGCAAAAAGAGCTGTCAAAAAGAAAATCCGCCTGGCGGGCGCCGAAACCCAAAGTAAATACCGGGTATCTGGCGAGATATTCAAAATGCGTTTCTTCAGCAGATAAAGGAGCCGTGCTGGAGTCGTAATATGAAACTAAACGGGGCAAAAATACTGATTGAATCTTTAATCAAGGAAGGGGTAGAAGTAATCTTCGGATACCCCGGCGGAGTTGTTCTGCCTATTTTTGATGCGTTATATGACGCCTCCTTACGTTTTATACTGGTGCGCCATGAGCAGGGAGCTGTACACGCAGCCGATGGTTATGCCCGCGCAACGGGAAAAGTCGGAGTCTGTATTGCCACATCGGGGCCGGGCGCTACCAATCTTGTTACGGGTATTGCAAACGCCTACATGGATTCTGTTCCTATTGTCGCAATAACAGGGCAGGTCAAAACGCATCTTATAGGAAGCGACGCATTTCAGGAAGCTGACATAACCGGAATAACCCGCCCTATAACAAAACATAATTACCTGGTAAAGGACACCGGCGAGCTTGCAAAGACTATTAAAGAGGCATTTTATATAGCCCGCACCGGACGGCCCGGGCCTGTGTTAATAGATCTGCCGGTGGATGTCTCCACCAAAGAGGTGGAATATCACTATCCCGAAAAAATAGAAATACGCAGTTATAATCCCACGTACGCCGGGCATCCGGGACAAATAAAAAAAGCCGCAAAGCTGATAGCGGAAAGTAAAAAACCGGTTATTTATTCCGGCGGCGGAGTGATAATTTCAGGCGCATCGAAAGAGCTTATGGAATTCACCGTAAAAACCCAGGCGCCTGTTGCCATGACACTTCTTGGGTTGGGCGGTTTTCCGGGGACGCATGAGCTTTCGCTTGGTATGCTGGGCATGCACGGCACTGTTTACGCAAATCATGCGGTGCAAGAAGCAGACTTGCTCATTGCTGTAGGGGCGCGGTTTGATGACAGGGTTACCGGAAAATTAGATGAATTCGCCCCGCATGCAAAAATCATACATATAGACGTAGACCCTGCGGCAATTTCAAAAAATGTCGATGTCGAAGTTCCTATAGTCGGCGATGCAAAAAATATTCTAACAGAACTTAACAAACTCGTAAAAACACCGCACACAATCGAGTGGCTCAAAAAAATAAACGAGTGGAAAAAGAAATATCCCTTAGCGTACAAGGATAGCCAGAGTATAAAACCGCAGTATGTGGTAGAACAAATATACGAGGCGACAGGCGGCGAGGCAATAATTACTACGGAAGTCGGCCAGAACCAGATGTGGGCGGCGCAGTATTATAAGTTCACAAAGCCCCGGACATTTTTATCAAGCGGCGGCCTAGGTACGATGGGCTTCGGTTTTCCTGCCGCAATAGGCGCACAGGTCGGCTGTCCTGACAAGGTTGTTTTTGACATTGCGGGGGACGGCTCTATCCAAATGAACATTCAGGAACTGGCAACCGCGGTGCATAATAAGCTGCCTGTTAAAATAGCGATACTGGATAATTGCTACCTGGGCATGGTAAGGCAATGGCAGGAGCTTTTTTATAAAAAACGTTATTCGGGAACCTGCCTCGAGGGCAATCCCGACTTTGTTAAACTGGCAGAGGCGTACGGCGCGCTCGGAATAAGAGTGGATAAAAAACAAGATGTCAGGCCGGCGATAGAGCGGGCCATTGCCAGCCCAAAGCCGGTTTTAATGGATTTTATCGTCGATAAGGAAGAAAACGTTTTTCCTATGGTACCGGCGGGAGAGGCAATTCACCGGATGATAGGCGGCATGGCATGAAACATACGATATGCGCGTTAGTTGAGAATAAATTCGGCGTCTTGGCGCGGATAGCAGGCCTTTTCAGCGCGCGAGGATTCAATATTAGTTCATTGACGGTAGGCGAAACCGAAGATCCAAGTGTTTCGCGCATGACAATAATTGTCGAGGGCGACGACAGGACGCTTGAACAGATAAAGAAGCAGCTGCATAAATTAATAGACGTAATCACCGTATATGACCTGACAAAAAAAGGGTTCGTGGACAGGGAGCTTCTTTTGATAAAAGTTTCTGCGGCAACGCCGAAGATAAAAGAAGAGATAGCGGCTATCGCGGAAACGCTTGAAGCGAAGACAGTGAATGTGGGCGCGAAATCTATTACGCTGGAATTAACAGGCGAGCAAGAAAAAATTAAATCTGCATTCGAGCTTTTAGCGCCTTTTGGTATCCGGGAAGTAGTCAGGACAGGCAGAATAGCTATGGCATTGGAAGAACGCAAGGAACCTATAGGGGGGAAATGATGGGCAAAGACACAATTACATCGAACGATCTTGATAAATTACTTTCTTTGGCGGTAAAGAAAAACGCCTCGGACGTCCACTTGGTAGCAGGCCGTCCGCCGATATTTAGAATCGACGGTGAACTCGCGCCTTTGGATCATGAAGTTATCTCCAGCGAAGATATAAAAAATATGGTATTCGGCATGTTAAACGATAAACAAAAGAAAATTTTCCAGGATACCTTAGAGCTGGATATTTCCTATATGCTGTCCGATAAAACAAGATTCAGGGTGAACTTACACATTGAAAAAGGCAACATTACGGTTGCGATGAGGCATATTCCTCATTTTGTGCAGAATATCCAGCAGCTTGGACTGCCTGAATCTGTGGGAGATTTAGCCAGAAAATTAATGGGGCTGGTTATAGTAACAGGCCCGGCTGGAGTAGGAAAATCCACCACGCTGGCAGCTATGATAGAAATCATAAACAAAGAACGCAAATGTATGGTTATAAGTATTGAAGATCCGGTCGAATACATACATGAATCCTCCAGAAGTATAGTCAAGCAGAGAGAGGTCGGCACAGATACGCTGAGCTTTGCAAATGCCCTTAAGCACGTGTTGCGCCAGGATCCCAATGTCATACTTGTCGGCGAGATACGGGATCTTGAGTCAATTTCCATGGCTATTACTGCTGCCGGAACAGGGCATCTGGTATTGACAACTCTGCACACTCCGGATGCGGTAGGAGCCGTTAACAGGATCATAGATGCATATCCCCCGGAAAAACAATACCAGGTAAGGGCACAGTTAGCCGAATGCCTTGAGGGGGTCGTAGCCCAGATACTGCTGCCAAAAAAAGGCAAGGCGGGAAGAGTAGCGGCGACAGAGGTATTGCTGGCAACGCAGGCCGTAAGGCACCTAATCAGGACAGGCGCAACTAATCAGCTGTATTCTTTGATTCAGACGGGTTCTAAACTCGGCATGCAGACTATGGATGATTCCCTTGCCGCGCTTATACGCAAAGGCCTGGTTGAAAAGGATGTTGCTATGGCGTATGCTAAGGACAAAATAAGGGTCTGGTAATACTTACAAAAAGTCATGGAGGAATGCTAATGCCAAAAATCTACTATGATAAAGACGCTGATTTGAATATCTTGAAACATAAAAAAATCGCAATTATAGGCTACGGGATACAGGGCCGGGCCCAGGCTTTGAATTTGCGCGACTCGGGAATGCATGTGATAGTGAGCGAACTGCGGGGAACGCCGAATTACTCCCAGGCGAAAAAAGACGGTTTTCATCCGGTAAATGTCGCAGAGGCGGCGAAAAAAGCCGATGTAATACAAATATTAACGCAGGATCATGTGCAGGCAAAAGTTTACAGGGATTACATCGCGCCCAATTTAAAAAAAGGCAAGGCGCTTGTATTCTCGCACGGCTTTAATATCCATTTTAAGCAGATTATTCCGCCAAAACATATAGACGTCTTTATGGTTGCGCCAAAAGGGCCCGGCAGCCTATTAAGGCGCATGTACGAGGAAAAAAGAGGCGTTCCGTGCCTCTTGGCGGTGTTTCAGAATTATACAAAAAAGGCGAAACAAGTCGGCCTTGCATACGCCAGGGCAATCGGGGGCACCCGCGCAGGTGTAATAGAAACAACATTCAAGGAAGAAACAGAGACTGACTTATTCGGCGAGCAGGCAGTTCTTTGCGGCGGCGTCTCAGAGTTGATAAAAGCGGGGTTTGATACGTTAGTTAATGCCGGGTATCAGCCGGAAATCGCGTATTTTGAGGTATTGCACGAATTGAAACTGATAACCGATATGATTCAGGAACAAGGTATTCAGGGCATGCGTAAACGCGTTTCAAATACGGCATGTTACGGCGATATGACGCGGGGCAAAAGGATAATTACCCCGAAAACACGCCAAGAGATGAAGAAGATACTAAAGGAAGTGCAAAACGGAAAATTCGCCAGAGAGTGGATACTTGAGAATAAAAAAGGAAGGCCGCTTTTTAACGCTTTATTGAAAAAGGATAACAACCACCCGATAGAAATAGTCGGGAAAAAACTGAGAAGCATGATGCCTTGGATGAAATGAAACAGCGCATAATAATATTTGATACTACCTTAAGAGACGGAGAGCAGGCGCCGGGCGCAAGCCTGAATATAAAACAAAAACTTGAAGTTGCGCACCAACTGGCAAAACTCAATGTTGACGTAATTGAGGCGGGTTTTCCGGTTGCTTCCTCCGGAGATTTTAAAGCAGTGGAACTTATCGCCGAAAAAATAAAAGGGCCTATTATATGCGGCCTTGCGCGCGCCATCAAAAAAGATATCGACGCGGCACGCAAAGCGCTCAAGAAAGCGCACAGGCAGAGAATACACGTATTTTTGGCAACATCGAAGATACACATGAAATACAAGCTCAAAAAAGCCGAAGATGAAATTCTGCGCCAAGCGGTTGAATCGGTCAAATACGCAAAACGCTTTGTAAGCGACATAGAATTTTCTCCCGAAGATGCCACAAGGACAGATCCGGAATTTTTATACAAGGTGCTCGAAGCCGTTATTGATGCGGGCGCAACTACAGTAAACATACCGGATACGGTTGGATATACAATACCGAACGAATATGGACAGCTTATACGTGGAATAAAAAATAACGTCCGCAATATAGATCAAGCGGTTATTTCTGTTCATTGCCACGACGACTTAGGCCAGGCCGTGGCTAACTCCCTTGAAGCGGTACGCTGCGGCGCAAGGCAGATAGAGTGCACGGTAAACGGCATAGGCGAGCGCGCCGGCAGCGCGTCGCTTGAGGAAGTAGTAATGGCGCTATCGACGAGAAAAGACATTTTCAGCAACGTTGAAACTAAAATCAAAAAAGACCAGATATTCAAAACCTCACGCCTGGTATCCGCCATGACGGGTTTTCTTGTGCCGCCCAACAAAGCTATCGTAGGCGCAAACGCCTTCAGGCATGAATCAGGCATACACGTACACGGCGTTCTGGCAAAACGCGCGACATACGAAATAATGAGCCCGCAAGAGGTAGGCGCAGGCAAAACACAGATTGTATTGGGTAAGCACTCCGGAAGGCACGCGGTTTGCGAAAGATTGAAACAAATGGGTTATACGCTAAACGAAAAAGACACAGGCAAAGTCTTTGCGGCATTCAAGACGCTTGCGGATAAGAAAAAGGAGGTATTTGACGAGGATTTAGCGGCAATATTGGAGGTTGAAATAGCTAAAGTAAGCGAAAAATATAAGCTCGAATCCCTGCATATCGTATCCGGCACGGATGTCAAGCCTACCGCTACCATAAAACTAAAATACAAGGGCAAAATAATCGGACAATCCGCCGTAGGTGACGGACCGGTCGATGCATGCTATAAAGCGATTGACAAAATATCAAAAATGAGCGCCAGGCTCGAAGATTATTCTTTGCATGGCGTAACCGGCGGAAAAGAGGCACTTGGCGAGGTATCCGTAAGGTTACGCATAAAAAACAGAGTACTTAACGGGCGCGGTGCCTCCACGGATATTATTGAAGCAAGCGTCAAGGCCTATATAAACGCATTAAATAAACTATGAGACCTATCATGAGACCTATCGACAGCACTACCGCAATTTACGGCATAATCGGATATCCGGTAAGCCATACATTTTCTCCGGCGATGCATAATGCTGCATTTGCTAAGGTGGGCCTCAATTGTGCCTATCTGGCGTTCTGTGTGCGCCCCGATCGGCTTAAGAGCTCAATACTCGGCATGAGGGGTCTGGGCATTGCAGGGGTTAACGTAACTGTTCCGCATAAAGAAATGGTTATACCGCTTCTGGATGAACTTTCGCGCGAAGCAAAGCTTGTCGGCGCGGTAAATACAATTGTTGTCGAAGGGGACAGATTAATAGGGCACAATACCGACGGCCGCGGTTTTGTATTATCGCTAAAAAGAGACCTGCGTATTGAGCCCAAAAAAAAGTCGGTATTCATAATAGGCGCAGGCGGGGCGGCAAAGGCTATTTCCTTCCAGCTTGCAATAGAGGGTGCTAGATATATATACTTAACCGATATAGCAAAAGATAAGGCGCAACGCCTCGTAACTTTACTTAATAAAAACATGCCATCATGCCACGCAAAGCTCATCCCTAACGAAGCCAGAGAAATGGAGCGCACGGTTGCCGATGCCGATATTCTAATAAACGCTACGCCCTGCGGCATGAAAAAACACGATCCGTTATTGTTAAATCCCAAGTCACTGCACTCAAAGCTGGTTGTCTGCGATTTGATTTATAATCCCCCGCTAACCAGCCTGCTCAAAGCCGCTAGATCGAGAAAGCTTAAGATAATGAACGGGCTCGGGATGCTTTTATACCAAGGCGCGATGAGCTTTTATCTATGGACTAAAAAGCATCCTCCGGTAGATATCATGCGCCGAGCACTTTTACAGGAAATGCGCAGGTCCCGCTAAAATGCCGAATGCTATCCTTGTATTCATATTCGGTTCTCTCGTAGGAAGTTTTCTTAATGTCTGCATACACCGATTGCCGAAAGAAGAATCGGTAATATTGCCCCGCTCATATTGCCCGAAATGCACAAAAAAAATTCCCTGGCACGATAATATTCCGCTTATAAGCTATATCTTATTGAGGGGCCGCTGCCGTTTTTGTAGGGAGAAAATATCGTTTACATATTTTCTCGTAGAATTGCTCAGCGCTTCGGCGTTTCTTGGATTTTATTTGGCGTTCGGAGTCAGTCTAAAATTTACAATCTATACGGCCGTTACCTGCGCGCTTATCGTAATAACGTTCATAGATTTCAGGCATCAAATTATTCCGGACGAAATAACCATACCGGGTATCGTGCTAGGTGTTTTGTTATCGGCGGTGTTTCCGTCACTGCACGAATCGCCGAGGAGGCTCTTATCCCTAGGGCAATCGCTTTTGGGTGCTCTTGCCGGCGGCGGCACTCTGTACGCGGTAGGCGTAATAGGCAAATGGATATTTAAAAAAGAGGCGATGGGCGGAGGCGACGTAAAATTAATGGCAATGTTCGGCGCTTTCTTCGGGTGGAAATTGGCGCTGTTGACGATATTTCTTTCATCGCTTTTAGGCTCTGTTGCCGGTATTTATCTTAAGATAAGGTATAAGAGAGAGCTCATTCCCTACGGCCCATACCTTTCTATGGGAGCCGTTATTGCGATGTTATACGGAAATAAGATAATAAACCTGATATTTCCAGTCTTTTGAGGATTCGCGGAAGCGAAAGGAGGCAGCAAAAATGTTGAGATATTTAACCGCAGGTGAGTCACACGGAAAGGCTTTGGTTGCAATTCTGGAAGGCATGCCCGCCGGTTTAAAAATTGAGGAAGATTTTATTAATACCGAACTTTCCAGGCGCCAGCGCGGTTACGGCCGAGGAAAGAGGATGGAAATAGAGCAGGACAGAATTGAAATAATATCCGGTTTACGTAAAAGTAAAACCATAGGCTCGCCTATAGCGCTGCTTATCAAAAACAGGGATTATTCTATCGAGAGGCTGAACTCTTTGACAAAGCCCCGTCCTGGCCATGCCGATTTGGCGGGCGCCTTAAAATACGGTTTTGACGATGTGCGTAATGTCCTTGAACGGGCCTCTGCGCGCGAAACGGCAGTACGCGTAGCTGTCGGCGCAAGCTGTAAAATACTTTTGGATGAATTCGGAATCGAGGTAATGAGCCACGTTTTGTGTATCGGCGGAATAGAGGCGCACCTATTCGGGATATCCCTTGAAGAGCTAAAGCGAAGAAGCCGGCGCTCTCCGGTAGGATGTGCCGATGAAAATGCGGCAAAACTAATGATGAAAAGAATAGAAACAATGCGCGAGCGCGGCGACTCGTTAGGAGGAACATTTGAGGTAATAGCCAAGAATGTGCCTCCGGGGCTGGGAACTTACGCGCAGTCCGATTTACGCCTTGATTCCAGAATCGCAGGAGCGCTTGTTTCTATACATGGCGTAAAAGGGGCCGAAATAGGCAATGCCTTAATAGGCGCAAGGGTTCCGGGTTCGCAATTCCATGATGAAATTTTCTACAGAAAAGGAAAAGGTTTTTACAGAAAAACCAACAACGCAGGCGGGATAGAGGGCGGCGTTTCAAACGGAGAAATAATTCTTGCAAGGGCATTCATGAAACCTATCTCGACGCTATCATCGCCGTTATCTTCAGTCGATATAAAAACCAAGAAGCAATTCAAGGCATCGGTTGAGCGCCATGATATTTGCGCAGTGCCTGCCGCAGGGGTAATCGGCGAAGCGGTATTGGCGTTCGAGATCGCAAAGGCAATGCGCGAGAAGTTCGCAGGCGATTCCGTTTTGGAGATGAAGCGCAATTACCACGGCTATCTAAGACAACTGGCCAAATGAGCCCATTCGATTACTCTCAGGGCTTATCCCGAGCAACTGTAGGGAGCGGGGGATGAGAAATATAATACTTATAGGCTTTATGGGCACCGGTAAGACTACGGTCGGAAAAATCCTGGCAAAACAGCTGAATGCTAAATTCGTAGATACAGACGAACTTATCGAAAAACAAGAGCACATGCCGATACCCCAGATATTCAGCCAAAAAGGAGAGCCGTATTTCAGAGAGGTAGAAAAGAAAATCATAAAGCAGCTATCCACTCAAACAAGCATGGTAATTGCCGCAGGCGGCGGAGCGGTACTTAATCGGGAGAATGTAGCAAATCTGCGAAGAAACGGTGCGATAATATGCCTGTCTGCGGATTCGGATGTTATCTTAAAACGCGTTCAGCAGCACCAGCACCGTCCGCTGCTTAACGTGTCCGATCGCAGGAAAAGGATTGAAGAACTGCTGGAGCTGCGCCTGCCGTATTATCAAAAAGCCGCCGATTATATAATAGATACCTCCGAACTGGAAGCCGTAGAGGCTGCAGGTAAGATATTTGACATAGTAAAAGGTATTATCTAAGGGCTTGACGCTGACCAAAATTTGTGGTAAAATCTTTCTTTAAATTTGGCCGGTGTTAAGCCTTATTTTTTAACCACTTGCCGGGTATTCTATCCCTAACCGGGTAAAGGAGTTGCACATGCTAAACGAAATAATACAGTCAAAAACCCGCGTTAAACTTCTATCTTTGTTCCTTTCAAATATAGAAAAAAGATACTATGCCCGCGAACTCGTAAGGTTAACGAATGAGCATTATAATGCCATCTGGCGCGAACTTATCCATTTGGAGAAAATAGGGCTCCTAGAGAGTGAAAATAACAGCAATATAAAATACTATTGCGTTAATAAACATTTTGCTTTATTCCAGGAACTAAAGAGCGTGGTGCTTAAGGCGGCTAATAACGGCGCCATGGTAAAGGCATGAACAGGTTAAGCGATTTAATACTGCTAAATATAATCGGCGTGGGTTACATGCGCCTTAATGCATTGCTTGAAAAGTTCGGTTCGACGGAAAATATTTTTAAAGTAAGCCCAGCGCGCTTAGAAGAGGTAGAAGGTATTAAACCCGACTTGGCAAGAAAAATTATAGATGCCCCGGCCCTGCCGGCATTAAAAATAGAACTTGAACTTATCAAAAAG
The DNA here is from genome assembly GCA_043812735.1 of Candidatus Omnitrophota bacterium. GTDB lineage: Bacteria > Omnitrophota > Gorgyraeia > JBDRLY01 > JBDRLY01 > JBDRLY01. The sequence goes on along the minus strand of JBDRLY010000023.1, from coordinate 1,205 downwards.
CACAACGTAAGAGTGCTAAGCGTATTCGACGAGAATTACCCGAAGAACCTAAAACAAATCTATGACCCACCGATTATATTGTACGTAAAAGGCGAACTTATACCGGAGGATGAGGCAGCTATTGCCGTAGTCGGCTCGCGCATGGCAAGTTGTTACGGAACATTAACTGCGGAAAGATTAGCCAATGAGCTTGCCGGCCGAGGCATAACCGTTGTATCTGGAATGGCGCGCGGAATAGATACCTTTGCGCATCAGGGCGCTCTGAAGGCGCAGGGCAGAACCCTTGCGGTCTTGGGCAGCGGGCTTGCCGAAATATATCCACCCGAAAATAAACGGCTGGCGGAGAAAATTTCGCAAGCAGGTGCCGTATTGAGCGAATTTCCCATGCGGGAGGAGCCTTTTAAATATAATTTCCCGAGGCGCAACAGGACTATAAGCGGATTATCGTTAGGTGTCGTAGTGGTTGAGGCATCCAAGATAAGTGGAGCACTCATTACAGCGCGTTTTGCGACAGAGCAAAACAGAGAAGTATTCGCCGTGCCGGGACAAGCGAAAAAACTAGGAACGCAGGGTACTAACAATTTGATACGGGACGGCGCTAAGCTGGTTGAAAGCGCGGAGGATATTATAGAGGAACTCGAATCCGCATTAGAAGAATTTTTGCGCGTGAGAAACTCAAGCCCGCATAAAACACGGCAAAAATTAGGCATTGAAGAAACAAAGGTATTATCCGCATTGTCGGATGAACCGTTGTATATAGATGAAATCGGGGAGTGTGCCGGACTGCCCATAAATAAGGTATCGTCCGCACTTGTTAAATTGGTTCTATCAGGCTCGGTTAAGGAGCTTCCGGGAAAAAACTTCGTAAAACGCTAACTAGTTACTTCAAAGGAGAGAAATGTCAAAAGCGCTTGTCATTGTTGAAAGTCCCGCAAAGGCAAAAACAATCAGTAAATTTCTGGGAAAGAATTTCAAGGTAGAGTCCTGCATGGGGCATATCATGGATTTGCCGGCGAAATCCATGGGTGTTGAAATAGAAAATAATTTTAAGCCCAAATATGTCGTATTGTCCAAACGCAAAAAAACACTCTCTACGCTCAAAAAGGAAATGAAGCAAAGGGACGAATTGTATCTTGCCACAGACCCCGACAGGGAAGGCGAGGCAATCAGCTGGCATTTATCAAACGAAATAGGCAAAAAGAAAA
>JBDRLY010000022.1:0-5738 GCA_043812735.1 Candidatus Omnitrophota bacterium | reverse complement strand
AATATCTTAGGGGTGCTGCCTTATGTCGAAACGTTATCAACGCCGACTGTTCGGCTGATTAAAGATGAGTTGAGGCTGAAATTGCTATGCGGGGAAGCCGGGCTTGACAATAATGTTAAAAAGATTCTGATAGGCGCCATGGAGCCCCACAATGCCTTGAATTATATCGTCGAGGGCTCATTGATAATTACTCCCGGAGACAGGGAGGATATTATATTGGCAAGTGTGTCGAGCCACACGCTCAGGGAAAGGGAATTTGCCCATATTGCCGGGCTGGTGCTTACCGGTAATCTCAGGCCGCAAAAGACGATATTCGGCCTTTTAAAAAGGGCAAACATCCCCGTGTTGCTTTCACCGGATGATACCTATATGGCTGCCTCTAAAATTCATGACCTCATTGTCAAAGTCCAGCCACAGGATAAAGAGAAGATCTTCACCATAGTCGATTTGGTGGAACGCTATATTGACATTGACAAAATACTGAATTCGCTTTAAAAAATCTTAACTCAACTCTCAGCCCGTCAGGATTACTGACGGGCTTTTTTATTTGACCTAAGTAGAGATAAACTATATAATTAACTGTCTATAATACCATGGAAGAAGACCTTATAAAACAACGGCTTGCGAAGGCAGACCAGTTGCAAAAGGAGGGGTTTAACCCCTACGGTATAAAGTTTGATAAGCCTTGCTCTATCAAGGACTTAGTTGATAAGTTCCAAGAAGGCAAAGCTGTTTCTACGGCAGGTAGGCTTACTGCGATGCGCAGCCACGGCAAGAGCACTTTTTGCGACTTGCGCGATTCAACAGGCAGGATACAGCTTTATCTTAAAGAGGGCACGCTAAGCGAGCCGCACGCAAAACAATTTTCTCAAGTAGATATAGGCGACATAGTCGGGATAAAGGGCGAATTTTTTAAAACTAAAACAGGCGAAGCGACCGTAAACGTAAAAGAGTTTTTTGTTTTAAGCAAAGCCCTGCGCTCGCTCCCCGAGAAGTGGCACGGATTGAAAGATGTCGAAACAAGGTATCGCCAGAGATACCTTGATTTGATATCAAACGAAAACGCAAGAAAGATATTTTATCTGCGCTCCGCGATTATATCGAAACTGAGGCAATTTCTCGACGGAAACGGATTTTTAGAGGTGGAGACGCCGATGATGCAGGCAATACCAGGCGGCGCAACCGCAAGGCCTTTTATTACGCACCATACGGCGCTGGATATAGATTTGTATTTGCGCATAGCGCCGGAGCTATACCTAAAAAGATTGCTGGTGGGAGGATTTGACAAGGTTTACGAATTAAACAGAAACTTTAGAAACGAAGGGCTATCCACCAAGCATAATCCCGAGTTTACCATGGTGGAAGTCTACGCGGCTTTCTGGGATTACGCCGACATGATGAACTTTACAGAAACCATGATAAGCGACTTAGCGCAGTTAATGCTGGGCGGGACGGAAATTCCGTATAAAGATACAAAAATAAATCTCACAAAGCCCTTTAAGAGAATTGCCCTTTACGATATCCTGAAAGAGCATACAGGCATCGATTTCAGCCAAAACCAGGATATGCGCAAACTTGCCAAGGAGCATGGCGTTGAAGTACAAGTTGGCCAAGGCGAGAGCGAGATACTGAATAATTTTTTTGAGAAGTTTGTTGAGCCGAAACTTATCGAACCGACGTTTATTATTGATTATCCTGCGGCACTGTGCCCTCTGGCTAAGTGCAAGAAGGATAACCCGGAATTGACAGAGCGCTTCGAGCTTTTTATCGGCACGCGCGAACTGGCAAATGCCTACTCCGAACTAAACGATCCTACGGAACAGCGTCAGCGTTTTGAGGGGCAAAAAACGCAAAAAGGAAAAGAAAACGAAGCGGCAATTGACGAAGATTTCCTGCGCGCGCTTGAATACGGAATGCCGCCTGCCTCGGGGCTAGGCATAGGCATAGACAGGCTGGTAATGTTATTCACCAACCAGGATTCCATAAAGGACGTAATATTATTTCCGCAATTGCGGCCGGAAGCTACGCAATGAAATACGAATTATTCATAAGCCTAAGGTATTTGCTGGCAAAACGCAGAGAGAAGTTTATTTCCATAGTTTCGCTTATTTCGATTTTTGGCGTTGCGCTCGGTGTTATGGCGCTCATTGTGGTAATAGCGGTAATGTCGGGCTTTGATGCCGATTTGCGCGGAAAGATAGTAGGCACGAATGCCCACATTATAATCGAAAAGGAAAACGGCATCCAAGACCCGGAGGCAGTAGTAACCGAGGCAAGGCTCTGCAATCGTATTTTGGCGGCAACTCCGTTTGTGAACGGCCAGGCGGTATTGCGCCGCGAAGACAAGGCAGTAGGCGTCATTATGCGTGGGATTGACCCGAATAGAGAAGTATCTGTTACGGATTTGGGTAAATATATGGCGAAAGGAAACTTAACTTTTGGAAGCAGTGCCGAATGGAGTAATTCAGGGAAGACAAGCATCGGCATAATTCTCGGCAGCGAACTTGCGAAGAAGCTAGATGCTAACGTGGGTGATGAGATTTTTGCGATAACTGCCGCAACGAGAGAGCAGGAGAAATTAACCGTTACGGGAATTTTTAGTTCCGGTATGTACGAGTACGACGCCAATTTAAGTTTTATCGATATAAAAAAGGCGCAGCAGCTTTATAATACCAAAGGCAGGGTTTCCGGTGTAGCGCTTAAAAGCGACAATGCCGAAATGGCGCACAAGATAAAACAGGATGTTCAGGCAAGGTTAGGGCCCGAGTATTGGGTTTCAAGCTGGATGGACATAAACAGAAATTTATTCTCGGCGTTGAAACTTGAAAAGACAGTTATGTTTGTCATACTTACGTTAATAGTGATGGTTGCATGTTTCAATATTGCCTCAACGCTTATAATGCTTGTTATGGAAAAAACAAAAGACATAGGTATTCTAAAAGCAATTGGCGCTACGAACCGTTCGGTAATGGCGATATTTTCCCTACAAGGTGTTATTACAGGTATAATCGGCACGGCCTTGGGCGCTTTGGGCGGGTTCGTCATTTGTTATCTTTTAAAGACATACCCGGTTATAAAGCTGCCGCAGGATATATACTATATTGACAGGCTGCCTGTTCTTGTTGAATGGAAGGATTCGCTTGTTATAATAGTTGCGGCTGTAATGTTGAGTCTCGTCTCGGCGCTTTACCCGGCATATCAGGCATCGCGGCTTGACCCCGTGGAGGCGCTAAGATACGAATGATACTCGCTGCGCGGAATTTACATAAAATATACAGAACCGGCAGCCGGGGGTTGCACGTTATAAATGGCATTAATTTGGATATCGAATGCGGCAAAATGATTTCAATAATAGGGCATTCGGGCGCAGGCAAGTCGACGCTGTTACATCTTTTGGCGGGCCTTGATAAGCCGAGCGAGGGAGAGGTGGCGCTGGAGGGCACAAGCCTCTATAAACTAAACGATACTGAACTTGCAAGGATACGCAACGAGGCGTTCGGATTCGTATTTCAGTTCTATCATTTATTGCCGGAATTTACTGCGCTGGAGAACGTACTATTGCCGGCAATTGTTGCCGGAAAAAACAGGATGCATGCAAGGGAAACGGCAAAGGATATACTAAAAAAATTAGGCCTAGAGGACCGCTCTGAACATAAACCTTCGCAGCTCTCGGGAGGAGAACAGCAGCGGGTTGCTATAGCAAGGGCGCTGGTAAACGAGCCTAAGGTATTGTTTTGCGATGAGCCGACAGGCAACCTGGACTCCCAAACAGGCGCAGCAATTATCGATTTATTAATCTCATTGAATAAAAACACAAAAAAAACAATAGTAGTGGTTACCCATGAGCCTGAAATAGCAAAAAGGGCAGATGAGGTCTTAAGGATAAAAGACGGCGTATTAGCCAAGGAGGGGACATGGCACTGATATATTTAAACGGAAAATTTGTAGAAAGTAAAGAAGCCAAAATATCGGTATTTGACCATGGTTTATTATACGGTGACGGAGTCTTTGAGGGAATACGCTCATATAACGGGCTAGTTTTTAAATTAGAGGAGCATATTGAGCGGCTGTATGAATCGGCTCATGCGATTATGCTGAAAATTCCGCTCTCCCGCGCGGAACTAACAAAGGCGGTTCTAAAAACTTTGCGCGTCAATAAGATAAAAGACGCCTATATCCGCCTGGTTGTTACAAGAGGTATCGGCGATTTGGGGCTAGATCCGCGTAAATGCAAAATGCCCACTATTTTCATCATCGCGGATAAAATAGCGCTTTATGCCGAGGATCTTTATAAAAAAGGAATGGAGATTATTACCGCTCCCACTCCCAGGAGTCTACCCGAGTCGCTTAATCCACAGATAAAGTCGCTTAATTACTTAAATAATATTCTGGCTAAAATCGAAGCGCTGCACTGCGGTTATGAAGAGGCAATAATGCTCAGCTATCAAGGGTATGTTGCAGAATGTACCGGAGATAACATTTTTATCGTCAAAGACAGCGTTTTGCTGACACCGCCCGCTTACGTGGGGACACTCAAGGGTATTACGCGTTGTGCCGTTATGAAGTTGGCAAAAAAAGTAAAAATGCAGGCAAAGGAAGAATTGCTTACCCGGCACGACTTGTATAATGCGGATGAATGCTTCTTAACCGGCACTGCTGCGGAGATAATGCCGGTCGTAAAAATCGACGCACGCGCTATCGGTGACGGCAAACCCGGCAAGATAACCGCAAGACTGCTTAAAGAATTTCGTAACCTGACAAAACGAGACGGTGTCAGGGGATACCCCGCGTAAAAATAGCGGTACATTTAAAAGGAGAACATATGATATGCGATATCTGCGGCAAAAAACAGGCGACTGTTCATTTGACCGAGATAATTGACGAGCAGGTTACGGAATTACACCTTTGCGAGGAGTGCGCGCAGGAAAAAGGCGCGCAGATGGAGCAACATTTTAACCTGGCGGATCTCCTGGCCGGCTTAGCTGATTTCGGCGCGCAGATAACGGAAACCGAAGGGGTGGCTGTTAAATGCCCAAGCTGCGGCATGGCATATAACGATTTCAGGAAAATCGGGAGATTGGGCTGCAGTGATTGTTATGAAGCATTTAAAAAACACCTCATTCCTATATTGCGCAGGATTCACGGGTCCGCCCAGCATTTGGGAAAAATTCCATCGAGGGCGCCTAAGATTGTCGTAAAACTGCGCGATGAACTGGCGGAGTTAAAAATGAAATTGGAGCGCGCAATAAAACTTGAGCAATTTGAAGAAGCGGCGGAATTGCGCGACAAAATAAAAGCGCTTGATAAGAAAAAGCAATAAATGGGCGTTAACGATTTATTAAAACAGACATGCGAGTGGCTAAAAGGCGTAGGGCCAAACTCCGAGATCATCATAAGTTCGCGCATAAGGTTGGCGAGAAACTTAAAAGGCATACCCTTTGCGCATTGGGCCACTAAAAAACAGGCGGAGCGCGTTCTCTTACTTTCGAAAGAGGCAATTATAGCTTCCGATTACATGAAGAACTCCATGTTTTTCCCGATAGCGGATTTGAGCAACATAGATAAGCAAATTCTTCTTGAGAGGCACCTCGTTTCGCGCGAACTGATAACAAGCGCAGACCATAAGGCAGTAGCCATAAGCCCGAACGAAGTCATAAGCATCATGATAAACGAAGAGGATCACTTGAGGATGCAGGTTATCGAGTCCGGATTCAACCTGCAGGACGTATGGAAGCTTA
>JBDRLY010000021.1:0-8878 GCA_043812735.1 Candidatus Omnitrophota bacterium | reverse complement strand
TCCTTATTCCGGCAACAACATCTTCACCTTGCGCATTGATAAGGTATTCGCCGTAGAATTTATCTTCGCCGTTACCCGGATCGCGCGTAAAAGCTACGCCTGTCGCGGAATCATTGCCCATGTTGCCGAACACCATCGCCTGAACGTTTACTGCAGTGCCCCATTCGTGGGGAATGTTTTCTATCCTCCTGTAAGCAACAGCCCGCTTTCCGTTCCATGACGAAAATACTGCGCCAATGCCGCCCCAAAGCTGTTTCTGGGGCTCATCGGGAAAAGAAGTTTTAAGAACATCTTTGATTCTTTCCTTAAATAAGCGGCATAATTTCTTTAAGTCGTCGACCTTTAAATCCGTGTCTAATTTATAGCCTTTCTGTTTTTTTATTTCATTCATTATACTTTCAAGCTGTTTTCTGATACCCTTACCTTCTTCCGGCTCTATGCCCTTGCCTTTTTCCATGACAACGTCGGAATACATCATTATCAGCCTGCGGTAGGCATCATAGACAAATCTCTCGTTGCCTGTAAGTTTTACCAGGCCGGGAATAGTCCGCTCTGTAAGGCCGACATTAAGGACGGTTTCCATCATGCCGGGCATGGACTTGCGCGCGCCTGAACGCACAGACACGAGAAGCGGATTCGCGGCATCGCCGAATTTCTTATCCATTATTTTCTCTACGCGGCGCATCGCGCTATCCACTTCCTGAGTTAAGGCCCTGGGGTAGGTTTTCTTATTTTTATAATAATAAGTGCATACCTCTGTGGTTATCGTAAATCCCGGCGGAACAGGAAGCCTCAAGGCAGGATGCCCTGCCATTTCCGCCAAATTTGCCCCTTTGCCGCCGAGAAGATTCTTCATTGATTCGTTCCCGTCTGCTTTACCGCCTCCGAAGAAGTAGACATTCTTAACTGACTTGCTCACTTGTAAATCTCCTTTCTACAATGAACCCATCGTTTACGGAGTTTCAAAAACTCCGTAAACGATTCTTCTATGAGTTACCCGATTTACGGGCGAATTGACTCCGAAGCGTATTCCAAAAATATCGTAGAGATTTTTGGGATTTGGTTTGCCGTAGGCAAACCATACGCAAGGAGTATATGTTGTCAACTCTGTCCCGACTCGTACGATGTGCTAAAATTTTCTTTGAAAATTTTAGCACACTCGTCGGGTCAAATTCGGACAGCGGTTTATGTTCACTTCGTTCCATAAGCCGCGTCCTCATTTGATTTTAGATAAATCGGCTATTGTTTTCGAGTAGAGCTGGTTTACCTCCCGCATCATCGAAAGCCGATTCGCACGCAGTGCTTCATCCGGCGCGTTTACCGTAATTTTGTCAAAAAATTCGTGTATTATATCAGAGAGGTATTGCGCGTATAATTTTGTCGCGTTTGCGTACCGGGAGTGCCTTAGTTCTTCCATTAAATCTTTTTTGCAAGCCGTGAATTTTTCCCAAAGCGCTGCCTCAAGGGGCTCGGCAAATTTGGAGCTGTCAACACCGCCTAACGGTTCTTTTACCGATTTTAAAATATTTGCGGTGCGCTCCATAACCTTTGCGCTTTTTTGAAAATAATCGGTTTTTTCTATTTTGGCAAGCTCGTCCAGGCGCCGGTACGTTCCGTAAAGATTATCATACCCGCTTGCCATAACCGCCTCTGTTAAATCCTGTTTGTATTCCAGCTCGCTGAATACGCCTTTTACGCGCTCGCCCAGAAACAACGACAATTCTTCTATTAACTTTGCTTTTGATAATTTTATTTTTTCACCAAACGTGCTCAGGCAAAATTCAATTAAACCTTCGAGGGACAAAAGATATTTTTTCTCGATAATTATACGCACCAGCCCCGTGCCGTGGCGCCTCAAGGCGTACGGATCCCAGCTGCCTGTCGGCTCAATTCCTATGCCGAAAGCGCCTACAAGCAAATCTGCCTTATCGGCGATAGCCAAAAGTGCGCCTGCGTCTGTTTTTGGCAGGGTGTCCCCCGCAAAACGCGGGAGGTAATGTTCGCGTATCGCCTCGGCAACGCCCTTGTCTTCTTTTGCCTTCAGCGCATAAACCATTCCCATTATCCCCTGAAGCGCAGGAAATTCTTTTACCATTTCAGACGCGAGATCCGCCTTGCATAGCTCTGCCGCCCTTATCACGTTCTCTTTTGCTTTATCCGGCAAGTTAAGCTGTTCGCACAAAAACTTAACGCTTCTTGCAAGCCTCTTTGTCTTTTCATCCATCGTGCCAAGGTCTTTCAGGAAAATAAGCCCGCCCAATTTCGATATATTAGCGCTAAGCGGCTTTGCCATATCGTGTTTGTAGAAAAACGCGGAGTCTTTGAGCTTCGCGTCCAATACGCGCTCGTAGTTGCGCCTTACCATATTAACATTTTTAGGTTTTCCGTTTGTAACAGCAATAAAATACGGCAGCGCATTTTTGCCCTGATCGACAAGGCCGAATATCCTCTGATTTTTCGCCATGGACACTTCCAGGACTTCAGCGGGCAGAGAAAGATAATTTTTATCAAATGAGCCGCAGAATGCGCTCGGGTATTCCGTAAGGTATATTACGCTTTCCAAAAGCTCCGGATCATCAACCGGCTTTGCCTTTTTTAAAGCGGCTAGTTTTCTAAGTTGCGCCTCTATTATTTCCCTTCGCTTATCCTGCTCTAGGATGACATATTTTTTCTTCAACTGCCTGAAATAATCGCCCGGTTCTTTTACCTTAAATGGGCCCGGTGAAAGCAGGCGGTGTCCGTATGTTACATTTGAAGATGAAACATCGCCGAATTTAAACTGGATTTTTTCGTTGCCGTAAAGCGCCAGGATCCAGTGAATGGGCCTTACGAATTGCGCGTCTGAGTGCCAGCGCATCGATTTGGGAAAGTGCATATTCTTTATAAGCGACGGGAGCATTTCTTTAAGAAGCGCTTTGGTAGTTTTGCCGCCGGTCTGCCTGGTTATCGTTACGTAATCGCCGCGCTGGGTTGTTTCTATTTTTATATCGGCTAGACGCGCGCCCTGCGCCTTTAAAAATCCCGATAATGCCTGCGTTGGCTTGCCGGCCGCATCGAAAGAAGCTGCTTTAGAGGGGCCTGTTATCTTTTTGTCTTCCACGCTTTGCCTGTCGGCTAATCCGCGCACATAGACAACTATTCTTCTGGGTGTGGCGAAGCAATTTATCAATTCGTGGGATAGCTTGGCGTTTGTGAAAACGCGGGAAGCCTGAATCTCTAAATCTTCCAGGGCGATTTCAAGATACGTGGAGGGAATTTCCTCAACGCCTACTTCCAATATCAAATCTTTTTTATTCATCATTTGTCAAGTACAATGCCGCGCACTCGTTTGCCATTTTCCGGACGCGCGCGATATACCCGGGGCGCTCCATCTGGCTTATTGCGCCGCGCGCATCCAGCAGATTAAACGCATGAGACATTTTTAATACATATTCGTACGCAGGCAACAATAAACCCCTGCCCGCAAGGCGGCGCGCCTCTTCTTCGTAGCGCTTGAATAACTCAAGGTTTAAGTTAATATTGGACTCTTCAAAATTAAATTTGCATGAGTCTATTTCGTCCTTGCGGTGTATTTCGCCGTAGGTAAGTTTATCGGTCCATTTTAGATTAAACAGATTAAATTCATCCTGCAAAAACATCGATATCCTCTCAAGGCCGTATGTTATCTCGGCGCAGGCCGGTTCAAGGTCAATTCCGCCTATCTGCTGGAAATAGGTAAATTGCGTAATCTCGAGTGAATCAAGCCATACCTCCCACCCCAGGCCCCATGCGCCAAGCGTCGGGGATTCCCAATCGTCCTCGACAAAACGCAAATCATGCGCTTTCAAATTTATCCCAAGGGAGCTCAGGGAACCAAGGTATAAATCCTGTATATTTTTGGGTATGGGTTTCATGATAACCTGAAACTGGTAGTATTTTTGTGTACGCAGAGGGTTGTCGCAGTATCTTCCGTCGGTCGGGCGGCGGCTGGGCTGGACATATGCTACGTTCCAGGGTTTCTTGCCAAGCGCTCCGAAAAATGTTGCGGGATGAAAAGTCCCCGCGCCGACCTCTTCGTCGTACGGCTGCAATATAGCGCAGCCCTGTTTCGCCCAGTAGGCCTGAAGTTTTTGTATGACTTCCTGAAATGTAAGCACTTTTTTCATGCGATGTTCATCTTTTCCAAAAATATCTGCGATTTAAGCTGGCGGTCCAGGTGGTATTCAAGGAACTTGTTTAAAATCTCGTGCAACTCATCGGCAACTTTGTTAGTAAAATCGAGCCGCGTTGCGCGCGGTAAATTGGTTTGCTGGATATGCTCCAATGACAAAACCGCCCCTTTAGAAAGCGGCAGCGCCCTTAAATCCTCCTTCAGGCAGCGCTGGCATAATATCCCGCCGCATTTCGCGCTGAAATAAATTTTATGTTCTAATTTTGCGCCGCAGTGTATGCATTTGTGAAGTTGCGGCATGAATCCCAATTCATCAAGCAATTTTACTTCAAAAACCCTTGCCAGCGCCCGCGGCTCTTCCAGCGCTTCCAATAACCTCAGCGAAGAAACCAGAAGCTCGAATATCCGCGCATTTTTATCGTGCGGCGCCGTGGCGGAATCAACCAGCTCAACAAAATAACTCGCATAAGCAAGCCTGGCAAGGTCTTCGCGCAGTTTTGTGAAGTTATAGATCAAATCACACTGCGCTATTATGCACAGATCAGCGTCTTTTCGCTCGTAAAAGACCACCTCGTTCTGGGTAAACGGCAAAAATGCGCTGGTAAATTTTTTTTGTGTGCGGCGGGCGCCTTTGGCAACGCCATGCAGCTTGCCAAATTCACGGGTATACATGGAGACGATAAAACTCGTCTCTTTAAAATCCCTATTTCTTAGTATTACTGCCTGGGAGCGATGAATGCCCACTCAAATTCTCCGCAAATCTATAAGGCGGCACAATCGCGCCGCCGGATACAACAAGTTTCAACCCTGCTTCGATGCTCATATCCAAAATGATAACTTCATGCTTGGGCACAAGCAATAATACGCCGCTTGTCGGATTCGGCGTTGTCGGAACAAATATGTTTACAACTTCTTCCTTTGTTTTTACCTGTACTTCGCCTTTTGTTTCAGAGGTAATAAACCCTATGGAGTATAAGCCCTTGCGCGGGTATTCCAAAAGGACTACTTTCTTGAAAAACTGCTGCTGCTGCCCCAAAAACGCATTGCTGACTTCTTTTATGGCGGAGTAGACCTTGTTGAGCATCGGCAGCTTCAAAAACAATTTCTCGACGAGGCGCAGCAGGCGCCGGGTGATAAGGTAATTCGCCATACCTCCGATTAAGGCAATAAACAAAATTGAAAATATCAACACCGCAAATTTTGCCGCAAAAACCGCTATTTCATACTGAAGGTACGGCCTGACTATCTTGATAATCGGATTAAGTAATATGTTGTTAAGTTTTATAGCAATAAAATACAAAAGCCATATCGTCAGCACGGCAGGTAAAATTATCAAAAGGCCGCTTAGAAAACTATTGCGCAGTTTGGCAATGATAGTTTTCATTTTTCAGCTTTTCTGTAACTTTTGATTTGAGAAGTTGTCAGTTGAGGTATTACCAACGTCATGCCCGCTTTTATTTTATTGGGATTCTTTATTTTGTCTCTGTTGGCTTCGTAAATTATATCCCACTTGCTGCCGTCGCCGTAAAGTTCTTTAGCTATCGTTGAAAGCGACTGGTCCGGCTTTACTGTATAGGTTGAAGGCGGCAGTGACGGTGCCGGCGTTTGTGCGGCCGGCGCAAATGTCATAGGAGCAGGTGCCGGCCTTGTTGTTGCGGCAGGCGCAGGTTTTACAGGCGCGGGCCTAACTGTTTCGGGCGCGGGTGCCGGCTGGGTTTTTTGTTTCGGCGTAAAAGGCTCTTTAATTTTGGAAAAAGTTTCATCCAAATCAACGTCAATTTGAATATACTCGCGCGTCGTTTTTGCAGGCCTCATCGCAGGAGGCACGTCGCCGTAAATCACGCCCTGGTTGCCGCTGACTTGCTGGTCAACTCTTTCGCGCACCACTTTTTTTGCGGTCATACACCCGCCCAAAACTAAAGAAGCAACAATTACAATTACTATTTGCCTGCCTGCCGGCAAGGCAGGCCATTTTCTATTTGCCATTTTCTCCTCCTACCTACATATCTGGTCTTTAATCTTGCTAACAAGATAGCCGACCAACATGCCTACTGTTTTCATAGCGGTGACTTCTTTCTCATCAACCGTTATATTAAATGCCTGTTCTGTCGCTACGCCCAATTCCGCGACATCTAAATCATCGGCTCCCAAATCAGCGAATACAGAATCCATCGTTACGTCTACAGAGCGCACCTTCAGCAGCTCTGCGCTGAGTTTTATTATCTTCTCTTTCACTTTAAGCACCAACGCGGCTTCTTCATAGCTCTCGAAGCCCTGAGGCTTTACAATCACATAAAGGCCGTGCCTGAATGCGGCATTTTTTATTTCCTGCGATAATTTCTTCACTACATCTTTATCCCGCGTAAACGGCGTTTGTTTGCCGACATACACCGCGCCTTCTCTCAAGTATTCTTCAAGCCGGCTTTTGGCGCCCCACACAAACGAAGAACCATAGACGATTATTTCCCTGGGTTTGTCTTTGGATTCCATTATTTTTGAAATTAGTTTGGTCTTGCCGAGTACATTCAAATCCGCTATGACTATATCCGGCTTAAACGTCTCAAGCAGCGTAAGCGCCTCGCCTTCGTTAACCGTGCCGCTTACGTCATATACGCCTTTGCATATCGAGGGCACTAAAAAATAATCCCTCTCCGCCTTGTAGCTGTGCGAGGGGCCCTGCATAAACAATAACCTTGCCTTTGCGAACACTTCCGGGTTGCTTAAGAGTTTGGATATATCCTTTTGCGGCTTTTGCTCACCCATAACCTCGTCGATTTTATCCGTAAGAACTTTTATGCCGAACGGCTTGGTAAGCATGGCATCTGCGCCGAGTTTCATTACTTCGTCGCGGTATTCATCCCCGTGGCCTGTAACCACTATTATTTTTATGGAACGATGGCCCTGTTTTGCGAATTTCAATACCTCGATACCGTTTACCTTCGGCATTTGTATATCCAGGAGCATTACATCCGGCCCCTCTTCTTCCAGGACTTTCAATGCCTCTTCCCCGGAAAATGCGGTAAACATCTTTTCGCCCTTGGCGCTGAAGAAGCCTTCGAGCGTATTTACTATTCTTTCTTCGTCATCCACAACTAATATTTTTCTTCCGGCCATATACTTACCTCCTGAATTAAGTTTACTCAGGTAATTCGGAATCGGGGTTAAGTTTTGTGTAAAGAATTTTTTTTATGCGATAAATGAGTCCTGCCGTCGCCTGTGCGGAATCTTCTATATCCTGCAGGATATCGGTCAATTTTGAATTTGTTTTCTCTAGGCCAAGCGTTTCCCTTGCAACCCCAGCCCCTATCGTAACTTTATTTAAGAGGTTCTGTATTTCATGAAACGAATCCTTTATGGTCATTGTCCCCCCCTATAGCTGCGACAATTTATCGAGTTCCTCTAGAAGATTGGCAAGGCGTATAGGTTTTTCCAGAAATAACTTTGCGCCGCTATTAAGGCACTCGTCCCTGACATTGGCATCCGTCCCGAAACCGGTTAGTATTGCTATCCTAACATCAGGCTTTAAAACTACGGCTTTTTTCAAAATATCCATCCCGGACACGCCGCCCGAGAGATGCAAATCCAAAAGCATCATCGGGGGATTCTCCGCCTCCAGTATATTAAGCGCCTCTTCCCCCCCTTGAGGCGGTTAACACATTATACCCCTTTATGTTGAGGTAAGATTTTATACCGGATACGATAGTTTCCTCATCGTCTACTAACAAAAGCTTCTTTTCCATATCAGTATCTCTTTATCTTACAAAGGATACCACTATCCAGGGTAATAGACAAGCAAATTTTTGGCTGTAAGTCATTATGTTGGAGGTTGTAGAGATATGGCTATGAAAATGCGGTGGGTTTTGAAAAACTTGTGCTCTCTTTGTCACCATTGCCAACTACTGCCTACTAAAATAGCAGATTCCCGTTTTGACTTAAGAAGGCGCAGAAATGCCTCTCCATTTCCTTTTAGAATTTTATGCGATAGTTCTATCTTTGCACCTATCTCTTTATTGATATTGTTTCTCAGCTTAAATGATATTGTATCTTTATCAGTCAATTTGGCTTCTGCACCAAAGACTATAGCTTGGATTTTTTTGTTATCATATTTTATCTCAAACTCCAATCCCACACCTTTTTTAATTTTCCATGTGCCAAAGAGGGTAATTGTTCGTTTTACCGGCTTTACCCTACGCGAGGCGCCTATGCCAAGTTCATATTTTATGTAATTATCCCTGAGTATGCCAAGGCCAGTTTTAAAATCAAAGACGGAGTTGGTGTTTTTATCCATTACATATGATATCCTTGCCCTGTCCTTTATATCCCAGTATCCTTTAAAGATCAGGGTGCGAATTTTCTTTAGTTTTCGTATAAGCTGCGCTTTTTCATACTGATATACAATATGATGATTTTTATTTATGTCCCATATTCCGTCAAATATCAGTATGTCATGCCGCGCCTTCTCTCTCTTCACTCTAAAGGTGAGTCGATTGTGAGCATCCGCTTGCCATGAACCTTCAAGTTTAAGAATATACCTTGATTGAGCACCTTGTTTTGTAGTTGTTGTAACGGCGAATAATAGAGAATTTTTGTCTATATCTATTATATCGCCCTGCAGGGTTAACTGGTCGGCGAACGCCTCTTTTCTCCATTTATCGAGGGTAAATCTCAGGTCATGGTTTTTACTCAGCGACCATTCGCCTCTTAATTTAACCTGGTGGGGAGCGTTTA
>JBDRLY010000020.1:0-5744 GCA_043812735.1 Candidatus Omnitrophota bacterium | reverse complement strand
CCAGCGGATTGCCGATTGTCGATGGCAGCGTGGCTGTGAACGATATTTATATGTTTGAGGATGATGATATAACAATGGGTTCGCTTACTTCAACCAGCGGCTTGGTAGATTTAATTGCCGGTGAAGATATTACGGCAGGGTGGATTTGGGCTGCGCGTTATGTTAATTTAACTTCTCAAAGAGGCTCAATTTATGGTGTTGCTGGCAGAGGAGGAATTTATGCATACGGAAATTCAACGCTTAATGCCGCAGGAGTGATAGGAACAATTAATACCCCTGTCGATGTTGATATAAGAAACGGCTCTTTATCGACATTCGCAGACAGCATGCGGGATTGTGTTTCCGTTAATATAAGAGGTGTAGTTTATCCTTCAGATCAATTAAACCTCGGAAATGAAACGCCCGGGCTTGTATTATTTAATTCAAGGCGCATGGGCGGCGGCAATCTTTACTGGATAGCGGAGCCGGGCCTTTCCCAGCTTGATTTGGCGGATATGGATATGGTAAAACCGTATTATACCAAACAGCTCAAAGGCTTGGATGAGTTATCCAACGTTGCGCGCGCCGTGGAAGCATCAAAAATTACATTCTACGACCAGGAAATATACGGTACTCCGCTTCTGGTTGACACTAGAGACTTAGGTTACGATATTGTCGCGGACAAGGGCTCTATATATTTAATGGAAGACGGGTTAAAGATAGGCGAAGATGAGTTTGCATACCCGTATAGGTTCTACTCACCTTAAAACACCCATCCTACTATGCGAATCCCGATTATTGCCGGCAACTGGAAAATGAACAAAACGCCGAATGAAGCATCGGAGTTTGCTTCGGCGCTTTTGCGTGAACTCTCAAATGAAGAAGGCGTGGAAATTGCCCTCTGCCCGGCATATCCTGCGCTTTTGGCGGTAAATAGCGTAATTGCAGGCTCTAGGATAAAGTTAGGAGCGCAGGATGTCCACTGGGAGCACTCAGGCGCATATACCGGGGAAGTCTCGGTATCCATGCTAAAAGATTCAGGATGCAGCTATGTTATAATCGGCCATTCGGAAAGGCGGCAGTATTTCGGCGAAACTAACGAATCGGTAAATAAAAAATTGAAAGCAGCGCTTAAGGGAGGGCTTTTTCCCATAATGTGCGTCGGCGAGACGCCTGCGCAGCGCAAGGACAATAAGACGTTTGATGTCGTAAAAGACCATATAGACGCCGGCCTGGCAGGAATAAGAGAGCAGGATATGGAGAAAATAGTAATAGCCTATGAGCCTGTCTGGGCAATCGGCACGGGAGTAAACGCTACGCCAGACGAAGCGCAGGAAGTACACCGATACATAAGGGAATTATTAACAAAATCATATGGCGATAAAATTGCACAAAGTATAAGAATCCAATACGGCGGAAGCGTAAAACCCGATAATGTAAAAGGCCTTATGAGCCAGCCCGATATAGACGGCGCGCTTGTCGGCGGCGCCAGTTTGGATGTAAAATCGTTTGCTGAAATAGTACGGGGGGCAAAGAAATGATATATCTGGCAGTTTTAATAGTTCATATTATTGCTTGTCTTGTTTTGATAGCGGTTATTTTACTGCAGGCCGGGAAAGGCGGCGGCTTATCCGAAATGTTCGGCGGAGGAGCGACGCAGAATATATTCGGGACAAGCGCTACGACGTTTCTTACGCGCGCCACAACCGCTTGCGCAATAATATTTATTATTACATCACTTACCCTTGCGGTATTATCCGGAAAAAGGGAACGCTCTTTAATGGAACGCCTGCCCGCCGGTATGCAGGGGATACCTGCCGCTCAAACGCAAGGAGAACAACCCTCGAAATAATACGATGCCAACAAACATTATTAAAAAGCTGCTGCCTATTTTAGCGGCAGCTTTTTTACTTGCCCCGTTAGAAATACAATTTCTAACGGGGTTTGCAGTAGCTCAAAGCGAAGATTACGGTGACGCAATAGTTACCGGCTCAATCGGCGATGCCCGTACGCTTGTGCCTATTCTGGCGTCTGATTCCGCCTCGGGCGATATCTGCTCGCTTTTATTTAACGGCCTTGTAAAGTACGACAAGGATTTAAACCTGGTAGGCGACCTCGCCGAGCGCTGGGAAATAAAGGAAGACGGCCTTGTTATCATCTTTTATTTAAGGAAAAACGTACGCTGGCATGACGGCGTGCCCTTTACGGCAAGGGATGCGGAATTTACGTATAAAAAATTAATAGACCCCAGCGTTAAAACTCCCTATTCGGGCGATTTTGAGAGGGTAAAAACATTTGAAGTCCTGGATGATTATACGATAAAACTTACGTATAAAGAACCCTTCGCGCCTGCGCTTTCAAGCTGGGGCATGGCGGTTATGCCGAGGCATTTATTGGAAAACGAAGATTTAAACAAGACAAATTTTTCACGCTGTCCAATAGGTTTAGGCCCGTATAAATTTAAACTCTGGAAGACAGCAGAGCGCATAGACCTTGAATCAAATCACGATTATTTTGAAGGCAGGCCGTATATCAACAGATATATCTATAGGATAATACCTGATCAATCTACCATGTTTCTGGAACTCTTAAGCGGGGGAGTGGATTTTATGGGCCTGACGCCGCTTCAATTTACGCGCCAGACAGACACAAGGCGCTTTAAGAACAATTTCCAAAAATTCCGCTACCCCAGTTTTGCTTATACCTACATAGGTTATAATTTTTCCAACCCCAAGTTTAAGGATAAAAAAGTCCGCCAGGCAATTAATTACGCCATAGACAAAAATGAAATCATCGACGGAGTTTTGCTAGGATTAGGCAGGGTTGCAAACGGGCCTTTTCCGCTTGAGAGTTGGGCGTGCGATAAAACATTAAAACCCGCCGCTTATGACCCCGCGCTTGCGAAGCAATTGCTTAAAGAGGCAGGCTGGAGCGATACCGACAGCGACGGCTGGCTTGAGAAACAAAACGAGGAATTTGAATTTACGCTTATAACAAATCAGGGCAATGACCAGCGCAAACAGGCAGCCGAAATTATCCAGCGAAGGCTAAAACAGGTAGGCATAAGGGTAAAGATAAAAATTGTGGAGTGGAGCGCCTTCTTAAGCGAATTTATCGATAAAAGAAACTTTGACGCGGTCTTGTTGGGCTGGTCCTTATCAAGGGAGCCTGACCCTTATGATATCTGGCACTCTTCAAAAACAAAACAGGGAGAATTTAATTTTATAGGGTATAAAAATAAAGAACTTGATAAGCTGCTCGATGAGGGCAGGCGTGTGTTTGAGCAAAACAAGCGCGCCGGGATATATCATAAAATCCAGCGCATCCTCTATGACGAGCAGCCGTATTGCTTTTTGTATGTTCCCGACGCAACGCCTTGCGTGAATAAAAGATTTCGCGGCATAAAAGTTGCGCCTGCAGGAATAGGATATAACTTTATCAAGTGGTATGTGCCCAAGAACGAACAAAAATACTTAAGATAGCATGTTAAATTATATTTTCAAAAGATTAATAGGCTTAATTCCGCTCTTATTGGGAATAACTGTAATTTCCTTCGCGGTGATACACCTTGCGCCGGGGAAACCCACAGGCGCCTTAACCGATTTGAATATAAAAGTCTCCCTTGAGGCGCGCCAAAGATTAGAGAAACTCTACGGCCTGGATAAACCGCTCTATATTCAGTACCTGGAATGGCTAAAGCGCTTTGTGAGGCTGGATTTCGGGCGCTCTTTTGTCGACGATAGACTAGTTTCCCGGAAAATCCTGGAAAGAATTCCGGTGACTTTATCAATTAATATTCTGGCCATGTTATTGATTTTGCTTCTGGCGATTCCGATAGGCGTTACTTCGGGCGTAAAGGAGGGCGGTATTTTTGACAAGTCAATGACGGTATTTGTATTTTTAGGCTTTGCCATGCCGACATTTTGGCTTGCGCTTTTATTATTGTCGTTATTCGGGGTAACGCTTGGCTGGCTGCCGGTATCAGGGCTTGTGTCGCTGGAATTTGATAGATTAACATTTATCGAAAAAGTGTTTGATATTGCAAGGCACCTGGCCTTGCCTGTGTTTGTGTCGGCATTCGGCGGATTGGCGGGCGTATCGCGGTACATGCGTACGTCAATGTCTGAGGCGCTCCGCCAGGATTATATAAGGACTGCGCGGGCAAAGGGGCTGCCTGAGGGAGTTGTTATATATAAGCATGCGCTTCGCAATGCGCTTTTGCCCATTGTGACGATATTAGGCCTGTCGGTCCCCGGGCTTATCGGCGGAAGCGTAATATTTGAGTCGATATTCGCCATACCGGGAATAGGCAGGCTCTTTTACGACGCCGTAATGGCGCGTGATTACTCCGTGGTAATGGGCATGCTTGTTGTGGGCGCCATACTTACGCTTCTGAGCAACTTAATTGCCGATGTGGCGTATGCGTACGTTGACCCCAGGATTCGCGTTACGAAAAAATGAATACGTTAATGCGCAATAAATTAGCGTTGTTCGGTGCGGTTATCGTGGCGGCATTGGCGGTTATCGCGATATTTGCGCCGTTAATCGCGCCGCACGACCCTGCCGATATCGATATCCAGCGCCGTCTCATGGGCCCATGCAGGGAGCACATCCTCGGCACAGACCAATTGGGGCGCGATGTATTCTCGCGCATGGTTTACGGCACAAGGGTTTCGCTTATTATAGGGTTTATTGCCGTAGGTATAGCAGTGTTAATAGGCGTAGCGCTGGGTTCTATAGCAGGGTATTACGGCGGTTTAATCGATGCAGCGGCTATGCGTTTTGTCGATATAATGCTGTGTTTTCCGTCATTTTTCCTGATATTGGCTGTTATAGCGATTCTGGAGCCGTCGATAATAAATGTTATGGTAATAATAGGCATAACAAGCTGGATGGGGGTTGCGCGCTTGATACGCGCGGAAATCCTGACGCTAAAAGAACGCGAGTTTATAGAAGCGGCAAGGGCTACCGGCGCTTCGGATTTCAGGATAATAACAAAACACCTTATTCCCAATGCCTTAGCCCCCGTATTGGTAAGCGCAACACTTGGAGTTGGCGGGGCGATTTTGGTTGAGTCGTCTTTGAGTTTTCTGGGTTTAGGCGTTCAACCGCCGGTACCCAGCTGGGGCAATATGCTTATGGACGGAAAAGCGGCGATGGATGTGGCGTGGTGGCTGGTATTGTTTCCCGGCCTGGCAATTCTGATTACGGTATTGGGTTATAATTTATTGGGTGAGGGCTTCCGGGAACTTTTAAATCCAAGGCGGAAGAAATGGTAAAGAGTCGTTTTGGGCATTGGCTCCGGCTTTGCGCTCCTCGCTCGTATTCGAACTTCGGTTTTGTCGGGGGATGCCCCTCGGAAATTCGCCTACAGCGCATGCCACAAGGTCAGTTTCCGTTTCCCCTTCGCCAAAACCTCGTTCTCATAAGTCCCTTCCTTATAAGGAACAGGAAGGACTATCCCTTCTGGGTAAGAATACTCGCTGCGGTGCGATTAGCCGTCGCTCAATTGCCCTCACGACAGTATTACTTTACGGGTGGATAATAATGTTGTTGGAAGTTAAGAATTTAAAAACATATTTTTATAGCATGGGCCGGACGGTAAAAGCCGTTGACGGTGTTGAGTTTTCGATAGGCAGGCAGGAGATCCTGGCGCTTGTAGGAGAGTCCGGTTGCGGGAAAAGCGTAACAGCGCTCTCGCTTACAAAACTGCTTCCCCAGAATTCTAAAATCATAGACGGAGAAGTTGTCTTTGACGGGGAAGA
>JBDRLY010000019.1:0-3841 GCA_043812735.1 Candidatus Omnitrophota bacterium | reverse complement strand
TGCTCCGACATAAGTTATTTGTGCGAATTGATCCCTTTGAGCGTATCAAAATTATTGTAAAGAATTTTGATACATCTTGCAAGAAGGGATACTCTAGTTAAACCCCAATAACAAAACTCTTCGAAAATCCATTCTGTATTTTCTCGCAGTTATCGGGGTAAATTCGTCCCGACGTTGCTGGACTCATTTAAAATGGTACCTCTTCTTTTCCTTGTGTATCCACTATATCATCCGGCTCTCGTTCCGCCTCGCTTTGAGCTTGTGTTTCCTCAGGTGCCGTAACGGCGGCTTGCTGTCCCTTCATCTTGCCGAGAAATTGCACGTTGCGCGCGATAACTTCTATAGCCGAGCGCTTAGTGCCGTCCTGCGCTTCCCAGGAACGGCTGCGCAGCCTTCCCTCAACAAAAACCGGGCTGCCTTTTGAAAGATACTGATTGCATGTCTCGGCGCGCTTGCCCCACACAACAACCCGCACAAACGATACTTCCTCTTTTTTCTCGCCTGCCTGCGACATATACACCCTGTTAACCGCAATTGTAAACGTAGCAACCGGCTGGCCGCTGGGCAGATAGCGTAGTTCCGGGTCGCGTGTTAAGTTACCCATCAAAAAAACGCAATTAACATTTGCCACATTAACCTCCCGAATTTACAATCATTACCCGCAAAATAGAATCGTCGAGCTTGTAGGCCTTGTACAGCTTGGTTATCGATTCAGGCGAAATCTGAAAACGCATAAGGTAATATGCGCCTTCATTGTTCCTGTTTATCCTGTAAGCGAGCTTGCGCTTGCCCCATGGTTCCACGCTGTCAACCTGGCCATCAAGCTTTTTGATGGTTTCCTGAATTGTCTGTGTTCTTTTCTTCTGCTCATCCTCGGTTAGCTGCGGGTTAAGTATAAATATCCCTTCGTAATTTCTCATGCTTACTCCTTTTTATCTTGTATATTGTCACCGAGCAACCACGCCCTAGCTACCCCCGTAGCTTCAATGACTGCTTTTTGTATTGCCCTTTCTTCGTTTTTATTAAATTTCTCAAGTACAAAATCCGTCAGTATCTTATTTGCCGGCTTAGGGCCTATACCAAGTCTTAAACGCGCGAAATCGAGTGTCTCTAATTTATCTATAACTGACTTAAGGCCGTTATGGCCGCCGCTTGAGCCTTTGTTTCTTATCCTTAACTCACCCAGCGGCAGGTTTGTATCATCACAAAGTATAAGCATTTCAGCCGGCGCTATTTTTTTTGCGTTAAGCAGCGCCGATACCGCCTCGCCCGAAAGGTTCATATAAGTAAGCGGTTTTGCTATTAAGAGCTTCCTGCCGCTAAGTACCTTTTCCCCAAAGAGCGAATGAAATTTCTTCTGGTTTAACTTTGCATTCAGTTCGAGGGCTAATTTCTCCGCAACCCTGTATCCGACATTGTGCCTTGT
Source organism: Candidatus Omnitrophota bacterium (assembly GCA_043812735.1). Classification (GTDB taxonomy): domain Bacteria; phylum Omnitrophota; class Gorgyraeia; order JBDRLY01; family JBDRLY01; genus JBDRLY01. The sequence continues at coordinate 2,415 of JBDRLY010000019.1, read as the reverse complement.
ATTTTTGTACTTTAAGCCCGGGTTGCCCAAACCCACTATCAGCTTCATAAAAATTACTTCTTCTCTTTTTCTTTTTCTTTGCCTTTTTCTTTGCCTTTTTCCTCTTCGGCTGCAGCAGCGGCCGCTTCATCAGGCGTAAGTTTCTTTTCCCTTATGACTTCGGGCTCTGCGGGCGCTTCTTCGGGTGCCGCAGGTGTTATCACCTCTTCCTTCATAGGCGGCTCGATGCCTATTACTATAATTTCCGCATCGTTTAAGATTTTGACTCCCTCGGAGAGGTGTAAATCCTTGACTAATTTCGTATCGCCTATATTCATTTGGGAAATGTCGATTTCTATATCCTTGGGAATTTTCGTAGGCAAACACTCCACTTCAACCTCGCGCAGCATATATTGTAAAATGCCGCCTTCTTTAATACCCGGTGATTCTCCCTTTGTGGTTATTGAAACCATAACCTGAATAACTTCTGTGAGTGAAATTTCGTGAAAATCGACATGAAGGATATTGCCTTTTATCGGATCGCGCTGTATTTCCTTAATAATGGCGGTTCTTTCGGCGGGAGATTTTTTTTCCTGCTTGCCCGAAACAGCGTCGCCTTTTATGTTTAAGCTCACAATAACATTTTCGCCGGCGGATGTCTTGAGCGCATCGGTTAATTTTTTATAGGCTACTGCCAGCGATACGCTGTCCTTGCCGCCTTTGTATAAAACGCACGGGCACAAGCCTTCTACGCGTATTTTTTTTACATCGCCTTTTCCGTGCATTTCCCTCAATTGTGCTTCAAGTTTAACCTGTTCCATTTCATTCTCCTGTCTGCCGCTCAGGCAGGCTTAATCAAACAATGAACTGACCGATTCCTCGTTATGAATACGGCTTATCGCTTCACCCAGAAGCTCGGCCACCGAAAGAACCTTTATTGTATTTATCTTTTTCGTTTCGTCAAGCGGAATTGTATTCGTAACAACCAGCTCTTTAATAGGCGATGCCTTTAATCTCTCGATAGCCGGCCCGCATAAAACGGGGTGCGTTACGGCAACATAGATATCTTTTGCGCCGGCCTCTTTTAGCGCCGCCGCCGCTTCTACGATAGAGCTGCCGGTCGCGATTAAATCATCTACTATTACTGCATTCTTTTTAGCGACACTACCCAGAATATTCATTACCTCCGCCTTACTTTCGTTAATTCTGCGCTTATCTACTATCGCTAAATCCGCACCGAAGCGTTTTGCATACGCCCGCGCCATTTTTATCCCGCCCACATCGGGTGAGACAACTACAAGATCCGAAAGTTTCTTCTTGGCGAAATAATCCGCGAACACGTTAACCGCCAAAAGATGATCAAGGGGTATATCAAAAAATCCCTGTATCTGGCCTGCGTGCAAATCCATCGTCAGCACTCTGTCTGCGCCGGCAACGGCAATCAGGTTTGCCACCAATTTCGCGCTTATCGGCACGCGGGGCTGGTCTTTGCGGTCCTGCCGGGCGTATGCGAAATAAGGGACAACCGCCGTTATACGCCTCGCAGAGGCGCGCCTTAGGGCGTCTGTTATGATTAATAATTCCATTAGATTATCATTGGTAGGCGGGCATGTCGGCTGGACGACAAATACGTCCTGGCCTCTTACATCTGCGTTTATTCTTACCCGCACTTCTCCTTCAGGAAACCTTTCCACTGACGCTTTACCCAAAGGGCTCTTAAGATACGCGGATATTTCATTCGACAAACCCACATTCGCATTACCGGAAAATAACAGCAGATCGCTATTTCTCATTTTTCCTCCGCAAAATATGCGCAGGCACTCCTACAACGGTCGCGCCTGCCGGAATATTATTTTTCTTGGTTATAACCGTCCCGGCGCCTGTTACAGCCTTCCTGCCCACTTTCACCGGCGCCACAAAAATACTTCCCGAACCTACCAGTACATTATCCCCGATAAGGGTTCTATGTTTTTTCTTCCCGTCCCAGTTTGCAACAATAGTCCCGGCGCCGATATTGGTCTTTTCGCCCACGGTCGTATCGCCTAAATAACTCTGGTGTTTAATACACGCGTAGTTTTTTACATGCGCGCGGTTTAATTCCGCAAAATTCCCCACTGCTACATTATTTTCTATAACCGTACCGGGCCTTAAGCGGCAAAACGGCCCTATGAAGCAATTCCTGCCGATAACCACGTCTCTTTCTATAAATGTAAAAGGATATATTAGCGTGTCTTTACCTATCTTTGCGCCCGGGTTTATAAAAACCGTGGCGCTATCCATTATTGTTACGCCCCGGCTCATAAGTTCGTTTAGTTTGCGCGTATTCAAAACAGCATTTACCTTAGCGAGGTCACATCTGGTATTTATTCCCTCTATTTCGTTTTCGTCATGCGCCGGCAACGAAGATATTTTTTTCCCTTCCTTTGCCAGTATTCC
>JBDRLY010000018.1:0-20048 GCA_043812735.1 Candidatus Omnitrophota bacterium | reverse complement strand
GCCCCCTGCCGCCGTCTATAATTATTAAATCGGGGAGCGGAATTTTTTCATCCAGGCATCTTAAGTAGCGCCGCCGGATTATTTCTTTTGTCATTTTGTAATCATCGATACCGTCGACAGATTCTATTTTAAAACGCCGGTAATTTGCCTTGTTAGGCGCGCCGTCGGTAAACTGCACCATAGAGCCAACGGCCCAGTTTCCGAAGACGTTCGATATGTCAAACGCATCTATCCTCATCGGCGCATGCGCCAATCCAAGGGCCTCTTCTAGTTGCGCTATCTGCTCGGATACCTTTATCCGCTTGCGCCTGGTAATTACACTGCTAAGCGCATTTATTCTATCCCGGATTTTACCCGCTTCCTCATAGTTTTTATCCTCGCTTGCCTTTGTCATTTTATCCGAGAGCTGAGCGAGGAGTTCGTCGCGTTTTCCTTCTAAAAATAATAACAGGTCCTTTATAACCTCGCGGTATTCTTTCTCATCAGCCTTTTTCTCGCACGGCCCGAGGCACTGGCCCAGATGAAACATCAGGCATACATTCTTAGGTAATCTCTTGCATGTCCTAAGGGGGAAGGCCTTGCGCATTATTCCAAGCGCCTGGCGCAGCAATTTAACCGAGGTATACGGCCCGAAATACATTGCGCCGTCGGATTTCCTGCGCCTTATCAAAACAAGCCTGGGAAAGTCTTCGTCGCTTGTAAGCTTTAGGAAGGGGTAGGCCTTATCATCTTTCAAATCCACGTTATACTTCGGCCTGTGAACTTTTACAAGGTGAGCCTCGTATATCAGCGCCTCTGCCTCGCTTGATGTTTGTATAAAATCGAAGCCGGTTATTTTTGAAACCATCGCTTGCGTACGCGGACTAAGCATACCGGTACGTTGAAAATAACTGCGCAGGCGCTTCCTTAAAGACTGGGCCTTGCCTATATAAAGGGTATGCCCCTGTTTATCCTTCATAAGATAGACACCGGGGGCGTCCGGCAGCGCCTTTAGCTTTTCTTCAATACCCACTTAATGGCTTCCTTCATCTCCTCTACTTTAAACAAAAAACACGCGCCGACATACGCCGCAATGCTTGCCGATAATACGAGGCATAGCGCAAAAAGCCTTAGCGTTATGTGCATATCCGCCATTGTCTCAAAAAGCCCCCTTGAGAATGAAAAACAAATTATACCCATGCAAAAAGAAGCACTTAGCATTTTAACCAGCGAGGTGATAATTCTTCTGCCGCCTATTGTGCCTATTTTTTTCCTTAATATCACCCAAAGCATGAGGAAATTAAGCGACGCGGCAATCGAAGTGGCAAGCGCTATCCCTCCTATTTTAAGGGGAAACATAAGTGCTAAATTCAAGATAACGTTCGCGCAAAGCGCCACCGAAGCCGTTTTAACCGGCGTAAGCGTGTCCTGCATCGAATAAAAAGCACCCACTAAGACCTTGACTCCTGCATAGGCAAAAAGCCCGAAGGCGTAGAAGAAAAGCGCTGACGCTGTTATGTTTGTTGAATAAACGTCGAACTGGCCCCGCTCAAAAAGCATCCTTATTATGGGCCTGCCCAAAATTAAAAGCCCTACACTTGAGGGTATCATTATCAATAAAATCCCCCTCAAAGAAAACGACAGGGTCTGGCGCAATTTACCAAAATCGTTCAGCGAAGCGTGCTCAGACATTGTCGGCAATGCCGCCTGTGCCAGCGATACGCCGAATATTGCCATGGGAAACTGTATTATTCTATTAGAGTAATAAAGCGCCGCAACGCCGCCGTCGCCGACTATGCCGGAAAGCGAAGCCATTATTATATCCACAAAAGTTGAAGCCTGATATACGCATGTTCCTAATGCCCGCGGCAGGAGTAATTTCAGGACTTTTTTTGCCCCAGCATGCCCCAAGTCGGGCTTTTCTTTAAACCTAAACCTAAACCCTTTTGCGATAAGTACAGGGAGATTCGAGCCCAGCTGTAAAATCCCGCCAAGCAAAACGCCTATTGCCAGCGCCATAACCGGCTCGCCTAAGCGCGGACCGAGATAAATGGCGCTAAGTATCATTGCGATGTTTAATAAACTCGGCCCCCACGCAGGCACCGCAAAATGTTTAAGGGAATTCAAAACGCCCATTGCGTATGCGCTCAGGCCTATCAGGAAAATATACGGGAACATTATGCGGGTAAGTTTTATTGTCAGGGACAGCTTTAGTGCATCCGCGATAAAACCCGGGGCTATCAACCGCACTATTAACGGGGCAAAAATAACTCCCAATAAGGTCAGCGCCAGGAGTGCCAGCGACAGCAACTTAAACAAAACCGCGGCAAGTTCCCAGTATTCCTTCGGCGTTTTCTTCGCCCTGTATTCGGACAATACGGGGACAAATGCGGCATTTGTAGCGCCCTCCCCTACCACATCCCGCAGCAGATTCGGGATACGGAACGCAACGACAAACGCCTGCGCGAATAGCGCCGTACCGAAAAACTTCGCTATGACCACATCGCGCAAAAACCCCAAAATGCGGCTTCCCAGGGTGGCGACGCCTATTACACTCGCAGACTTTGCTATTGATCTATGCGTCATTTTAAAAACCAAAAATTAAAAACAAAAGACCAAAAATGGATATAAAAATCAAAAGTAGAAATTCCTATTCTAATATACGATAAGTTTTTACATTTTTAATTTGTGTTTTTAATTTTTTATCTTTAATATTTAATTTTACTTGACACATTACCAAAAGGATGCTATTTTTCTATACTAAACTAAACGAGCCCCAGGAGAAGAATATGCCAATAAAAAAGCAGGCTTACAAAAGAGTGCGCGCAGATAAGAAGCGTCACGTACGCAACTTGCTGATAACTTCGGAATTAAGGACGCTTATAAAAAATCTGTTAGATCTTCTGTCCAAGAAAGAAATAGATAAGGCGCGCGCCGAAGCGCAAGTTCTTATTAAAAAGCTATCAAAGGCGGCATCAAAGGGTATAATGCACAAAAGAACCGCTTCACGTAAAATATCGCGCATTATGAAGCGCCTGTCAAAAACCGGCTCCGGCTAATTTCATCACGCAAAGTTCAAGGGCCAAGTTTTCCTGTATCTTCCCCGTCTTTACGGCGGCTTCTGTTTCCAGCAATTCGTCCGAATATTTCAAAAGCGCGTCTTCACTCACGGCACGGACTTCTTTAAGAAACTCCTCCAAAAGATAATGCGGAACTTTAACCTTGGAAGATATTTCCTGTTTTGACACGCCCTCTTTCAAGAGCCGGCGCGCCTTAAGCATACGCCCGAAATACCATATTAAAATCCCCATTATCTCCTGATACCTTTTTCCCTGCTTTGAAAGGTTCTCAAGTATCTTAAGCGCGGAATCTGCGTCTTTATTATCAATAGCGTTAACTAATTCGAATCCTGTCTTGGCGCTAATCGCTCCGCAGAGTCTTTCGATATCGTCCCTTGTAAGCGCTTTTTTCTTCGCTTCGGCGTAAAGTTTGAGAATATCGAGCGTATTCGACATGGCTCCCAAATCGGCGCCCTGTAATTCTTCGATCGCATTAATTCCCTGTGCGTCAATTTTTAATTTACGGCTTTTAATCTCGTTCTCCAGCCAGTCCTTGAGCTCAAAGTGTTTTAACTTGGCGAATTTCTTTATCTGGACATTTTTCGGCAAAGACCTGAAAAAGCCTTCCAAAAGACGGCCGTCATCCGTATCCATAACAATGCATGTATCCTGCGGGGGGGTTTTAAAGAATTCTATTAGAAGTTCTTTGTCCTGCGGCGAAAATTTCTCCGGATCTTTTATAATAACTAACCGCTTGCCGGATGAAAATGCAAGGGTCCTGGCGCAATCTATTATTTCACCGGCGCGGCTCTCGGTTGCCTTAAAAGAATCCGAATCAATATTATTCTCTTGTTTGCCGAATATGGAGGATTTAATAAGGCCCAGGAACCTTTCTTTAAGGTAGGCCTCTTCGCCGGCAAGTAGATATATTGCGTGGGGTTTTATACCATTCACCAGTTCTATTCCCCAAGTGCCGCTCTTATCTGGTCAAGCTTTTCTTTTGCCTTGCCAGCCCAGGTAGTGTCCGGATAGTTTAGTAAAATATCACGATAATAAACTTCTGCGGCTTCAAGCTTACCCTGTCTTTCGTAAAATTCCGCAATCAGGTAGTCGTTTTCCGCTTTCTTTTCAAGTAATATACTTAGCGCATCTTTCGCCTCGGGTATAAATTCGCTCTCAGAATGTTCTTTGATAAAAGAGCGATATTCTTCTATGGCTTTCTCTGTTGTTTGGTCGTCGTAACCCGGCGCAGGGGATGCCTTTAAAGCACAATATGCAACCTGAAATTTTGCCTTCTCTATCGCATCGCTTTGCGGATAATTATTCAATACCTTCATAAATGCCAGCGATGCTTCGTTATACATTCCTGCCTTCTTGTATGCCTCGCCTGCCATGTATTGCGCCTGGGCAGCCCATTTTCCGAACGGCGCGTTCTCTACAACTTTTTGGAATATTTCGGCGGAATACTCATAGGAGGGGTAGAGCGGAAACTTCCACAGTTTTACCTTCGCCCCTCCCAGAAAAGCTTCGCCGAGACGGTATTCGCGTTCTATCATGTTGTCAAATCTTTCCGTATGGGGATATTCCTCAAGCGCCTTCTGATATGCCTGGTATGCCTCGTAGTAATACCCGGTAGCTTCGTAACTCAGGCCCAAAAAATACAGCGATTCAGGCGCTTCCTGCGACCTGGGATAGAAGTGAACGAGTTTTTTAAATTCATTTATCGCGTGTTCGAAATCCTTGGCGTTGTAAAAAGTCATTGCCGTTTCAAGCTGTTCTTTAGGGGTATCCTTGACGGCGTATTTGGGGTTTATCCACTTTCTCGTAAGGGGGGTCCATATCCAGTAAGCCTGTAAAGGGCTCGCCCATAGCGCCAATAGAATAGCTAAAACGGGTAATGCTAACTTTCTCATTGTTTTTGTCATCGGGGGTTTAAATACGTGGAGTATTATACCAGCACTGGGTATCCTCTGCAAGATAATCCCCCTTGAGTAAATACGTCAGGGCAGCACAGCCGCGGCAGCGCTCTATGTTGCATTCGCCGCACTTTCCTTTCCTGCGTTTCGCTTCTAAATCCTTCAGGACAAGCGAAGAATCTATAATTTCAGCGAGTGGCTGGCTGGTAAGGTTGCCTATTTTTAAGTTAAACCGCCTGCAGGGATAAACATCGCCGTTTGGCATAATCGCAAAAGCGTCCCTGCCCACATTGCAAGCTGCCCCGGAGATTTCCAGTTTACCGGCACCGAATTTTACCCAAAAAGCCCTCAGGGGGAGTATTTCTTCGTCGTCGTAGCGCGCGCCGCTTAACTCCAGAAGTGTATTTATTAGCTCCCGCCAGGACTTTTTATCCAATAATTCCTCTTTTATTGAAGTACCGAGCCCTGTTGGAAAAAATCTCTCCACAATCACCCCCTGGGCGCCCATATCCTTTGCCAGCTTTAGAATCCCCGCCATATCCCCTACATTGTGTTTCATTGCGGTAAACATGAGTATGAGCGGCAGGCGCGTTTTCTTCTTTAAAATCTCAATGCCGTTTTGTATCCTCTCAAACGCCCCTTCTCCCCTAACGTAATCGTTTGTTTTGGGTTTAGCTCCGTCCAGAGATATCTTTATTCTTTGAAGTTTCTTGAATTTACCCAGCGATTCCGCCAGGCCTTCATCTATTTTTGTGGCGTTTGTTATTATGCCCAGCTGAGAAATTTCTTTATTAGTATCCAGGTGCTCTAATAATTTAAAGAATTCTTTCTTCAGGAAAGGCTCGCCGCCTGTTACGTCTATTGAGGCGCCGCCGTTCTTGGCGCAGGCCGCGGATATCCGGCTGCAGATTTTTTTAAGGCCGTCCCAATCAAGCTCGCCATGGGGCGTAAAATCATCCTGATAGCAGTGCCTGCAGCGTAAATTACAGGTATTGGTTATGTGCCACTGAAAATACAATTTTTCCATTTATTGCCTGCGGTACCTAAGCACTACAATAACAACTCCCGTAAACAATACGAGATTCCCTATATTGAACACTCTCCAGATAAAATCCTCGGAATAAAACGCGGCCGGCATCATGCCTATAATGCACAGCCAAACTCCCAGGGCCCAAAAAATACTTATATCTTTGGAGGACTTCCTCACCAGTATCCTATAAATAAGCGGTATATTCCACAGCGGCAAAATTACCGCCGAGATTAATCCGATTAGTCTAACCATTATATATACTCCACTGTTGCCGGCGGCTTAGGAGTTAAATCATAGCATACGCGGTTAACGCCGGGTACCTTCAGGATGCGCTCGGTGATTTTCTCTAATTTCTCCCATGGCAACTTAGTAGGCGCGGCAACCCTTGCATCCTTACTTTCTATACAACGGATAATTATTATCTGGCCAAATTCCCGCTTGCCTTCGCGGATGCCCGTAGCACGGTCGTTAAGCAGCACCGCGAAATACTGGAAGGCGCCTGTATCCTGCAGCTCCTCTTCGACTATAGTTGTTGCCTCGCGCACGGTATCGAGTTTCTCCTGTGTCACTTCACCGACTATCCTCGCCGCGAGCGCAGGCCCGGGGAAGGGTATTCTTTTGTAAACATATTCCGGCATACCCAGTGTTTTTGCCAATTCCCTTACTCCGTCTTTGCGCAGTTCTTTCAGCGGCTCTATAACGCCGTAGCCGTATTCCTTATTCGTATCTATCCCCATCTGGACCAGGATATTATGCTGCCGCTTTATCCCGGCCACCGTTTCTTCTATATCGGTGAGAATTGTACCGTGGAATAAAAACTTCGCCCCTGATGAACGCACGAGATTACTGAATACTTTTGCATAAAACGTATCGGTAATGGACTGGCGTTTTTCTTCAGGGTCAGTCAACCCTTTAAGGGCACCTAAAAATTCCTTGCGCGCATCAAGCAGTTCAACTTTTATGCCCATCTTCTTAAATGTATCAATAACCTTCAGAGATTCCCCTTCTCTCATAAGGCCGTTTTCTATGAAATAAGTCTTTAATTTATCGCCGAGCGCCTTATGGCCCAGGACTGTCACCACAGAGCTGTCAACTCCGCCCGAGAGCGCATTTATAGCGGTAGCGCCGCCGACTTCATTTTTTATTTCCTTAATTTTCTCATCAGCAAATTTCTCGTAATCCATATCTCCCTCCTGTTACTAGCGCACTGAGCTGCCGGGTTTGACTTTTTTTTCGGTTGTTAATACACAAATACCTGATTCATCCTGCGCCGCAAGAATCATGCCCTTGCTCTCCGCGCCTCTTATATTCGCGGGTTCCATATTGGCTACAACAACCACATTCTTGCCAACCAGCTCCTCCGGTTTGTAATACGGCTTTATCCCCGCCACAACCTCGCGCACCTCGCTGCCAAGGTCAACGCTTATTAGATAAAGTTTATCCGCATTTGGATGGTCTTTTACTTCCTTAATCTCGCCTACTTTAAGCTCCAGTTTTTTAAATTCGTCAAAGCTTACCATGCTGCTCCTTTCTATTGCGTTATTTCCACAATTTTATCCCTTGATTTTTCTCCCCTTATAATCCTGACCTGCGATTTCCTTACCGAAAATTCATCCGCTAAAATCTCCACAAGCAGCTTATTCGCCTTACCCTCTCTGGCTGGCGCGCTAAGGTAGATTTTGTATAAATTGTTTTCCTTTTTAACCTCGTTTTTCTTCGCGTTTGGCACTACGCGCACATTTATTATACCCATATCCTCAAGCAATGTACAAGTATATCCCTGCGGCTCTTAAAGCATGCCTTAATCCATTGTTGTCTTGCCGACTTTTTTGGAGAGATAAAATTCTAGGTCTTTGAAATCCGCCATGAGTTACGCCAGTCTCTTAACGCGCCGAGCATAATTAGCAATGTTGCCAAAACCGACAACAAATAGCCATAACAGAAGGAATTCTTTAGGACTCCAAATACCTGAGAAACTCCGGGAAATTCATCCGCCGAGGAAAAAAAGTACGGGAGGGACAGGTAGAAAATAAGCGAGCCTAACGCGCCGTATAACTGCAACAAATAAAAACGCCCTATCGCAGTTGTCGCCTTAGCGCTCCGGTAAATATATACGGTGACTACCTCAAAAATAATCCCGAGATAAATAATTACGGGTATCAGGGGCCATGCCTTCAGCTGAAAAAGCTGGTTGCTTGAATAAAACCACATCAGCGCATAAAATAAAAGCATTGCAGCTAGTATATTTAAACTATCTATAATCTTATCGAACTTCCTGCCCTGCGTAAGAATAAGCAACAGCAGTATAATCAACAGATATACGGCAAACACATTCGGCGCCGCCGCCATTAAAATATGCGTGTTATCCAGCCTGCCGTCCGCAAAGGCATATTGCATGGTATCTAAAATCGATTCCTGGCCTGTATTGCAGCCGAACCTGTGGAACGGCAGGATAAAACATACGATCAAAAGCAATATTCCGCCGAGCGATACCGGATTAGCAGTTTTTGTTTTTATCATTTACCCTTAATGAAAGGGCTACTGGCGAAGGAGCTGTAGTTGGATTTTGCGGAGGTTTATTTTCGCCCTTAAGGTTTTTATTTCATCCAGCAATCTCTTGGCCTCAGCCACAAAATTAGGGAGCATGTTTTCCCATTTCGTTCTATCACCGGAGGAAACCGCCCTTTTCTCAAGAAGCTTTTTCGCATCCTGCTCCATCGCAGTTAAGCGCCTTAAAGAGTCTTCCTTGCTGATTGCCTTGGCTACAAGCGATTTTAACTCGGACCTTATCTCTTCACGCTGGGGGTCGAGCTGTTTTTTCATGCTCACTATATTCTTGTTCAGTTCTTGCTTTTTGCTTATTATTTCGGAGCGGATAGTTGCAATTTTTAACTCAAGCGCGGCTTGCCCCTCTTTAAAATCGCTATTTGCTTTTGCTATTTCCCTGTCTATCTGATCTTTTTTTGCAAGAACCGCGGCAAAGCCGGGATCAACTTTCAACACCTCATCTCTTAAATTCTGCTGGGTATTCGGCGGCGGCGCACACCCGTTACAAAATAAAAAACAAAATATTAAAAACCAAAAACATATACCAAAAACACAATAATTTTTCATATAATCTTTACCGGATATTCTCATCTTTTATTTTTTGCATTTTTCAATATATATTTGGTCTTTGGTTTTTTATTTTTAATTTTAAACTCATACGTTAAACCTGAAATTTATAACATCACCATCATTAACATTATAATCCTTTCCTTCCAAACGTAAAAGACCTTTTTCCTTTGCGGCTTTTAACGAGCCGCAGACAACTAAATCGGCTGCGTTTATAACTTCTGCCCTTATAAAGCCGCGTTCTATATCGGAATGAACCTTACCTGCGGCGCCAAGTGCGGTTGTTCCTTTTTTAAGGGCCCATTGCTTGAGTTCGTTTTCATTTCCGGTGAAAAAGCTTATCGTATCAAGCATCTTAAACGCCTCTGTTACAAAACGTTCGCGCGCAGGTTCCTGTATGCCTTCCATTTTAAAAAACTCGGCGCGGTCCTGCGGCTGCATCTGGTCTATTTCCATCTCCACTTTTGCGCAGAATGAAACAACGCTAAGTTTCTTGGTCTGGGCAAGTTTCTGGAATTCCGGCGCTAGCGGCCGGGTGAGCTTATCCTCGGATACGTTCGCCAGTATCATCATGGGTTTTTGTGAGAGAAATTGAAACCCCCGCACTAATTTCTCGTCTTCTTTTGTTGTAAACTCAAAATCGCGCAGGGGTGTTTCGTATTCAAGCGTTTTTTTAGAGCGCAGCAAAAGCTCGTATTCTTTCTGGTTTTCTTTCTGGCCGGCTTTCATCTCTTTTTCAATTTTATCAAGGCGGTGATTAACCGCTTCTAAATCCGACATGATTAACTCTAGTTCAACCAGCGCCACGTCTCTGTCCGCGTTGACAGAGCCTTCCGGATGCGGGATAGACTCATCCTCAAAAAATCTTACCACATGGGCAAGCGCGTCCGCCTCCTTTACATGGCTTATGTCCAGAATTTTTTTGTGGCCTTCCTTGGCTGCAACAGGCGCCGCTGAATCTACAAATGTTATTTCTATTGGGGTAATTTTTTTGGGATTATACAGGGGAGCTAATTTTTCAAGGCGCTCATCGGGAACTTTTATAGTGCCTATATGAAAGGCTGCTTTGCCCCCGGCGTGAGATTTTGTTTCAACGTTTGCGCCTGCGAGGACATTAAACACCGTTGATTTCCCGCTTAAAGGCAGGCCGATTATACCGATCTTCACCCCGCCCTTCCTTCCTCCCCGTCCCTCTTAATATTAAAAAGGGCGGGGTTCATTCCTTGCAATGCTCAGGCGACCTTTGCGGATTTGGATACAGCTGTTTTTACTTTAGCCGCCTTGTTTGGCGCGGTAAGCGGCAGGATAGTTATCTTTTCTTCCTCACCCGGCTCTTTGTAGGTATAGATTTCCCCTTTATAGTTACGCAAAGTAAAAACCCCCTTTGCCTGGGAAATAACGTAGTTAGGGGCAACCGGAATTTTGCCGCCGCCGCCCGGGGCATCAACAACATACGTCGGCACGGCATACCCGGAGATATGCCCCCTGAGCTTCTCCATTATGTTTATGCCGACGGCTACAGGCGTGCGGAAATGGTTTATGCCGCGAGCCGGGTCACACTGGTAAATATAGTAGGGTCTGACACGGATTTTTAGCAATTCTATCATGAGCTTTTTCATCACATACGGCCTGTCATTTACGCCTCTCAACAGCACGCTTTGGCTGCCGAGCAGAAAACCGCTGTCGGTAAACATGTCACATGCGTGCTTAACAGACGGGGTGATTTCCCTGGGATGATTAAAGTGAATGCTTATCCAAACAGGAGCGTATTTTTTCATCATAGAAACAAGTGATTCGGTTACCCTCATAGGTAATGTCACCGGCGCGCGTGTACCTATTCTCAAAAATTCCACATGCGGTATCGACCGGATAGTTTTAATTATATCCTCAAGCTTATCGTCGCTTAAGGTGAGCGGATCGCCGCCTGAAATAAGCACGTCGCGGATTTTCCTGTTAGAGCGGATATAATCAAAGGCGCGGCCCAAGTCTCCATTTGTCGCAAGCTTGTCTTCGGCTCCTACGAGACGCCGCCGCGTGCAATGCCGGCAGTAAGTAGCGCAGCGCTCGGTCGCCAAAAGCAGTACCCTGTCAGGATACCTATGTACCAATCCAGGCACGGGGGAATCCCTGTCTTCGGAAAGCGGATCAACCATGTCGGAATGCATTATGCTGAACTCTTTTGAGAGCGGGACAGCCTGCCTTCTTATGGGGCACTTGGGGTCGTTACGGTCCATTAGCGTTGCCCAATACGGCGTTATCGCCATTATTAGACGGCCGGAAACACGCCTTGTCCCTTCCTCTTCTTCGGGCGTAGCATTTATGATTGTTTTGAGCTCGTCAAATTTCGTAATTCTATTCTTTAGCTGCCATCGCCAGTCTTGCCATTGTTCCTCTGGGACGTCTTTCCACAGCTCAATATGCCGCCATCCTTCTTGCGCCAACTTACTACCCCCTTTCTGTCTATGGCATTCTGTAAAATCCTATTTATAAGCGTAACATAATCTATGCCGTGTGATTTTGCAATATAAGTAAAATTACTCTCTTCGGGATCAAGGCCGGGTAACGGATTAACTTCAAGAATATATGGTGTGCCATCGCTCGAGAGCCTTATGTCTGTCCTTGAAAAATCATTACATCCCAAGGCCAAATGCGCTCTTTTGGCGGTATTCTTGACGCGCTGGGTTGTTTTCTCATCCAATCTCGCCGGGCAATAAAATGCCGGCACAAGGTGCGCTGCGGCATCTCCCTGATATTCTTTCATCCTCCATGAATAAAAATATTCACCGGATTCCTCGCAGTTTGAAAAATCTATTTCCAAAATCGGCATAACCAATAATTCTCCGTTTCCCAATACGCCAACCGTAATCTCTTTGCCTTCGATAAACTCCTCGACTAGCGCATCCTGGTTGTAAAGTTCAAGCGTTAAGTCAACCTGCTCGCGCAGTTGCGATTCATCCTGTACAACGCTTAATCTGGTAATCCCCTTTGCCGAGCCCTCGCAGTTTGGCTTGACAATTAAGGGGAATTTAAGGGACCTGTTGAACGTGTCAATGGGCGTTTTGAAGAGTTGAAAACGAGGAGTAGGAATGCCCTCACCCATAAATACTTTTTTTGTCAGTGCTTTATCCAGAGCGACAGCGAGCGCTAAAACCCCTGAGCCGGTATACGGTATGCCGAAATAATCAAGTATCGCAGGCACCCTTGATTCCCTGCTTGGCCCACTTTGGCCCTCGGCTATATTAAAAACGATATCTATGTTTTCCTTCTGCCTGATAAGATTGTCTACCAAATTGCCGTCTGCCTCTACTAAAATTACCTCGTTGCCGCCTTTTAAGAGCGCATCTTTTATGGAATTAACCGTTTTTTCGGAATCAAACTCGGAATAAAAATCCAGCGGCAATTCCGGGTCTTTGTGAAGTTTCTTCAAATTATAAGTTAATGCGACTTTCACCCCGCTCTTCCTTCCAACCCCGCGTTCCTTCCTAACTTAAGGAAGGGCGGGGTTCATAGTATCCCGTGTCTCTTTAATCCTTCCCTTAAAATTTTAAGAATCATTTCTTCGTAGGTTATTTTCTGCATATTTGCTATTACGCCGAATACGTCTTCGGTAGATAATGACGGCAGCGGATTTATCTCCAGCACATACGGATTGCCCTTTTTATCCACTCTTATGTCAACCCTCCCGAAATCCCAGCATTCAAATGCCCTGTATGTCTTTATTGCCAGGGCCTTTAATTTTTCTTCCAGCTTCTTTGAGATGGGCGCGGGACATACATAATCAAGAGTATTTGAGTATATGCGCGAGAACGTATAAAACAAATTGTTGAGGTTAGTTTTGCCGTCTATTTTTATCTGGACTACCGGCAGGGCGCGGGGAGTTTTGTTCCCTAAAACGGCAACGGTAAATTCACTTCCCTGTATAAATTCTTCTATGAGTGCGGGTTGCTTGTAGTTTTTGATTACCCACTGCGCCTGCTTCTTTAACCTGTTGCGTGAGGTAACTACCGAGCTGTCGCTAAGCCCCTTTGAGGAGCCTTCGTAGCGCGGTTTCACGATCAGGGGATAATCCAGCGCAACGCCGTTAAGTTTTGCCACTTCGTCCAATTGCATAAATTTAGGCGTCCTAATACCTTCGCTTATAAGCAGTTTTTTTGCCATTACCTTATCAAGCGTAAGGCCAAGCGTAAGGCCGTCGGAACCGACAAAAGGAATACCCATCATCTCCAGGATAATAGGCACCTGCGATTCTCTGTTTCTGCCAAATTTGCCTTCGGCGATATTAAATACTATATCGTAACCGCGCCATGCCTTGCCGCGCTCCGCCGGCAGGCGGGCGGCGCAGTTCTTTAAAGACTTGAGCAAATTATAAACATTGCCTATGCACTTTACGTCGTAGCCGCCGCTGCGAATAGCATCTGCGATAACGCCGATTGTGTCCGGGTGGTCAAATTCGGCATTGGCATCAGGGGGATCTCCCCGCCTTAGGACATAATCCGCCTTAACGTCGTACGTAAGTGCTATGGTTTTTCTGGATTTAGCCAATTTAAAGCCTTAAGTTTTCGGGCAAAAAAAGGGACCCCCACCCTTAGAGAGCCCCCTTTTGCCTGTTGTTTTTTGCAAAGTTAGTTAATTATCTCCTTTAAAAAATTAGCCTTTTTTCTGTAATTGCTGCAATAACTCGTTCATGTACTTTCCGGCGATATCTTTGCAGCCGAGGCCGATTGCAAGGCCCAGCCCAAGGCTCAATGACGCCAAAAGTAGAGTAATTATAGTATTCAGAATTCCGGCAGCAATCTGCAGCTGGTTAAGCGCAGCGACAGCCGCAAATACTACGATTACAATCTGAGATAGTCTGCCTAAGCCATTCGCCATGCTCAAACCGGCATTTGCCGCGGCACTGCGTATTACGGCGCCTACTATTGTTGCTGAGAAAATGCCCAAAATCAGTACAAACAGCGCTACAACTACATTGGGAATATAGCTTATGGCGTTATCCAGCAATTGTGCCGCAACTGTAAGGCCCAATGCATTCATTGCCATAACAAAAACAATGAGCATTACCAGCCAATACACCAATACGCCTATCAATTCGGTAAGAGTAAGTTTTACTCCGCCTTTAGCAAAAAATGATTCTACGGCTGGTATGCCGGGCCATTCATCCAGCTTGACAATCTTCAACAGCCTAACTGTGAGTTGCTCCAAAAACTTAGCAACTAGCCAACCAAACAGCAGAATAATCAATACACCTACGATTACAGGAATAACAGATGCTGCCCGCCTTACGACTTCAAGGATTGCGCTGCTTATAATTGTCTGCCAAACTGTCTGAAAGTATTCTACCATTCGCCCCCCTTCGTTTTGCCTGCCGCACGGCAAGCTTCTAATAAACTCTCGTCTGTATCTAAACAACCCCGCAAAAAATTCTGCGGAATCGATTATTCAAAAAAAGCTTAGCACACGTACAGTTATATGTCAAGCAATTTACAACAAAATCTATAAGAAATTAAGCGATTACACAGATTAAAAGTAGATTACACCGATTAAATCTTCTTCTAGAAAAATCCGTGTAATCGTTTTTGAAATCTGTGTAATCATTCCTTAGCAAATTCAACCAGGGTTTTCATCAATTCGTTTCCGAAACGCCCGCCGAGCGTGCCGGTTTTGCATGAAGCTTCGGAAAATGTATTTATGCCATCCGGCGCTATATTCCCGCCGGCTATTAACAAAGGAACCGGATCCGCGGAATGTGCTTTAATCGCACACGGCGTTGAATGATCGGCAGTCACGGTAATTATCACATCCTTTAGATTTAATTTCGGCAATAAATTTCCGAAAAAGAACGCGTCTATATCCTCTATGGATTTGAGTTTTTTCTCTACATTTCCGTCATGCGCCGGTTCGTCGGGGCCTTTTAGGTGGATATACAAGCCGTCGAACTCGGGTATTTTCTTAAGCGCCATATTCGCGCGTACCTCGAAATCTTTTTTAGCATCAGCGGTAGGTTGCGGCATATCCACGACCTGCATGCCGCTTAAAAGCGCAATGCCGCGCTCAACAGGCATTTCCACAAAAGAAGAGAACTTCACATTATAAACCGATTCAATTGACGGAAATTTAGGAAGCCTGTCGCCCGCATCCCGCATCAATATAACATTGCCGATAAGTTTCCCCTCTTGTTTTCTTTTTTTATTAACTTCGGATTCCTCCAGCACCTTTGTACTTTTTTCGACAAACTCATTAGAAAGCACTGCCGCGTCCTGCGTCTGTTTGGAATTATCAAGCGGTTCGCACGACAGGACGAAATTTTCAAATTTCTCCTTTGCGACGCCGAAAACACCCTCTTTGCCGTAAGCGGGGTCTGTATTCGAAATATTCCCTGAGAGTTTCCCCTCCAACGACCTTATAACCAAAATGCCGCGGTGGCCTATCGTACTTTTAAACCAGAATTGTGCTTTGCGCGATGTAAGTTTTACCTTTTCCTGAATTTCCGCGGCAAGCGCCTTTGCCTCTTCGCTTGAAAGGTTCCTGCCGACACGCCTGTCCATTATTTTTTTACCGTCGACGGTTGCAAAGTTCACCCTGAATGCAACATCGCCGTCTCTTAAATCAAGGCCTTCCGCATATGCCTCCAGCGGGCCGCGCCCCGTGTAATATTTGTGCGCATCATAACCGAGCAGACTTATAACAGCTACATCCGATTCTGGGGCGATATTTTTCCCGACGGTATACAAAATGCCCAATTTGCCCCCTGCCGCAAGGGAATCCATATTCGGCGTCTTAGCCGCTTCAAGCGGCGTTTTATTCTGCAATAGGGGGTTTGGCCTGTCGCCTAATCCGTCCAGCACAACATAAAGTATTTTTTTCATTCCCGGTTCACTTTCGCCAATGTTATATCTTTCTGCGCCTGATAGACGCCTTTCTTATCCTTATATGAGCTGGCGCATTCCTTATCCGATTGGAAAAATACTATTTGCGCAATGCCCTCGTTAGCGTAAATTTTAACCAGTGCAGGCGTTGTATTCGAAATAGCAATCGTAATATATCCTTCCCATGCCGGCTCAAGCGGCGTTATATTAACCAGCACCCCGCAGCGCGCATAAGTGGATTTTCCGAAACATAACACCATAACGTTGCGGGGAATTTTAAAATACTCCTTTGAGCGCGCGAGTATATATGAATTGGGGGATATTACGCAGGAGGCGTCCTTGTGGTCTTTAAAATTTTCTATATCGAAATTCTTCGGGTCTACTATGGCTTGTTTGGCTTGAAAGATTTTAAACTCATCCGATAGAGTTATATCATAGCCATAGGAGGAGAGCCCGAATGAAATAACTCCTTTTCGGATTTTATCTTCATGAAACGGCGCAATCATATCGAATTCCTGCGCCATGCGTTTTATCCAGTTATCAGATTTAATACCCATTTTAAATCATCTCGGTGTTAGGTTTTTGGTATTCGGTTTTAGCTTTTGCCGATAACCGAAAACCGATAACCGAAAATCTAGTCCTTTAGCACTTAGAATAACCGCAGCTGTTGCACTTAACGCAGCCTTCCTCGTGCTGCAGCGCTGCGCCGCAATCTGGGCACACGCCCACTACGGTAACAACATCTGTTGTCTCGGTATCTTCATCCTTGCCGCCGGAGGCGCTTATTTCTATAAGGTCTGCGCCGGCCGCCGCCTGAGGCCGCTCTTTTTCTTTTAACAATTTGTCGCCAATGCGCCGTTCAATTACTTTTGCTATTGCATCAGCGCAGGAAAATACCCTTCCGCCCTTTTCCCATGCGGGTGTCGGGCACCTTATTCCCGCCAATTGGTCTATTAGCGGGCGCACTTCTATTCCGCAGCGCAAAGCAAGTGACACAAGCCTCGCAACTGCCTCTAATTGGCTCGCGGCACAACCGCCGGACTTGCCCATCTGCGTGAATATCTCAAACGGCATACCGTTGTCATCGACGTTTACCGTAACATATAAATTACCGCAGCCTGTGTTTATTTTGGTGGTGGTGCCTGTCGTGACAAGCGGCCTTGGCCTGGGTGAAATTTTCCTGGAGATCGGTGTGATTTCCTTTTTGGGTGAAGCGATATTTAAAACCTGCGCCTCCCGGCTCCTGTCGCGGTAAATCGTTATGCCTTTGCAGCCGAGTTTATACGCAAGGATGTACGCTTCTTGAACGTCATTTAACGTAGCGGCGTGCGGAAAATTTATCGTTTTTGAAACCGCGTTATCGGTGTAGCACTGGAAAGCCGCCTGCATTTTTACATGCCACTCGGGCTCTATATCGTGCGCCGTAACAAATATATCCCTTATGTCTTTGGGAATATCGTCTATTTCTTTTATCGTTCCCTTCTCCGCTATTTTCTTTGAAAGCGCTTCCGAGTAAAAATCGCGCTCGTTTGCGATCGCATAAAACTCCTTGTTGACTTCGATAAGTTTTTCTTTATCCAGCACTTCCCTGTAATAGGAAACCGCAAATAGCGGTTCTATGCCGCTTGAGCATTCCGCGATAATGCTTATAGTGCCTGTCGGGGCGATTGTTGTAAGCGTAGCATTGCGAAGTTTTATACCCTCTTGGTTATCATATACGGAACCCTCAAACGCAGGAAATGCCCCGCGTTCAAGCGCGATTTCATGCGATTTCTGCCTCGCCTCCTTTAATATAACGGATATTACCTTTTCCGCAAGGTTCACAGCCTCCTGGCTGTTATAGGCAACGCCTAATTTTATAAGCATATCCGCCCAACCCATTACGCCCAAGCCCACCTTGCGCGTCTGTTTCGTAGCCTTTTCTATTTCGGGAATCGGAAATTTATTTACGTCTATTACATTGTCAAGAAAATGCACGGCTATCCTTGTAGTTTCCCTTAGCTTCTCCCAATCGAGCGCCGCTGTGCCGCTATCGTCCTTGAGCATCCTGGATAAATTTATAGAGCCCAGATTGCACGATTCGTACGGCAATATAGGCTGTTCGCCGCATGGATTCGTACTTTCTATTTCTCCCAATTTCGGAGTCGGGTTGTCCTTATTTAATCTATCCAAAAATATTAATCCGGGCTCGCCGTTTCTATGGGCCATCTTAACTATTAAATCAAAGACCTCTTTCGCGCTCAATTGGCCGACCGCTTCTTTTGTGTGGGGCGCTATCAAATCGTATTTTTCGTTGTTCTCTGCTTTCTTTATAAAATCTTCGCTGATGCCTACCGAAATATTAAAATTGGTTATGTCTTTATCATTTTCCTTGCAGGTAATAAATTCTAAGATATCCGGGTGGTCAATGCGCAGTATGCCCATGTTTGCGCCGCGCCTGCGCCCGCCCTGCTTTACGGCATGCGTCGCCGAATCAAACACCTTCATAAAAGATACTGGCCCGCTCGCAACACCGTCGGTTGTTTTAACGCGGCTGTTCCTGGGGCGTAGCCGGGAAAAACTAAAACCCGTTCCGCCGCCGCTGCGGTGAATTAACGCTGTATTTTTAACCGCCTCGAAAATAGATTCCATGGAATCGCTGACAGGTAAAACAAAACATGCACTTAACTGCCCCAGCTCCCTGCCCGCGTTCATCAGCGTCGGCGAATTCGGCATAAATTCCAGGTTTGCCATTATTTCGTAAAATTGTTTTTTTGTTTTTTCTATCTGCGCATCGCTCTTTTTGTAAATTTTATCCGCCTGCGCTATCGCCCCGGCAACCCGCATGAACATATCCTGCGGCGTTTCGATAATATTGCCGTGTTCATCCTTTTTAAGATAGCGCTTCTCTAAAACCTTTATCGCATTTTCCGACAACTCAATATTATTAATGCGCTTTTCCATTTCCTAAACCCTCCTTCAATGAGCCCCGAAATTTCGGGGCGAATTGACCCCCACCGCTTTGATTCGCTTTGCGAATGCAAAACGAATCAGTGGGGGGGCAAATTCAATTAACATTTGAAATATAGCACCATGAGAAATTTTGTCAAGGGAAAAATACAATATATTGTATAGGGGCATAATGAAAATCTCAACCTGTAGTGGAAAAACTGCCAAAAATCGACGTATTACACTTCGGGCAGCGCGAATTTTTTATCTTAAATTTCCTCAGTAAAAAAGAATCCCTTTCTATCAATAACTCATTGCAATTATAGCAATACGTATTCTCGGCATTATGCCCCGAGACATTGCCCAAATAAATATAGCGCAGGCCCGCGTCAAGGCCGATTTGGCGTATTTTTTCCAATTTCGCTATCGGCGTAGGGGACAAATGCGAGAATTGCGAATACGGATAAAATCTTGTAACGTGCCAAGGCGTATCGGCGGATAATTCATTCTTTATCCATGAGGCGAGGCTTTTCAATTCTTGCTCATCATCGTTTATTGCGGGCGTAATATTTGTTATGCATTCTACGTGCATTTTATATTTATGCATCGCAAGTTTTGTTGAATCCAAAACGCCATTTAACGCTTTAACGCCGGTGATTTTTTCATAGGCTTTATCCGAAAAACCTTTTATGTCAACCCTGAACGCGTCAAGATGCGGGCTTATCGCTTCAAGTGCCTCAGGTGTTATGTAGCCGTTTGTGACATACACCGTGTATAGATTATTTTGTTTCGCAAGTTTCGCGCCTTCAAGCGTGTATTCAAACCATACGGTCGGTTCGTTATATGTCCATGATATTCCGCGGCATTTATTCTTGAGTGCTAGCCCTACCGATTCCTGAGGCGGCAATTCTTCAACGCCGCGGCCGTTTCCCGTCTGCACGCTTCGTGTTCGGCGGGATCCCGCCGAGGCAATAGCCGCAGGCGGGTACTCATCTATTTGGGCGTGGGAAATCTCCCAGTTCTGGCATCCGGGACAGTGAAAATTGCAGCCCAATGTCCCGAGCGAAAAGCAAATGCTTCCCGGATAAAAATGGAAAAGCGGTTTTTTCTCAATTGGGTCTGCGTGCATTGATGATATGCGGTTATATATTAAGGA
>JBDRLY010000017.1:0-6012 GCA_043812735.1 Candidatus Omnitrophota bacterium | reverse complement strand
GCAGAAGCCGCCTTTACCGTGGTAGTGCCGTCCGCCTCTGCCGTAAATAGCCCAGAATCATCAACCGTACCAACCGTATCATCACTGGAACTCCAAGTTACAATTGTAGTTACGTCAACTCCGCTACGGGTTGCCGTAAATTGCCGGGTGCCGTAGAGATTTACATCTACACTGCCTGAGGGTGTTACTACCAGGGCATCCTCGGATACCTCAGGAGACAAAATGCCAAAGATAACGTCTCCCGTGTAATCAAAAAGTTGAGGTATCTCCTCCTTCGTAAAAACAAACGACGAATCCCCGGAAGATAATACAAGTGTCCCGGTTCCGGTTACCTTTACCTGGTTTTCCCAGTGGATACCAACTTCTACCTTGTCTCCTGCGTCCAAAAAGCGGCTGATGCTGCATACGAGCCGTATCTCCGAAAAATTATCAAAGTCCTGCTGGACAGCCTCTCTGAGTTTTTCCCTGTCCCTTAAGAAATCGCCCGAAACATAGCTCATAAATCCGCCAAGATTTTCCGCGTTATAGGCTTCAACCAGTTCGTTTAAGGAAATCCTGATAAGCGGCTCGTAATTAATAGCCTCTTCAGGCTCGAGCTCTTCTTCGCCGCCAAGCAAAGCGTTGCGCAGCTCCTCAATTTCTGCCAGAAGATTTTGTATGTCCTGATACAATGCTTTATTGGTGTCATCTGGGATAGCAACCGCGTTATAGGCGGTGTTTGCCCGGTCTCTTGTGTCAACAAGAAGCGCGGCGTATGTTGCCTCATCCAGATAAAAATCAATATTATCCTTTGCCACCTGTAAAGTTTCTTTTACTTCCTCAAGGATTTGCCTCAGCGTTTCGTTCTCGGTGTCTATGACTCTTTCGACTTCCTCAACCCAGAGATCAAAAAGCTCTTCCTTAAAAGCTTCCTCTTCCGGCAAATCGACAACTTCGGAAATTACGGGTACGCTCGGCGGCTCACCGGGTTTGGCGGCGGCTTCCTGGGTGACGCCTACTGTTTCGCCTTTTGCGACAACAATAGGTTCGCCTGTTTCCTGCCCGTCAACAACCGCTGTTACCTCGACCGAGCCCTCATAAACAAATACTTCGGTTGTAGGCCGCTCTGTCGCTGCAGCATCTCCGATTTTTATGGGGACAATTTCTGAATCGCTCGCAAGGCCGTCTGTTACCGTGAAAATTATGGTGTAATTGCCCTCCTGGTCGTAAGCAGGCTTAAAGGAAAACCGGTACGTATTCGGGTCAACGTAAATAAAATACGCGTTTTTCGGAAGGCCGGTCGCCTCAAACGTTAATTTGTCGTTATCGAGGTCGGTTGCCTTTATGAGGAATTCCACAAACTGCCCTTCCTCGGCGCTTTTTTCCGGAATTACTTCTAAGATAGGAGGTGAGTTTAAATCTTTCCTTAAGCCCTCCTGGATATAGCGCTCGTACCAGTCTTTGTCTCTTAAAATAAGCAGAACCCTTGTTTTTTCACCCGGCCGGATGCTTACCTGGAAGGACTGAGGTGTTTTCTGGGAGACCTCGTAAAAATAAAATTCCATTTCCTCTTCGAACCTGAATACGACATCGTCCCGGTTCCCGAATATTACCTCTACGTTCGAATCGCGCCCTATGCGCAGGGCATCTTCGGCATAAATGCTATCGCCTATGCGTAATTCTGCCCAGTCCTGGTTAGGTTTTTTAATAAGAACGTCGCCCTTTAACGCTACGACCGTCGCGTTTGAAAGAGAGAGAGGGATATATTTTTCATTTTGCGCGAAAGACAAAGAACACAACGCGAGAAAAACCGCTACGGCCGCAATAAAAATTATAGTTTTTCGCATTTTACTTGGATACCCTTACTTCAAATCCGGTGCCGCGCACGCCTACTGCCGCGGTTGGTGTTTTTATTTTGAATTCCGATTCCGATGTTTTAAGCGGCTCTACCTTGGTTAATATGCTTCCCATGGAGAGCGTCAGGTTGGTTACTTCGCTGCCGGTCATGGGATTTCTTGAGAGTTCATCGAAGGACACCTCTGTATTTTCCTGTATGCCGAGAATTGTTTGGGCCTTCTCGTCAAACGCGACTTCTGCGTAAGAGGCTGCGCCTGTTTTTATAAGATCGCCGAATTGAATGACCATGTTCTTTTTCACCGGTAGCATTTGCCTGCTGCCGGATTTAAGGATTTTGACATCGCCGGAGAAAGTAATTATTCTGCCTTCCCGCGAAACGACGGCTTTTTTCTCCTGCGCAAGCGCGAAGAAAGATAACGACACAACCCCGATGAGCGCGATTAAAAGAATTGATAATACAAGGTTTTTGTTATTCATTTCTTACCTCCTTTTAGGTGTCCAAAATAAATCTATACACCCAAAGCGCTATTTTGTCAAGCAAACTTGCAACATTCGCCGCGCGATGGTATAATCGTGGGCATGAGATTAGGTACGCTTGTAAATGTTTTTAAAGCGCGCGGGTACTTTTACCTGAAGGCGTTGTTCCTTGCGCTTATCGGCGGCACCCTGGCGTGCGCGCTGCTTTATTACGGGATATTTGAAAAACCGGAGCTTCTGTGTTTTGATTTAATGTTCAAATTAAGGCCTTCTGTAAAACAAACAGGCCCCATTGCCATAATAGAAATAGGCGAGGACAGCATGGCAAAAATCGGCCGCTGGCCATGGTCCCGCGATTGGCACGCGACCCTGCTTGAAATCTTATCCAAACACAAGGTGAAAATAGTCGGCATGGATATTCTTTTTTGCGAGGAAAGCGAGAAAGAACTCGATGCGGCATTAGCCGAAGCGCTTAAGCGTTCCGACGGCACCTATCTTCCTTTTATATTTGAAACGCTTGATGGCGAACCCAGGCGCATAATGCCGCTACCTATTTTCGGAGAATGCATAAAAGGAACAGGCCACATAAATGTTATGCCTGACCCGGACGGGGTAGTGCGCAGGATGCCGCTTTATATCGAAAGAGACAACGACATTTATCCCCAGTTCGCGTTCAAAATGGCATGTGATTATTTGGGCGTCGGAAAACAGGATATTTCAATTAAGCGCGGCGAGTATGTAATATTAAGGAATACGCCGATAGGGGACGTAAAAATACCGATAGACGCAAATTACAACATGATAATAAACTGGGCAGGCCCCTGGAATAAGACATTTAAACATTACTCGTATATAGACGTGATAGTTTCCTACAAGGAACTCCTTGACGGCTTGAAGCCGCGCGTAAATTTAGATGAATTTAAAGATAAAATATGCCTCGTAGGCACAACCGCTATCGGCCTTGGCGACATAAGGCCAATTCCGCTTGAGCCGCTGTACCCCGCCATCGGAATACACGCGAATATTATCGACGATATCCTGCGCAAGGACTTTATCAGAAAAAGCCCCAAGGGATTCGATACGGCAGTAATTATGTTTATTTCAATTTTAATGGGCCTGATAGTGCCGGCCCTAAAACCGGTGAGGGCAGCGGTATTTACCGGCGCGGTATTACTGGGGTGTATTTTTGCGGCGTTTTTTTTATTTAATTTTAAGGGCATTTGGATAACTACCGCGTATCCGGTATTTACGGTTTTCTTCTGTTTTATCTCAATTACGCTTTATTCGGAGGTAATTACAACCATGGAGAAAACGCGCCTTTTCCATCTTGCCACAAGAGACGGCTTAACAGGGCTTTACGTAAGAAGGCACTTTGATTTACTGTTCGACGCCTACTTGAGGGAGGCGCGCACGTATAAAAGACCTCTTTCGGTTTATATGTCGGACATAGACCATTTTAAGAAATTCAACGACACCTACGGCCACCAGATAGGCGATTTTGTCCTTAAAGAAGTCTCGCGCATGTATAAAGAGGTAGCCAGGAAAATGGATGTCGCCGGAAGATACGGCGGCGAAGAGTTTATAATGCTTCTGCCTGATACCGATAAACAAGGAGCCGCAATTTCGGCGGAACGCCTGCGCAAAACTATCGAGTCGGCAACCCTTAAGGATGAAAAAGGCCAGACGTATAAACTTACGATAAGCATCGGCGTCTCATCGTTGACAAATGAGGTTACTAAGGAAGAATTGACAAAGAAAGCGGATGATGCGCTTTACAAATCTAAGGAAAGCGGCAGGAATAAGGTAACGCTGGCGGATTAAAGATGAAAAAGATATACTTCGATAATAACGCAACCACAAAAACCTCACCCAAAGTCCTGGAGGCGATGAAGCCGTATTTCTGCGATATTTACGGAAACGCCTCAAGCGTGCACGCTTCCGGCAGGGAGGCAAAGGCAGCCATGGAGGCGGCGCGGGAAAAAACAGCAACGCTTATCGGCGCCGAGGACCCCAAGGAGATAATTTTTACATCAGGCGGCACAGAATCGAATAATATGGCGATAAAAGGCGCCGCATGGACTAACAAGGAAAAAGGAAACCATATAATAACATCCTCAATTGAGCATTTGGCGGTATTGGGCCCGTGCGATTCCCTGAAAGCGCAGGGCTTTGAAATTACGAAAGTCCCGGTGGATAAATACGGCATAGTCAGCCTGGAGGCGCTCAAAAAAGCGATAACGCCGAAGACTATCCTTGTTACCATAATGTTCGCGAATAATGAAGTCGGCACGATAGAACCCATAAAGGAGATAGCGGAAATATGCAAACAAAACGGGATTTTATTCCATACGGATGCGGTGCAGGCGGCAGGGAAAATACCGGTTAACGCCGGCGCGCTCGGGGTGGATATGCTTTCAGTATCCGCCCATAAATTTCACGGGCCTAAAGGAATAGGCGCGCTGTATTTAAGGAAGAGGACAAAAATAACCCCGCTTACCCAGGGGGGCCACCACGAGAGGAACCTGCGCCCCGGCACCGAAAACATCCCCGCGATAGTGGGCATGGGAGCGGCATGCGAATTAATAGGCCAGAATTTAGAAAATAAAAAAGAATACTTGACCAAACTAAGGGACACGTTGTATAATAGAATAGCTCAAAGCATCGATTACATATCGCTTAACGGGCATCCGCAACTGCGGCTTCCCAATACAGTGAATATAGGTTTTGAGTTTCTGGAAGGGGAGTCGATAGTTTTGAATTTGGACCTGGAGGGTATTGCCGTATCGACAGGTTCGGCGTGCACCTCAGGAACTCTTGAACCGTCGCACGTTCTTTCGGCGATGGCAGTTGCGCCGGAGAAAATACAGGGAAGCGTAAGGTTTTCGTTAAGCGAAGAAAACACAACCGAAGATATAGATTACGTAGTAAAGATATTGCCGCCGATAGTAAAACGTCTGCGGGCAATGTCTCCGCTGTACGCGGACAGGATAAAGAGGACTTAAGGCCTGCCAAATGGCGGGCAGAAATGGAACAATGGGTAGATACATAGCAAAAGTAACCCCGAATGCTGCAAATAAGTCGGGTAAGGCATCGGGGTCCCGAAGTGTCACCCGACGGATTGCTACATTCGGGATGTACGGCTGGATGATAATTCTGGCAATTTTTGCCACTTGCCTCGTATTCGCAGGCGTGCGTATGTCGCCTGTCGTTATGGATAGCGTTGAAACGACATTTCAGAAGATCATAACACTCGGCAACAAGGGTTATGTCGTAAATACTAACGCTGCGGAGCATAAAACCCACCAGCCTTCGCCAAAGGCGAATACCCATACAAAGTAAAATTTTTCAGCATCGATGGCACAGGGACCACTAAGCCCATATAGCGAAAAAGTAATGGACCATTTCCGGAATCCCCGCAATGTCGGGGAAATCCAGAATGCGGACGGTATCGGCAACGTCGGGAATCCCGTCTGCGGTGACATCATGCGCCTTTTTATCAAGGTAACGAACGGCATAATAACCGACGCGAAATTTCTTACATTCGGATGCGGCGCAGCAGTTGCCACATCAAGCATGGTTACGGAATTAGTCAAGGGCAAATCAATAGAACAGGCGCTTAAAATCTCAAACCGCGCAGTCGCGGAAGCGCTCGGCGGTTTGCCGCCTATTAAAATGCACTGCTCGGTTCTGGCGGAGCAG
>JBDRLY010000016.1:0-9660 GCA_043812735.1 Candidatus Omnitrophota bacterium | reverse complement strand
AACGCACTGGACATCAACTACCATAGCATCAACAGCACCCGTAACTATAGCCATTTCCTGCTGCAGAAAATTTCCCGCTACCGGAATGCCATGCCTCATTAATATCTCATTGGCGGTACAGCACATCCCGGCTAAATTTATGCCCTTTGCCCCTTTTTCTTGAGTAAGTTTCAGCAACTCTTTATCAGAAGCAGCCAGTACTATCATTTCTGAAAGTATGGGTTCATGGCCATGAACAATTACGTTTACCTGATCCTCCTTAAGCACGCCTAAATTTATCTTCGAACGTATCGGTTTCGGAGTCCCGAACAATATATCCTGCAATTCAGTAGCTATCATGCTTCCGCCCCAACCATCACCCAATGCAGCCCTTGTACCCTGTGATAAAATATTTTTGTATTCCTGGTCAACGCCCATGTGGGTTCTATGCATAACCTCAACGATTTCACGGTCAATGCTTCTTGGCACAACGCCGTGCGCTCTCCATCGCTTCTGCGTTTTCTCCGGGGCACGCTTTATAAACGTCAATTCGCCTTCTTTTTTACCGAATTCCGCAAGCGCTTTTTCTGCTAATTCCTGGGCAATTTTTTCTTTTGCCAGGCCCTGCGTATTAATACCAAAAAGCTCAGCTGTCGCGCGAAGCTTCTCTTCATCTTTAATTTGATATCCCTGGGCCTTGCCCTGTGCTGTTTCCAGCAACGTCAATGCCGCATCCCTTCCATGGTCAGAATGCGCTGAAGCGCCGCCGGCTATCATGCGGGTAAAATTCCTCGCCGCTATTGTATCGGCATCCGCGCCGCAAACACCCTTATCAGCTTTCTCGCCAAACGGGTCTATTCTGCATGGGCCCATAAAACAGTTCCTGCAGCATATCCCTATTTCGCCAAACGAACACTGAGGCGTCTGGGTTTCTAATCTATCCCAGGCGGTGGAAACACCGTCTTTTCGCGCTTTTTCCGATAATTGCTGGGTTGCCTTATCTATACTCTTCTTTTGCGCTGCCATCGCTAGCCTCCAATTCTGCTATAATAAATTTCGTGTATTAAACTCTCTTTTGTAGTCCTGAATCGCTCAGCGCTCGGGCTTTTCTCTTCATCTTTTAAATAATCCATGGCCGTGGCATAATTAAAGCTATAGTCTAAAATTTCACCCTTAAATGCTGCAACATCGGTTTTTTGCCTCAGTAATGACAGGTACAACCCGGCATTATGTATATCGCCTACCAGGATAAATCCCGCTATCTTATTATCCTTCAATAATATCTTCTTATATGCGGATCTTATCGAATGCCCTTGTACTAATTCCTCGTACTCAGGACCCTCAACTCTAAACCAGCCTGCTGAGACCATTGCCACGCCGTAGTACTCAAGCGAATTAAGCCCGACTGCCCCTTCAAACAGCGTTTCTTCGCCAACCATGTTCTTGGCGGCTATCCTTGCCTGCTTGACAGCATTGGGCCACATTGCATGCGCCTGGTTTTTTCCGCTTAATAAATCATACCCTTGAGCGCAGTCTCCTGCCGCGTATATTGCCGGAATATTTGTTTGCATTTTTCTGTCCACAACTATGCCCCTGTCAATTTTTACCGATGTATCTTTTAAAAAATCCATATTCGGCCGGACGCCTTTTGCGACAATAAGCAATTGACAGTCAATCGTCTTTCCATTATCAAGCTTAACAGATTTTATCTTTTCCTTTCCCTGTATCTCCGCAATATCCGTTTGGGTAAGAATTTCTATTTTGTTTTTCTCCATCTCCTTTGACATAATGCCGGCTGAGCGGGCATCGCACATCTGGGAAAGTATATGGGGAGACTTGACCACTATTTTCACTTTCTTTCCAATTTTTCCCAAGTAATATGCCGCCTTTGTTCCAACAAGCCCGCCGCCTAAAACAACGACTGTATCAACGCTTGGCAAAAGCTTTAGGATACTCTCTGCATCCGCTATTGTACGCAGCCCAAGCACGCCGTCTTTGTCTACGCCCTGAATCTGCGGAATCGTTGGCGATGCGCCGGTTGCTATCAATAAATTATCGAATTCTATTTTGGTTTTATCATCGAGCGTAAGATTTTTATTTTTTTCGGATATCTCAACGACCTTTTTGCCCAAAATTAAATCTATTCCGGATGATTTATAAAAATCGGCCGAGCGGATAGGCAGATCTTCTTTCTTGAATGACCCTTCGATATAATTAGGCAAAAGACAGCGCGCATATGCTAAGTGCGGCTCATCGGATATTACGGCAATGCCGGAGCGTTTATCCTTTTGCCTTATTGTTTCAGCACAAGAAATACCGGCAGCGGAATTTCCCATGATTGCGTATTTAAATTTACTTAATTGCGTCTTTTTCACCCCGTTAGACCTTTCCATACCCCGATAGACCTCCACCATTTTGGTATACGTTTTATTATACAAGGTCTAACGGGGTTCATTTATAATTTCCATAAATTCTTTATCTTCGCCGTAAAAGACACAGCGTGTGGGGCATGCCTCTTCGCAGGCCCTTTTTCCGGTTTCCCTTTCCTTGCATAAATCGCATAGGGCAACTTTACTGTAATCCTTTCTTTGGGATATTGAGCTATAGGGGCAGGCTAAAATACAGGAATGGCATCCTACGCACCGCTCTTCTCTAAATATTATCTCGTCTTTTTCTTTAACCAGCGCTCCTGCAATACATGCATCAACACAGCGGGGCTCCTCGCAACGCCGGCACACCAAAGGATAAAATTTTTTGGGCGCACCTACAATATTTATGCGGGTGCGAGGCAAGGGCGATTCAAATATTGCCTGTATTATATCCTTGGATTTGGAGTGTTCCAGCGCG
Organism: Candidatus Omnitrophota bacterium; assembly: GCA_043812735.1. GTDB lineage: Bacteria > Omnitrophota > Gorgyraeia > JBDRLY01 > JBDRLY01 > JBDRLY01. The sequence continues at coordinate 6,834 of JBDRLY010000016.1, read as the reverse complement.
CATGCAATCTCACAGGAGCGACACCCTGTGCAGCGGGCTATGTCTACATGAAGTTTTTTCATATTGTATTGATAAATTCCTTCTAACCCTCTTTACCTCGTCAAATAGCTTAGTGCCTTCTTTAATTAATCCGCGGGCTTTAAGCAGGTCGTCATCAAAATTCATAACTCCGATTTTATTAAAGTCTCGCGTTTTTTCATCGATAAATTTTTTGTCTCCCTTAGCGCGGATTTTATTTGCTACTAATAAAACTTTTTTTATGCCTAACCCAGCTGCAAGATCTTTTATCTTCTTAGCAGTTTCTATCGAGCGTTCATCCGGTTGTACTACAATAATCATTGCGTCAACACATGACGCGGTTGCGCGGCCAAGGTGTTCACACCCTGCAACCATATCCATAATCACAACCTCATCCCTGTTTACTATAAGATGCGCTAATAAATTCCTGAGGAATGTATTTTCGGGGCAAAGGCATCCGCCGCCGGCTTTCTTTATCGTTCCCATTGATAAAATTTTTATATCACGATGCCGGACCGCAAATTTATCCGGGATATCGTCAATTTTCGGGTTGAGCTTAAAATAGCTATTGAGTGCCTGCGGTTTTGCGCCTGTTCTTTCAGAAATCAACTTTTTCATTTCAATTATCGGCGTAATCTTTCCTTCATAACCCATGGCTGAAGCCAGATTTGCATCGGGATCGCAATCTATCGCAAAAACTTTTTTCTTATCTTTAGCAAAAACTATGGCTAGTGCTGCGGCTAGTGTCGTCTTGCCGACGCCGCCTTTCCCTGATATAGCTAGCTTCACCTTTGCAATCCTGCAGCGTCAATTACTGACGGCACTAATTTATCCCAGCCAATCGGCATAATATGTGTTCCGCTACACATCGGCTTAAGCTCTTTGATAAGCCGCGATGCAATTTCCACTGATTTTGCGCGTTTATCCTGAGACTGCTCCATTTCCTTGATCAAATCATCCGGGACATGCACGCCGGAAACATTTTTGTTCATATACTTTGCCATGCCCGCAGATTTCAAAAGTACTATCCCGGCCATTACCGGGATATTGGTATGTTTCACTTTATTCATAAAATTTTCAAATAATTTAACGTCGTAAACGGCCTGGGTCTGGATAAAGCGGGCCCCTGCTTGAAACTTTTTCTCCAGTTTTATTACTTCCGGCTCCAATGGGTCGGCTCCGGGATTTACGACTGCGCCCAGGAAAAAATCCGGCTTGCCGGCCAACGCATTGCCGTTCATATCCTTGCCGTTATTAAGCGCGCTTGCTATGCCGAGAAGCTGCACAGAATCAACGTCAAACACGGAACGCGCCTGTGGATGGTCGCCGAGTTTAGGGTGATCCCCTGTAAGCAATAACACGTTTTCTATTCCCAGGCCCCACGCTGAAAGCAAGTCCGATTGAAGCGCAAGGCGGTTTCTGTCACGGCAGGTCAACTGCAATATCGGCTCATGGCCTTTTTCCTTCAAAAGCCGGCACATCGCCAGGGAACCAAAACGCATTACAGAGCTTTGCAAGTCCGTAACATTTATTCCGTCCACTTTGTTGCGCAATAATTCCGCGTCATGCAGGTGTTCCTCGACCAGGGTTCCCTTTACGGGCCCTATTTCGGAAGTTACTACAAATTTTCCCTGCGCTATCTTTTCTCTGAATTTCATCTTATTAATTCACTCCATTCTTAACGCAGATTCCTGCAAATCCAACGCAGATTTACGCAGATAAATCTGCGACCATCTGCGTGAAATCCGCGAATATCTGCGTTAAAATAGATCACCCTCTCTGTAACTTAAACGCTTCCACTACATTGCGCATAAGCATCGTAACCGTAAGCGGGCCTACGCCTCCCGGAACCGGCGTAATATACGCCGCGCGCTCCGCGGCTTTTTCAAACTCCACATCACCGAGTATCTTATCGCCTACGCGGTTTATCCCGACATCTATTACAATTGCCCCTTCTTTTATCCATTCTCCCTTAATAATACCTGCTTTGCCCACCGCCACAATTAACACCTCTGCGCGGTTTACATGCTCCGGCAATATCCCGCGCTCGCCGGTTGCTATATGGCAGACAGTAGTTGTCGCGAACTTACTCAACAGCATTAAGGCAAGGGGTTTTCCGACAATTTCGCTGTGCCCGACGATGACCGCTTCTTTACCATAAAGCCTTTCTCCGATACAGCCCAGCAATTCCATACACGCCATAGGCGTACATGGCGCAATATTAAAATCCCCAAATACTATTTTTCCCATGTTTTCCGGATGCAAACCTTCGGCGTCCTTGCGGGGGTCGAGCTCATGTATCAGTTTTTTGGCATCGATTTGTTTTGGCATGGGCATCTGCAGGATAACCGCCGTGGTTTTTGCATCGGCGTTTAGTTTCTTTATGAAATCTATAAGGTCATTTTCTTTTATCTCGGCCGGCAGACTCTGCAAGCTAAAGCCTATACCCAGTGACTCCGCGGTTTTTGCCTGCGACTTTACATAAACCCCGGAAGCTGCGTTCTCGCCAACCTGCACACAAGAGAGTGCCGGCGCATAGCCGTATTTCTTCTTCAACTCTTCAACTTGTGTTTTCAAATTTTCCTTTATCTTCGCTGCTATCTCGCTGCCGCTTAAAAGCTTTGCTTTCACTTTAAGTTTCTCCTTCTGCCGCCAGGATATTTTTTACTTTACTGGAGACGGTATCTTTTATCACTGTCATCTCTTTTACCTGAGGGCCCAGCGCCTCGTGCGTTTTGACTATAAAAACTTTATCCTTTATATTTTTAAGGTTAATATCTACATTATACAACGCCGATTCAAATGCGGCTGACAGAAGGCTTACGCCTACGCCCACATCGCTTACAAGATTGCTGTTGCCTTTTTCTATAAGCGCCGGCGTAAACTTAAGCGCCCGATGGCACAAACTGCATATCTCAACAGGCACGAATGTTGCTTGTTTCAACGCAGCCTCTATTTCGCTGTCAATTTTAGTTTTAAACGCCTCATCCAGCTTCTTATATATAACGACATCCTCGTCAACTAATTCTGTCAGCCTCTGCCTTAACGCCTGGCACCCTGAGAGGATATTTTTCACATCTTCTTGGGACTGGGCATATTTTTTCTTGCCAAGCGTAAAATTGCATACCATCTCCAAAAGGGCAACGCCTAAGGCGCCTGTCAATGCTGCGGCGCTTCCTCCGCCGGGTGCAGGCAGTTTAGCGGCTAAATCCTCTATATATTTTTTAAACTCTGCGGTGTACACTTATGAGAGCCCGAGAATATTACCATTTTTATCTATATCGATATGCTCGCCGATTGGATGGGTAGGCAAACCAGGCATCGTTCGCATCTCGCCGCAGACCGGATACAAAAATCCCGCGCCGATTGAAGCCCGTATATCGCGTATCGGCAGAGTAAATCCGCTAGGCCGCCCTTTAAGGCTCGGGTCATGCGACAATGACAGGTGTGTCTTTGCCATGCAAATGGGCAGTTTATCGTAACCAAGCGATGTATATAAATTAATTTTCTTTTCAGCCAACGGCAGATATTTAACCGCGGCCGCGCCGTAAATATCCGTAGCGATTTTTTCTATCTTTTCCTTTATAGACATATCCAGCGGGTACAAAAACTTAAAGTTTGATGTTTTCTCGGCTGCTTTCACCACCGCCCTTGCCAGTTCAACCCCCCCGCTTGAACCTTTAAGCCAGAGGTTGCTTACCGCGCAATCATCGGCGCCGCAACTGATTGCCCTTTTTCTTACCAGTTCAATCTCTTTGTTTGTATCCGCGCTGAAACGGTTTATAGCTACTACAACCGGCACGCCGAAGAGTTTTATATTTTCGATTTGTTTCTCGAGATTAGCGCAGCCGCGCTCAAGCGCGTCTATATTTTCCTTGATCAGTTCCTCATTAAGCGGTTTTCCTGCAATAACTTCAAAATCGCCCGAGTGCATCTTAAGAGCCCTTACAGATGCTACCATGACAACTGCGTTTGGAACCAAACCGGAATAACGGCACTTTATATTGAAGAATTTCTCCGCCCCGCAGTCAGCGCCGAAACCGCTCTCTGTTACAACAAAATCCGCAAGTTTTAACGCAATCTTATCGGCAATTATCGAGCTATTCCCGTGGGCTATATTGGCAAACGGGCCTGCGTGGACAAACACAGGGGTATTTTCTAATGTCTGCATTAAATTCGGCTTTACAGCTTCTTTCATTAAAGCTGTCATCGCGCCTGCCACTTTTATATCATCACAGGTAATCGGCTTACCGCTACGGCTCACGGCAAGGACAATTTTTCCTATTCGCTTGCGCAAATCGTATATATCGCTACAAAGCGCCAATATCGCCATCACCTCAGATGCAACCGCTATATCAAAACCGGTTTCCCGCTTGAAACCATCATCCTTTTTGCCTAAGCCAATAATAATATTTCTTAGGAATCTATCGCTTATATCCATAACGCGCCGCCATGTTATAGATTGGCGGTCTATATTTAACCGATTTCCCTTAAAAATCGAATTATCCAGAAATGCGGCACATAGGTTATGGGCCATTGCAACGGCATGGGTATCGCCCGTTAAGTGTAAATTAAACTCCTCCATGGGCACAACTTGCGAATATCCTCCGCCTGCCGCCCCGCCCTTTATGCCGAAGACAGGGCCTAGCGACGGTTGCCTGATGCAGGTAAAGACGCTTTTGCCGATTCTTTTAAGCGCCATTGACAGGCCTATGGTGGTAACGGTCTTCCCTTCTCCGAGCGGGGTTGGTGTTATAGCGGTAACGTCGATATATTTGCCGTTTTGCCTGTTCTTTAATACCTCCAAGATTTTAAGCGATACCTTTGCTTTATACTTGCCGTATAGTTCAATCTCGCTTTCCCTTAGGCCGCATTTTTTGGCAATGTTTAGTATGGGCAGGAGTTTCGCTTTCTGTGCTATGTGCAGGTCGGATGGAATATTAGTCATTGTACCCTCTTTCTTGGGAAAAATTTAGATTTTTATTATATCGTTATAAGGTGGGTTCGTCAACCGCTTTTTCTGCCATCTTTGTGGCGGGAATATTAGGCTAACGGAATTTGTCTTGCGGCCGACTCACCGGCAACATAGCCGGTTGAAAACGCAGCCTGAAGGTTATACCCGCCTGTCTCTGCGTCCACATCGATGAGCTCGCCGGCAAAGTATAAACCGTGTATCAGCTTAGATTGCATGGTTCTTGGGTCTATTTCCCTGGTAGAGACGCCGCCCCTTGTAACTATGGCTTCCTGCACAGGGCGGGTGCCGATAACGGTCAGCCGGAAATCCTTTAATAGCGCAATGATTTTTTTGCGTTCCGCTTGAGTAATCTGGTTTGCTCTTCTCTCGGGCGCTATTGCGCTTAATTCTATAAACACCGGGATTAACTTTCTGGGAAGCAGTTCCTTTAGGATATTCTTGTAGTGCTTTTTTCCGTTTTCAAATTCCCTTAGAAGCCGCTTGTCCAGCTTTTCAACATCAAGCGCGGGCTTAAGATCAAAAGAAACGCTAATCCTGCCTTTCCCGAGCGAATCCAGCGCCTTTGCCGAAAGCTTAAGGATAATAGGCCCCGATATCCCAAAATGCGTAAAAACCATATCGCCGAATTCTTCCGACAGTTTGGTTTCATTGCACAAAAGCGTTGCCCTTACGTTTTCCAGGCTTAACCCCATAATATCATAGCACTGTTTTGTAACTAGCGGTACGAGGGCCGGCTTTGGCGGTATAACCGTATGCCCAAGCGCTTTTGCTATTTCATAGCCATCGCCACTTGAGCCTGTCCGCGGATAAGACAACCCCCCGGTGGCTAATATAACATTATCCGCAAGATAGGTTTCGCCGTCCCGGGTTACAACGCCTGTTACATTAGCGTCTTTAGTCAAAACCGCCTTTATTGTTTTTGCGCATAACAGCCGCACATTATTTTCGTTGAGATATTTCTTTAATGCATCCACAACAGTACTTGAGCGCTGCGATTTCGGAAACACCCTTTTTCCCCGCTCGACAACAGTTTCCGCACCAAGCGAGTTAAACAGCTCCATTAAATCCCGGTTGAAAAATTTATGGAAGGCGTTGCGCAGAAAATTGCTGTTTTCCGGGTAGCGGCTTATAAACTGCTCTATATCTTCTTCGGCATTTGTTATGTTCGAGCGGCCCTTGCCGGAAATCAGAAGCTTAAGCCCTGGGCGCGGCATTTTCTCTAAAAGAAGCACTTTTGCGCCGCAGGCCGCTGCCCTGCCCGCAGCTATCATGCCTGCCGCCCCCGCTCCTATTACAATTACGCCGTAATTCATAGTTTTATTATCGCAAAAGCAATCTTTTAAGTCAATCTACAAAAAGTATTGACAAAACCAATTCTTTGCTGTACAATACCTTTGTTTTTAGTACTAGGTAAACTATAGTCTTTAGGCGGGCGCCTGATTTTTTAACCACAATATCTAAAAACTATTAAAAAGTCTTAGGCAGGTGGCATATGTTTCATCGTAAAAAAGTAACACTTAGTTTATTCTGCGTTGTCTCTCTTATTGTTTTTCTAACGCCTGCAGTGCTGGGAGACAATGCGTCCGATAGAGTTAGTGCCCCTACTCTTGAAAATTCTATTATACCTGCGTATAATCCGCGCGGGATTAGCCCTGCGATTATGAAGCCTGTTGGCTCATACGACAATGCATCGTTCGGCACCGGTTCCAAAATAACAACCGAGAGATTCATGCCTGGCTATGTATTAGGCTACCCCTATGTCAACTGGCAATACACAAGCAAAACCGATACTAATTTTAAAGGGTTCTCGGTTGGCCTTATGATTTCACAATCAGGGTCTG
>JBDRLY010000015.1:0-4331 GCA_043812735.1 Candidatus Omnitrophota bacterium | reverse complement strand
GCACGGAAAAGTTCATTTATGTGCTGGACGGAAATATCGAGGCGCGGGTAGGGGAATCCAAATATGCGCTTAAAAAGGGCGATTCGCTTTATTTTGACGCGTCAATAAATCATAGTTTTAAAAACACGGGCAAATCGGAAGCGCATTGTATCTGCGTTATTACCCCGCCGGCGCTGTAATTTTCGGAGGTAGTATAAATGGGAAAACCCATGATACTTGTTTGCGATGATGAAAAAGGCGTGCGCGAGTCGTTTAATTTGATTCTGCGTAAGGACTACCAATTGAAATTCGCGACCAATGCGATTGAAGCCGTGGATGCGATAGGGGAAAAACAGCCGGACCTTTTGATAATGGATATAAAAATGCCGAAAATTGACGGCATATACGCGTTAAGGGAGATAAAGAAAATACACCCCAAACTGAAAGTCATTATCCTTACGGGCTATCGCAGTATCGAAATAGCAAAAGAGGCAACAAAACTTGGCGCCGTCGATTATATCTTAAAGCCGTTTGATATCAAGCACGTTCTTGCTACGATTAAAAAAGCGCTCTAAGCGTTCTTGAATTTTCATGCATTACCCCCTATAATAGCTTCTACACTAACTTCAAGTCTTGCCATTTTATATGCTAGAATACTGGAAATTAAGCCGGAAGTGGGCCATGGTTATGGAAAGAGGTTTCAGGCAATTAATCGACGAATCGATAAACAGGACAAAAGAAATTTGTTTTAGGCCTATAAGCGTCAAAAAATGGATATGGCTCACTATTATTGCCATGCTGGCCGGGCAGACAATAGGAGGATGCAATTTAAACATTCCCACATCTTTCCGTAGAGCGGCTATCGAACAGGAGAGTAGACAGCCAACGGCGCAAGTTGTTCTCTGCGCGGAAAAAACCGCAATACCCTCCCAACCTCCTGTGCCTCTTGCAAAAAGGCTGACTCCTGTTATTATCGTCATGTTTCTTTTCCTGGGCGCCTGCGGCATTTTTGCTTTTTTTCTTTGGATTTGGCTTTATTCGAGGTTTAACTTTATCTTTGTCAATGCTGTTGTAAATAATAACGCGTCGGTAAAGCAGCCGTTTTTGGAAAATAAAACTCAAGGCAACTCCCTTTTTATATGGGAGGCGTTGGTGAGCTCAGGCTTTTTAATACTTTTGGGAGTGTTAGTTATTAATGCCATTGCGGCATTAAATAAGGCAGGGTTACTGGGGCAGGGTAATGAAACGGATTATTTAAAACTGATAGCGATTCTGTTGCCGTCGTTAACTATGGTAATTACCCTGGTTGTTATGGCTATGCTGATGGATTTTCTTTTAAGGGATTTCCTTGTGCCCATAATGTATAAAGCTAAGGTGGGCATAATCGGGGGATGGCGCCGCTTTTTTTCGGTATTCGGGCGAAATAAATGGAATTTGTTTTGTTATTGCATAGTTAAGTTCGGCCTCGGCATTGTTGCCGCGATTATTTCCGCGGTATGCGCCGTAATGATAGCCCTTGTTGTGCTTATACCGATTATTATCGCAGGGCTTATTCTTGTTTTTGTTTACAGGTTAATGGGGCCGGGAGGAAAAATTATTTTTATACTATGCGGTATGTTTTTTGGGATACCACTTGCCTTAGCCTTAGTGTTTTTCTTTAACGCCCTGTTCATACCGATTCCGGTATTCTTTAGGGTGTTTTCTATAAAGTTTCTTGGAAGTATTGATAAGTCGTACGAATTAATCCCGAAATCATAGCTTTCTTATGCAGAAATATCAGTTAAAGCCGACCGTAGCCGCAGAATTTAAAGTTGATTACGAAAACCAGCTTAACCCCTCGCAACTCGCGGCAGTAACTGCTCCGGAGGGGCCAATTCTGGTTATCGCAGGCGCCGGCTCCGGTAAAACCCGCGCCCTCACCTACAGAGTTGCCCGCTTGGTAGAAAGCGGTGTTGACCCTTCAAGAATACTGCTTGTTACTTTTACGAGAAAGGCTGCCAGGGAAATGCTGCAGCGTGTAGGCCTACTTACGCAAAGAGAACTAAAGGTTCTCTGGGGCGGCACGTTTCACCATGTGGGGAATTTAGTTTTGCGCCACAACGGCCACCTTATAGGAATAAATAAGGATTACACAATTCTGGACAGAGAGGACTCGAAGGATTTAATGGATGACTGCGTGAGGGACCTGGGCATAGATACGAAGGCGCGCAGGTTCCCGAAGGGATCTGTTCTCGATGACATGGCGGGGCTGGCGGCAGATACCGCGATGAGCGTGGATGATATCGTGAAAGAAAAGTATTCTTTTTATGCTGAGCTTCTGCCTGAGATAAAAAAAGTAATGGAACGCTATGCCCTTCGCAAGAAAAAGTTAAACCTGCTTGATTACGCGGATTTATTGACCAAGTGGCTTTTGCTTTTAAACGAGGCCAAAGAAGCACAGGATTTATACCGCAATAAGTTTTTGCACATACTTGTAGACGAATACCAGGATACAAACTTAATCCAGGCCAGAATAATCGATAATTTGGCGGCGGGCCACAGGAATCTGATGGTTGTAGGCGATGATGCGCAGTCGATATATTCTTTTAGGGGGGCAAATTTTGCGAATATAATAGAATTTCCGAAACGCTACCATGACGCAAAGGTTTTTAAATTAGAGACAAATTACCGCTCTACTCCCCAGATACTTGAACTCGCAAATGATTCAATCGCTAATAACAGAAGACAATTCAAAAAAGTGCTTGTGCCTGTGAAAAAAAGAGGCATGACACCATCGCTGGTTCCGCTGGAGAATACATACCAGCAGGCGCAATTTGTAGCGCAGAGGATTCTTGAACTGCGCGACGAAGGCATGCCGCTCTATCAGATCGCCTGCCTTTACCGCAGCCACTACCACTCTATGGAGCTTCAATTTGAACTAACCCGGCGCGGAATTCCGTTTCAGGTTCGCTCGGGCTTGCGGTTTTTCGAACAGGCGCACGTGAAAGACGTCACTTCGTATTTAAAAATTATATGCAATCCGCTTGATGAGATGGCATGGAAGAGAATACTTAAACTACTGCCTAAAATAGGAAATGCTACTGCGGATAAAATATGGAAATTTATATCGCAAAAACAAGATCCCTTTTTGGCCATTAAAGATAAGAAAATATTCGAACTCCTGCCTAAAGGCGCCGGCGGTGCGTTAAAGGAATTTATGAAAATGGTTCAGAAGCTAAGCGCGCCATCGCTTAAAAATACGCCTGCCGAGGCCATAAATGTAGTTTTGGATGAGGCATACAGGGATTATTTGCATGCCGAATACCCGAATTACGATGAGAGGCTGGAGGACATAAAACAGCTAATGGACTTTGCAAGACAATATGCGTCGGTAAATGATTTCTTGAGCGAACTGGCGCTGTTGGGAAGTGTAGAATCGGAGGTGGTCCTAAGAGGCCCAGAGGAGACAGAGCAGGTGATACTTAGTTCTATTCATCAGGCGAAAGGGCTTGAGTGGCCGGCTGTATTTATAATTTGGCTCAACGAAGGCAGATTTCCGGCGGCACGTTCTATGAAAACCGAAGAAGACATAGAAGAAGAACGCCGCCTTTTTTATGTCGGCACAACCCGCGCGAAAGACCAGTTATATTTGTGCTATCCCATGACGGCACACGAGCACATGGGCGCCTATTTTATGAAACCTTCCCGCTTTATTCAGGAACTTTCCGAGCGCCATTATGAGAAGTGGTTCGTTGAAGAATAGAATTTTCTTGCATTTTGCTCTTTTTTTGGTACAATACTACCCATGATGCAATTTCCCTTATTCGAGAATGCTCCCGCAGGGGGCTTTTTTTATTTTGGTTTGTTAGTACTTTTAATAGGTATACTTTTTCGAAAACCTATAAAGAGTTTCGCCGTGAATATAGCCGGTTTTTTCTCGCTTGAAAACAGCGACTATCACAAGGCTCTTAAGGAAGCGGCAAGGGGCATGACGCGCGTCCAGGAAATGGATTACCTTTTCAAGCTTATAGCGTATATGGTTAGCGCGCGGATGAAAATAAGACATGTCGCTTTGTTTTACTTTGACAAGAGGATTCATGCCTATGTTTTAAAAGTGAAAAGAGGCAATGTCCGGCTACAGCAGGGTTTAAAAATTGATGCCCTCAGCCCGATAGTAGAACTTATGAAAGGCAGGAAAGAGATAATCATAAAAAAAGATATAGAACGCACAATACGCGAGAGGAGCCGGCATATCGGTTTTGAAGACCAGAAATTTACAAGAATACTTCCGCGCGTTAAGGCACAAGCGGAAGAAATCGGCGCATCCGTATGCGTTCCGTGTTTCGGTAAAGGCGGCCTGCTTGGTTTCCTTG
>JBDRLY010000014.1:0-14679 GCA_043812735.1 Candidatus Omnitrophota bacterium | reverse complement strand
TCCATATCCGCTCCCATCAGCGAATGTATCAAGCAATTTTTGAATTTCGCTTTTAGCCATATATTTTCCCTTCTACAAATATTATAATCGCCTCTGTTCTTTGTTCGCCTGAGCGTCAAGGTTGGCTGGGATGCCTGGATTCGAACCAGGACTACTTGGTCCAGAGCCAAGCGGGCTACCGTTACCCAACATCCCAAAATTTCGCGAGATCCCGCAGAGTCCGCCAACGGAGGACGTATGCGGGAGAACCACCCTTTCTAACAATCAAAGTCTTGCGTCCTACCGCTAGACGACAGGGCAGTTTTTATTTTTGCCTTTTATGCAGCATCTCCAGGTGGTCTAATACCTTATTCAAGTGCTGGGCAAGCTCCTGAAGTTCATCTTTTTTTCTGAATTTTATCCTGACCGAAAAATCGCCCTTGCCTACTTTATCCAGTTCCTTCTCCAGCCTGTAAACAGGCCCGGCAAGCCGATGCGACCATACAATACCCCAGAGAACAAGCAGAATAAATATTACGGGCATGCCTATCAGTAAAATAGTATTTACTTTCTCTGTAGCCGGCACCAGAAGCGAGGCGATAGCCTCAGGAAAAAGAATCTCTCTTTCCATAACCCTTACCATAAGATAATACAGGCATCCCGACACAAACGCCGTTGGAACTATCATTGCAGTAAGCAAAAGCCCTAAGTACTTGAATTGCAATCTTGTTCCGATTATGTACCTACGCCTCATGTTTTTCCTCCCTTTTTAATATTTAATTTTTATTTACTGTATCCTATTTTTATATCGTCGTAATACGCCTCGGCGGTACCGCCGGTATTGTCCGTATCGGTCATGAAAGCAACCGCACCGATATTAAGTTTTGTATTATAACCGAATGCCGTCTTGAAATCCTCATATACGTTGCGCTCCTCCTTATACCACCTGTCCTTGTCGAGGCCGCTGCGTACAACGATTATCTTTACATTTTTGCCCCATGCACTGTCGGTTATCGTACCTTGAGGCAAATGCTCGTCCCAGACATATTCAATGCAGCGCGACGTGCGGAATGAGCCTGACGGAAAGATCAAGTATACCCTTGCGGCAAAATCGTCGAGGTTTCCCGCAAGCTGCGCGCCGTCCTTTTCCGCTACCTGCGGAAATCTTGCTACTTTCCACTTCCAGCTCACCATGGGATATTTTAAGGCATTAATTCTCACCCTATAGTAAAAACCCGAAGCAGCGTCCTGGCTTAACGCATGAACAAAGCTATCTTGTTTGCTGCGCTCTACGTTATAATAAACCCTGCCCTTAAATATCTTCTCTGTCCACTCCTTTAGGGCGCTTTCTTCATCAAACTCGAAAAATCTCATTTTGCTGGTATCTTCTTTTGCCGCTATTTTGCTTGCGTTAAAAAACCAGAGCCCGAATACCAAGGTTAAGAATGCCATTACAAAACTTGTGCGCCGTATCATTTTTCTCACCTCTTTTTGTGCAGAATTTTTATTATATTTTCCCTTGAATAAGTATTAAGCACGTCTTGTTTTTCCAGCCAGCCGCGGCGCGCCACCGCAACGCCGTATTTCATAAAATCCAAGTGTTCCGTCGCGTGGGAATCTGTCGATATTAAAACCCCTGCGCCGCGCTCCTTCGCCATGCGGCAGGCCGTATCGGTTAAATCAAGCCGCTGGGGAAACGCGTTTATTTCAAGAAACGTATTTGTTTGCTTTGCAGCCTCTAATAATTTTTCCAAGTCGACATCGTAGGGATCCCGCGCGCCCAAAAGCCTGCCTGTAAGATGGGCTATACAGTTGACGTACCTATTATCCATAGCCTTTAATATTCTATCCGTCATTTCATCTTTTTGCATCTTAAATCTTGAATGTACGGCCGCCACGACAAAGTCGAATTCCTTGAGCAGGTCGTCTTTAAAATCCAGCTTCCCGTCGGCCAATATTTCAAGTTCTGTGCCGGCCAGTATAAAAATACCTTTCAATTTTTTATTGAGTTTGCGAATTGCGCCGATTTGCTTTAACGCTTCTCTCTCCGAGAGCCCGCCAGCAACAGATAGAGATTTTGTGTGGTCGCATATAGCTATAAATTTGTATCCTTTGTTTTTAGCAGCTTGGGCCATTTGCGCAATGGTATTATTGCCGTCCGAGTAATTTGAGTGTACATGGAAATCGCCTTTTATGTCGGAGAGATCAAGCAGCCTGGGCAGTTTATTGTGCAGTGCCGCTTCTATTTCACCCTGGTCTTCGCGTATTTCGGGCGGAATATAAGGCAGGCGGAGAGCTTTATAAACATCTTGTTCCTGTTTTCCGGCAATTTTTTTATTTGTTTTTTCCTTAAATACCCCATATTCGCTTATTTTAAGGCCGAGTTTATTCGCCATTGTGCGTATGCGAATATTGTGGGCCTTTGAACCTGTAAAATAAAGCAGTGCCGCGCCGAAGGAATTCGGCTCAACCACTCTTAAGTCAATGTTTACACCGTCCTTTGTCCTTATGGATGATTTTGTCGGGCCGTGCGCGATTACATCCGCCGCAACGGGCAGCGTTATAAATACTCTCATTACCTTCTCCGGATGCGTCGATGTAATTAAAATATCGATATCGCGCACCGTTTCTTTCATGCGGCGCAGCGAGCCGGCGTAGTTTATTTTTTTAACCTCCGGGAGCTTCTTTAGCGCACCGATTATTTCCTCCGCCAAAGGAAGCGCCTTCCCTAAGGGCATGCGCTCTTTGCCCTTTTTTACGATTTCTATCCCCTTTAATATATTCTCGACTGTCTTTTCTTGTATTCCGGGCAGGCCTATGAGTTTGCCCTGCCTTGCTTTTTTCTCCAGCTCACCTATTGATTTTACTTTAAGCGAGTCGTAAATCAACTTCGCCGTTTTCGGGCCGACATACGGTATCTGCATAAATTCGAGGACCGTCTCGGGTATTTCTTTCTTTAATTGCTCGTGCGTTTTTACTTTGCCGGTAGTTAGTATTTCGTTGATTTTCTCCGCTAAATCCGCGCCTATGCCGGGGATGCCATCTAAGGCGTTTTTCCGGGCAATATCCTCAATGGGCTCAGGGGCTGCCTCGATATTTGCCGCCGCCTTTCTGTATGCGCGGATGCGAAACGGGTTATCCCCTTTTATCTCCAGAAAATCCGCAATTTCGTTAAATATCCTTCCTACCTCGGCGTTTTTCATAGTTTGCTTAAGAAATACTCTCCGAACATTTTGTCAAATATCTCATATTCACCGCGCCCCGTTTTGCGCACGATATTCTTCTCTAAGAGGCGATATATATAATTCTTTGTGTCGCGTATGGGATAGCCGCGGAATTCCCGCATCTTTGACCAGAGGGCATCTTCGATAGCCTTTAGCTCAAGCGGGCCCTGTGAGCGCGCTAAAATCTGTAAAGGCACTGCTTCCCTATCGGTAATCTGACGGTATAATACCTCAAAATATTCCCTTCCTAAATCACGCAGTGTATTTTCCAGGGCGCCCTGCCAGAGTTTTGTATCGACTTTTCCCTCTATCTGCGCCTCATATAAATTAGAGCACAATAGTTGCAGCTCATAGGGATGCCCCTGGGTGTATTGGTATGCTTTTTCTATAACATCGTCGGAAAATTCCACGCCGCTTGAGTTAAGGGTTGCTTTTATAACGCTGCGGGCTTCTTGCTGGGTTAATTTACAGAGTACCACCCTTTCCCTGAAAAACCTTCCGATTGGATCGTGCTTATCCAGGAATAGTTGCCAGCCATCCGGCGTTGATGAGAGAACAAACAAATACTTCGTATTTTTTAATATTTCATCGCGCGAAAGGACCAGGCGTATTATGTCAATAACACCGGAGACCGCCAGGAAATTCTGGACATCATCAAGAAGCATCAAAATAAGCGGGGCGCTTGCGTTTGCCCATATATCGCTTAAGGTGTTTGTCAGAAGTGTCTGAGGCTGCAGTGTCTTGCGCTTGGTTTCACCGGAAGAATTTCGGCGTGCGGGGCTTTGGTTTAAGAAATTGCGCTGTAATTCTTCTACTAAAAGATTTACTCCGTCGCTTGTCCTATCGCCTTTTGCAAATTTTCCTATGGGGCAAAGTGCTGCCGGGAACCCGCTTTCCTGTGCCAGTTTTTTGTAGTAGCGCAAAAGCGATGTTTTACCTATCCCCCACTGGCCCAAGACAATAAGGTGCTCCGCCTTGCCGGAAGCGGCTAGGGAGAGTTTATTTTTAAAAATTTTTATTTCCTCCTGCCTGCCGCCGAATATCTTCGGCTCCCAGCCGGACTGCGGAGTAAAAGGATTTGGTTTTATCATAGCGGGATTTATTATAAGGGAAAAAAGGGAAAAAATAAAGCAAAATTTTTCCCTAACTTTAATGTGCTCTTACTATCTCTTTAACGCGCATCAGGCGCGCTATATTGGCGCGTTCGTACTCGGAGAGTTTCATGGTGATAAAACGTATGGTATCGAGTAAAGACGGAATTAGTATATATTCAAGCGCGTTGACGCGCCTGCGGGTTCTCTGTATTTCCTCTGCCAGGCGCACAATTGCGGACTCCAGCTGTGCAAGCTTTACGAGTTTAGGAAGGGCCTCTTTTAAAAGCGAAAGCCCCTTATTCAAGGGTTCGTTCGGCCTGATGAAGTTATACGCAATTGGGTCCGGAATTTGCGCGATTGAAAACTCGCTAACAGGAACGCTCAATACGCGCCTTTGTTTTGCGTCTATTAAAAGGTCGCCCTTAGAAAAAGAGGTGAAAATTTCAAGAATATAATCCGGCGTCTTGGCTCGCGCAGTTAACAATTCTTTAAATGCCTGCGAAACCGTAACTTCGACATTATCTCTTAAGCTGTACCATTCGCGCATAAGCCGCATAAACCAGCGAATCAGCTCCTCTTGTTTATCACGCAGCAGTTTGTGCCCGCGCTTTGCAATTAAAATGCGCCTTCTCAGGCGCAGCAGTTCCATGCGGTTTGGATTAACTTGCAGTATCATTTTCCTTTATAGTATTTTGCTATGTACTCCTGCCTCACGCGTTTTAACTCCGCCTCCGGCAGGTCCGAGAGCAGTTTCCATCCTATATCAAGCGTTTCCTGTATGGTTCTGTTCTCATATTCCCCCTGTTTTATAAACCCTCCCTCGAATGCGTCGGAGAATTTGACGTAAAGTTTATCCATGTCTGTCAGCGCCGCTTCGCCCAAAATCACGGCAAGCTCTTTGACATCCTTGCCTCTCGCATATGCGGCATATAGCTGGTTGAGTAAGTCGGAATGGTCCTCCCTTGTCTTGCCGGCTCCTATGCCTTTATCCTTTAATCGCGAAAGAGAAGGCAAAACGTCTATCGGGGCATAAATTCCTTTTCTGTGTAATTCGCGCGAAAGCATTATCTGGCCTTCGGTAATATAACCCGTTAAATCGGGTATGGGGTGGGTTTTATCGTCCTCCGGCATCGTAAGAATGGGTATCAGCGTTATGGAGCCTTTGTTTTGTTTTATTTTTCCTGCGCGCTCGTAAATTGTGGCAAGATCCGTAAATAAATACCCGGGGTATCCGCGCCTTCCGGGAATTTCTTTTCTCGCCGCGGAAACCTCGCGCAATGCCTCCGCGTAAAACGTCATATCAACCATAATAACCAGAATATGCATCCCCTTCTCAAACGCGAGGTACTCCGCCGCAGTCAAAGCCATTCTCGGCGTTGCCAGCCGCTCAACCGCGGGGTCATCGGCTAAATTTATAAATAATACCGAGCGCTCCAGGGCTCCTGTTTTGCGCAAATCGGAGATAAAGAATTCCGCCTCTTCAAAAGTTATCCCCATTGCGGCAAAAACAACGGCAAACCCCCCTTCGCTGGTTCCTAAAACCTTTGCCTGCCTCGCGATTTGCGCCGCGACCCTTGAGTGGGGCAGGCCTGCGCCTGAAAATATCGGGAGTTTCTGCCCTCTTACAATCGGATTCATGCAGTCTATTGCGGAAATTCCGGTCTGGATGAATTCTGCCGGATACTCCCTTGCGGTTGGATTAATAGGCAAACCGTTTATATCCAGGTATTTCTCGGGGATTATCGCCGGCCCGCCGTCTTTAGGCCTGCCTGAACCGTCAAAAACCCTGCCCAATAAATCCGCCGATACCCCCAGCTCTATGCCTTTACCTAAAAACTTGATCTTACTCTCTTTTACATCTATTCCCTGCGTCCCCTCAAACACCTGGACAAGCGCCCGGTCATAAAAAACCTCCAATACCTTCGCGCGGCGTATCTCGCCACCCGGCAATTGTACTTCTGCTAATTCGCCGTATTTGACATCGGTGGTCTTCTCGACCAATAAAAGCGGGCCGGCGGCCGCGGAAATGGTTGTATATTCCTTAAGCATTCTTTGTGTCCTTTGCGCCTGCGGCAGAAGCTATTGTTGCCTCTATTTGCGATTTTATTTTCCCGCTCAATTCATCAAACGCCGCAAGGTTGTCTTCCGGCGTATATTTTGCGCGGCTTATTTCCACGCGCACCGGCAGGGCGGTTATGTCCAAGAGCGCTGCGCCCGCATCAAGCGCCTTTAACGCAGCCTCGTGGAAAAGTATTATCGACTTTAACATCCTGTATTGTTTTTCAATTGAGGTAAACGTGTCTATCTCATGGAATGCGTTCTGGTGCAGAAAATCTTCCCTTATTGAGCGCGCGCTTTCTAAGGTAAGCCTGTCTTTAAAGGACAAAGTCTCTATGCCGACAAGGCGCGCTATTTCCTCAAGTTCCGATTCTTCCTGCAAGAGCCTCATTGCCGAATTGCGCTGCTGTATCCAGTCGGGATGAATCTGTTCGGCATAAAACTCTGCCAGATTATTTATATAAAGCGAGTAGCTGTTAAGCCAGTTTATTGCCGGAAAATGCCTTTTTGCGGCAAGCTTATCCTCCAGGCCCCAGAATACTTTTACAACCCTTAATGTCGCCTGCACAACAGGGTCCGATAAATCGCCTCCCGGCGGCGACACCGCGCCTATTACCGAGAGCGCGCCCTCCCGCGCGTCAGCGCCCAAGGTGATTACTTTCCCGGCCCTCTCGTAAAACTCCGCTATTCTATAGCTTAAATAAGCCGGGTACCCTTCGTCTCCGGGCATTTCCTCAAGGCGCCCTGAAATTTCCCTCATCGCCTCGGCCCAGCGCGATGTAGAATCTGCCATGAGCGCCACCGAATATCCCATGTCGCGGTAATATTCGGCGATGGTAATGCCCGTAAACACTGATGCCTCCCTTGCCGCAACAGGCATGTTTGACGTGTTTGCGATTATAACGGTGCGTTTCATCAGCGGTTCGCCGGTGCGGGGGTCTTTTAATTTAGGAAATTCCGTCAATAAATCGCATACCTCGTTCCCGCGCTCGCCGCAACCCACATAAACTATAATCTCGGCATCGGAATATTTTGCCAGCTGGTGCTGGACGACGGTTTTTCCGCTGCCGAAAGGACCTGGAACGCAGGCAGTGCCGCCCTTTGCTACAGGAAAAAACGTATCAAGTATTCTTTGCCCTGTCCCAAGCGGCGTTTGCGGCATTAACTTTTCCTTAACAGGCCTCGGCATCCTCACAGGCCAGCGTTGTTTCATAGTTAAATTAACGACGCCATCGTTTGTGCGAATTTTCGCGATTGTATCAGTAATGTTGAATTCGCCCTCGCGTATTTCCTCTAATTTTCCGCTTGCATCTGCCGGCACCATAATTTTATGGACAATCAGCGATGTTTCTTTTACTTCGCCCAGTATATCGCCTGCCGATACCTTATCGCCCTGTTTTTTCTTAGGTGTAAAATGCCATTTCTTTTTTGCGTCAAGCGGCGCAAAAGACGCGCCGCGCATAATAAAATCGCCCATTTGTAATTTTATCTTATCCAGAGGCCTCTGAATCCCGTCGAATATAGACTCCAGTAATCCCGGCCCCAACTCAACCATCAGTGGTTCGCCGGTTGAGATAACCGGTTCGCCGACACCTATGCCTTGTGTTTCCTCATACACCTGAACGGATACAATATCATTTTTTAATTCTATTATTTCACCGACCAATCCCAGCTTGCCTATTTTAACAAGGTCGTACATCTTCGCCCCGTCCATGCCGGAGGCGAGCACCAAAGGCCCTGATACCTTTATTATTTTTCCCTTTATCATATCGTTAACGTCTCGCTGCCGATAGCTTTTGTGGCGGCCTTCTTCACAATGCCGCTCGCAAGCCCAATAGAGCCTGCGTTATCCGGTATAACTACAACAGCAGGATATATTTTTTCTTTTATCAAATCTATAATCCCTGCCGCAAGCTTCTCGAATATAAATATTATTTTCGCGCCGTCTTTTTCCGCCGCGGCAATAGCGGCCTTTGCCTGGGTGCTGTCATCCGCGTAATAACGCCCTATGCCCAGCGCCCCTAACGCCAAAATCAGGTCCTTCTGCCCTATTATTGCAATATCAGACATGGGTTTTCTGAAAAACACTTCTTGAACGCAAATTCTCGCAGATTACACGCAAATGGTCGCAGATAAATCTGCGTATATCTGCGTTTGATTCGCATAAATCTGCGTTAAAAAATGTTATTTTGTAGGTTTCAGGCATAAGTATGCCCCAGCCTTTCCCTTATACTTTCCTGCGATTCGTTGTACAATTTACCGATAAATATCGAACGCAAAAGCGCAATCTCATTTTCTTTCGCAATAATATACCCGAAAACCGGCTCCGCGCCAAATGTTAAATATTTTGCTGCTTTTATATAACCCAACAGCTCATCTTCGGATTTGCCCTGTGTATACATTTTGAAAAAATTCTTTATAGCAGGAAACCTTGAAACATCAGTGTCAATGTGCCTAAGCAGTGCTTCGTCGAGAAACTTATCGAGCATAAGGGGGTCTTTATCTTTTTCAAATAAGCCGATTGCGCCTTTTACGAGCTCCTTAAGCCACAGCGGCAAATCGCGCAAATCCCCCTTGGTGATTCCGTCGGATAATAGTTTTAGCGATATCGTCCCCAATTCTATAAGCCTGGGAGACACATTTGAATACCTGGCGCGAACCAAGGCCTTTATATTCATAAAATCATAGCGCAATAACAGGGCGTTTATTATTTCTGTATCAACGAACAGCGCTTTTGTGGCGGAATATGTGCGCAGAAGCTGGCTAAAAAGTATCTGTTCGAATTCCGCCGGATTTTTGAATTTCGCAAGGTCTTCCTGATAATCCGCGGACTGCGCCAAAATACGCAGGCACGCATCAAAGTTCTGCGCTTCTACCATGCGCTCGATGTCTTCGCCGTCTAAAAGGCGCGTCTCCAAAACCCGGATTTTGCCTACCGCATATGCGTATCTTGTATCGCCTGAAAAATCCATCTGCACTTTAACCAAATAATATTTTTGCCGTTTCGCCTATAAGCTCTGGTTTCAATTGTTCGACAATTTTCGGAAATGTCATATCAACGCGCACCTTATCGCCTTGTAAAATTATGCCGCCGCCTGATTTTCTGTCTACTTTTATAAGCTCCTCGTCAGGCCCTTTTTTAACCTTTGACATAATTGCCTTTATAAACTTCTCGTAAGAAGTGTCATCCATGTTTATTAAGGCCGCCAGCGCGCGATCGAAAACTTCCTCTATAAGCGCCTGCTTCTCAGACAGTACCAGAAGCCGCGCCTTCATGGATGCCTCGGAGAGAATCCTGGTTCTTTCCCTCTCGGCAAGCGCATTGGCATCGTCTATAATCTGCCGGGCGAGCTTATCGGCATCGCTTTTCGCCGCTGCCAGAATTTGCGTTTCTTTCGCCTTGGCCTCGCCAAGCGTTGCCTGTATTTTCGTTTCGGCATCAACTTCTATTTTTTTCAAAATATCTTCTAACGCCATATCCCAGACCCTATACCTTTATTCCCATCAGGAAAAATATCGATGCAACCAAGCCTAATACGGCGTATGTTTCAACAAGCGCGGCATAAATAAGCGCTCTCATCATCGCCTCCGGCTTTTTTGCGGCAACACCGATACCTGCGGCACAAACCTTCCCCTGGTTAATCGCAGAAATCCATCCCGCGAGCGCGATGGGCAGGCATGCTGCCAGTATCTGCAGGCCTTGAATGTCAGTAAGCGTGGGGAGGCTTCCTGTCAAAAGCCCCAGTTTCATAATTACCAGAAAGCTTACCAAAAAACCGTATATACCTTGGGTGCCCGGCAGGGCAACCAGTAGTATCATCGTCCCGAACTTATCAGGGTCTTCGCTTAAAACACCGTTCGCAGCCGAACCGGCTAACTGAATGCCGATTGCGGAGCCTACGCCCGCAAACCCTACCGCCAACGCTCCGCCTAACATTGCTATGGCTAATCCCAACATATTACACCTCCTCCGCTAATACGGTATATCTGGCCTGTGTTTTGAAAGGCTTAAACGTTCTCCCCCCTGCTTCAAAAAACTTTCCGAAAAATTCCAGGTATTGCAATCTCGATGTATGAACATATCCGCCAAGCACATTTATCGCTATATTAAAGGCGTGCCCGCCTATAAAAAGCAGGGAGCCGAGTAAAATGCCCGCGTATGGAACCTTAAGCAACATCTGGGAAATCTCATTTACCGCCATAGCCATAAGGCCCGTCGCCAGGCCGAGCGCGAAAAGCCTTGAATAAGACAACGTATCGGCAAGAAAATTTCCCGCGACAATTCCGTAAAGGCCGAATACTGACCAAAACAGTTTCATGGTTAAGCCCTTGTTGATGAGCCATTGGTATATTATTACCGATGCGGCGCTTACGCAAAGTACTGCCCCCAAAAAAGGAATTATTGTTTTTGGCAGGACCCCGAAACTTGCCGCAACAACGGCAGTTAGGCTCGCCTGAATAGCGAGTGCCGGTATGTCCAGGAGAAAAGCTGTTTTAAAATTTCTCGCGTTAAAATCCTTAAAAATTTTAAGCGCTACGCCGAAGGATATATGTAAAAATCCGAGCACAAGCGCGATTATCAGGAATTTAAGCGGGTCCTTAAGCGGGTCAAAAAGCATCATTGAATTTCTGATCGGCCTTAAAAATGCTAACGCACCTGCTTTATCAATTATATCCGCAAACCATCCCCCCGTTAACGCACCTGCCAATAGCGCCCCCAGCCCGCCGTAGAAAAAAAGTTTCACAAATTTCCTGCCTGCTATTCCCAGCTTCATCCTCCAGAGCGCAAATAATGCCCCGCTCATGATTATAACACCGTAGGCGGCGTCGGTAAGGCACACGCCAAAAAATAAAGCAAAGAACGGGGCCATGCAGGGTGTCGGATCCATGCCGCTATAAAGGGGTTTTCCGTATAAATCAACCACTGTTTCAAACGGCTCAACCGGCGATTTATTTTCCAAAACCGTGGGCACATCCTCGCCCGGCAGTGGCTCTAGGGTCTCGATATAAATATCCTTGAATTTCCCCTCCAGGCCCCGCGAGAGGCTTTCGATTTCCTTTAAGGGTATCCATCCTTCTACGAGAAGCGTGCTTTGTGTATTTAAAAATTCTCTTTCGATATCGAGGCGCCTTTTCTGGTTAAGGTAATAGTCGTAGGCAGCCATAAGCCTGTACTTATCGCGCAGGAGCCAGTGTATATTTTCCTCAAGCCTTCTCCTTTCTTCGCGCAGGCCGTCAATGGTAGTTTGAATTCTGTTTAATACCTGCCGCGGTGTGCCCTTTAAAGAAGGGAAGAACGCGTATGAAAAATTACACTCCCTTAATAAATTAGAAATTTTCGACCCATCGGTCTTAAGGTAAATTAAAAATACATATTTTGCTGCGGTGGTTTGCGCTATTTCTTCCGCGCAGAAGGGCAATTTTTGTTCTTTTAATTGCTGGGATAACGTTTCAAAGCCTTTGTGGGGTATGGTTCCGATATTGCACAATGTTTCTTTGCTGGGGGATAATTCTTCGAATGCCGCATCCAGGGGAAGCCACGCTTTGACTTGAACAAAGTCAACGGCGAGTTTTGCAAGCTCTGCATTTATTTCTCTGATCCTTGTGCTTATTCTCTCTGCCTCGGCGCATACGCCTGCATAATCAAAATTTTTAACTATATTCGAAAGCTCCCCTCTTTTAATAAGCGGGCGCTTCTTAAGTAATGATTCAACAGCCCCGCCCTTGGGTTCATAGGCACTTATAAAATCCAAAACCGATGACAAGCGCTGTAGTTCCTTATCTAATATACCGCCGGGCGCAATTATTTTTCCTCCGGCAGCCTGTTCTTTGACGCCTACTATCTCCACCCTGCCCTTCTCCTGCAGGAATAAAACAAGTTGCTCTTTTATAGAATTATGCGCCAGTATGCGAATTTTTTTTATCCTTGCTATTGCCATCGGTTTTTTATAGTATTCGCCAGAGACTCCGCGGCTTGATTTATTTTCTCGGATGCGTGTTTGCGTAAATTGCCGGCTTCCCGGCGGGCTTCTTCGATAATTTTTTCCGCTTCCCCGGCGGCAGAAAGGTTTTTTTCCTTTAGCATCTCGCGGGAGCGCTGTTTTGCTTTCTTTTTGATATCCTCACTAAGCGCCTCTGCTTTGAGTGTTGCCGCAAAAATAATTTTGCGCGCCTCATCTTGCGCCTGGAGCAGTTTCTCCCGGGCAGATGTTTCCTGTTTTTTTATTTTCTGTAGCGCTTCGATAGCCATAGTGGTTTTATATTATACAAGAAAAGCGCAATTCAGGCAAGTATAAGGAACTCTAGGAATGGCTGTTGCGCTTTATGCGTTCTTCGAATACCGCATACAGGGTAGGGACGATTATCATCGTTACAATTGTAGAAAGCAGGAGCCCGCTGAGTATGCTTACCCCCAGAGGCTGCCATGTTTCAGAGCCTTCGCCGCGGGAAATGGCTAATGGTAAAAGTCCGAATACTGTCGTAATGGTAGTCATTAATACGGGCCTTAACCGGTCAGCTCCGCCTGTTTTTATCGCTTCAATCATCGGCATGCCGCGCTTGCGCAGAATATTTATATAACTTATCAGGACAATTGCGTTATTGACGACGATGCCCACAAGCATGATAAAACCCAGGAAAGAAATTACGCTTATCGTCATTCCCGTTAAAAATAACCCGATGACAACGCCGGTAAAGGCGTACGGAACGGCAAACATAATTACAAACGGGTCAACGAGCGATTCGAACTGCGAGGCCATTACCATATACACCAGCATCATGCCCAATAATAAAAGTATAAACATGTCGCTGAATGCCTTTGCCTGTTCTTCCGCTTCGCCTGCGAAATTTATCGTGATATCTTCCGGTATATCGAGCTGTGAAATTTTATCTTTTATGTCCTTTACAACATCGCCCATGGAGCGGCCGTGGCTATTTGCTTCCACCTTTACCACTCTTTCCTGATTTAAGCGCTCTATCTCCAGCGGCCCCTGCATGTGCTGTATTGTAGCGACGCTTGAGAGTTTTACCTTGGTTGTATTAGGCAATGCAATGGGCAAATTCTCAATATCCTGTATATCGGCCCGGTCCTCGCCGCGCAGCCACACGAAAATATCGTATTCGTCGCCTGCCTCCCTGTAGCGCGAGGCTATCTTCCCGTATAAAAATATTCTCACCGAATCGCTTATCTGCGACATCGAAAGCCCTAACGAATTGGCTTTAAGCCTGTCTACCTTTATGTGCAACTCGGGCGCGCCTATGTCGCGGGAAATTGTAACATCCCTTGCGCCGGGTATGCCTTCTATTATAGATTTTATTTTCTCTGCCAGGGCACTTGTCCGCTCTATCGAATGGCCCACTATTTCAATTGATATAGACTTGCCGCCGCCGAGTATTATTCTGGCAAACGGGTCTCCGGTATCAACGGTGAGTTTTGCTATGCCGGGGATTTTCTGTATTTTATCCCTTACATCCTGGCCTATTTTTTTTATCGGGAGCTGGCGCTGGCTTTTCTTTAGGAGTTTCGCGCCGACTGTTGCGATATTCGAGCCGGTCTTGCGGCCCATTGCGGCTCCCATACCCGGGGCGCTTCCGCTGCGCGCATAATACGTATTTTTCTCCGGTAAACTCTTGACGATATCCTCTATTTGTTTTGCGACTTTATCTGTTTCTTCAAGCCTTGTGCCAACAGGGAGCTCTGCCCTGATGCTCAAATCGCCGGTATCCTCTTCCGGAACAAACTCGGTACCTATTAAGGGAATCAAAAACAGGCTTCCTATAAAAATGGCGGTTGCGCAGAATATCGTAAGCTTCTTATGGCCGAGCGACCAGCCCAAAAGCCCGGCATATCTTTTCTCCAGGGAATCAAATATTCCTTTGCTGAAATTATAAAATGCTTCATAAATCAAGTTGCGTCTCTTTTTCGGCCTGTCAATTAACCACTTTGAACAAAGTGTCGGCGAAAATGTAAGCGCCGTAAAAAGCGATGCCAAAAGTGTTACCGTTACGATAACCGCCAATTGCCTGAACATTATGCCTACTACGCCCTTGATAAACATCATTGGCACAAACACAACCACCGTAGTAAACGTGGAGGCGGAGATAGCCAGCCCCACTTCGCTTGCGCCGTTAATTGTACCCTCTCTTGGGCCTTCCCCCCGTTCCCTGTGGCGCGAAACATTATCGACCACAACTATAGCGTTATCCACTACCATGCCTATGGCAATTGCCAGGGAGGAGAGGCTTATTATGTTAATGGTGTAGCCGAATAAAAAGAAAAATATAAAGGAAATCAAAAGCGAAAACGGTATCGTAAGCGCAACTAT
>JBDRLY010000013.1:0-2067 GCA_043812735.1 Candidatus Omnitrophota bacterium | reverse complement strand
ATTTTTTTCATTTCATTCTCGTCCATGCCGCGGGTTGTCATGGCCGGAGTCCCCAATCTTATTCCGCTTGCAACGGCAGGTTTTTGTTTATCGAACGGGATGAGATTTTTGTTTACCGTTATGCCCGCCTTGTCCAGCACTGTTGCAGCGTCCTTGCCCGTAATTTTTTTGCTTGAGAGGTCCACTAAAAGGAGATGGTTATCGGTGCCGCCGGAGACGATCCTATATCCAAGCTTTTGCAAACTCTCTGCCAGGGTCTTGGCGTTCGCAACAACCCTTTTCTGGCATCGCTTGAATTCATCTGTGAAGGCATATTTAAACGCCACTGCCTTGGCAGCTATTATATGCATGAGGGGCCCGCCTTGCAGGCCGGGGAAAACGGCGACGTCAATTTTCTTTGCGAACTCTTTTTTACACATAATAAAACCGCTTCTCGGGCCCCTGAGCGTCTTATGAGTGGTCGAGGTTACAAATTCGGAGAGCGGCACCGGATTGGGGTGGATGCCGGCTACGACCAAACCTGCTATATGCGCAATATCTACCATAAGATACGCGCCTACTTCATCGCATATCTCCCTGAATTTGGCAAAATCCATCGTCCTCGGGTAGGCAGAGGCGCCTGCCAGAATAATCTTCGGCCTGGATTCCTTTGCCTTGTCTCTGATTTCGTCAAAATCCAGCATCTCGGTCTTTCTGTTGACGCCGTAAGAAACTATATTAAAATACCTGCCCGAGAAATTGAGCTTGTGGCCGTGGCTGAGATGGCCGCCGCATGCCAGATCCATGGCCAGGATGGTATCGCCCGGCTGGAGTACTGCAAAATAGACGGCTATATTTGCAGTGGTGCCGGAATGCGGCTGAACGTTTACATGCTCCGCTCCGAAAAGCCGTTTCGCCCTCTCTATGGCTAACCTTTCGACAACATCTACGTATTCGCATCCGCCGTACCAGCGTGCCGATGGGTACCCTTCGGCGTACTTATTGGTCAATGTCGAACCGGACGCCTCCAGGACGTCGATATCCGCAAAGTTCTCGCTGGCTATCAGTTCGATATTCTCATTCTGCCGTTTAGTCTCGTTTATTATAGCTTCGTAAATTTCGGGGTCTGTCTTTTTGAGTCTGTCAAACATAACTCACCTCGCCCGCCTTATCCTTTTTTCTATCTTACTAATCTGTGTTACGCGTTTTCTGTGCCTGCCGCCCGCAAACTCGGCAGCAAGCCACACCTTTAGAATCTTCTCGGCTGCATTTTTGCCCATTGCCTTTCCGGAGAATACCGCAATGTTTGCATCGTTATGCTCTCTGCTCGAACGGGCACTCCCAACATTGTGTAAAAGCGCTGCTCTTATACCCGGGACTTTATTCGCCACCATGGTCATGCCGAGCCCGCTTTTGCATATCAATATCCCCCTTTGGAATCTTCCCGAGGCGACTTGAGTGGCCACTTTATAACCTATAGGGGGGTAATTGCACCGTTTTGAGGCAAATGTCCCGAAGTCTTTCACGCTGTAATTATTGCGCTTAAGGAAATTTATTATACCTTTTTTTAAATTATAACCGCCGTGGTCGGCGCCTATCGCTATTCGCATTGTAGCCACCCTTGTCTTAGCGTATAGCGGTTAGCGGATAGCGGATAGCGGATAGTTAATAACCTCGCAACATTACTAAACGCTATACGCTCTACGCTAAACGCTAAAATCTTGCTATCTAAATTTGTTTCAAAATCCGTTCTATCGATTCCTTTATCAAAGAATACGTATTCCTGTAAAAGTCCATATTTTTCATTATCGGGTCGGGGACGTTCGGATCGTCCGAAGTCGTAAAATCTCCGAGTTTTTTAAAATCCTTCAATAGATAGGTTTTTCTCGCGGCTTTAGGGCATTTCTTTACGATATAATCTTTATGCCGCCTTTCCATTACAAATATCAAATCCGCCGCCAGAATTTCTGCTTCGGTAAGCACTCTTGTGCGATGTTCGGAAAGGTCTGCCCCGTCTTCTTTTGCGACCTGTTTTGCCTCCTCTGTAGCTTCCAGGCCTATCAAAAGCATAAGCCCGGCGGAAGAGAC
>JBDRLY010000012.1:0-22831 GCA_043812735.1 Candidatus Omnitrophota bacterium | reverse complement strand
AGGATAAGTGTTATGTTTTTGGGTTGTGTTTTTTATTTTTGGTATTTAATTTTTTATTTAACCTTTTTATCTAAATCCTTAAGGAGCTTGTACTCTACCGAGTCAACAAGCGCCTGCCAGGCGGCATCGATAATATTCTCTGAAACGCCAAGCGTCCACCATGAATCCTTTTTATCATGGCATTGTATAAGTATTCTTACCTTTGCGGCGGTACCTGCCTTTTCATCTATAATTCTTACTTTAAAATCACTCAGGTGCATTTCTTTTAGCGACGGATAGAATCCCTCCAACGCCTTGCGCAGCGCATTGTCAAGCGCATTGACAGGCCCGTCCCCTTCGGCTGAGGTATGTTCAGAAACTCCGCGCACCTTTATTTTTATTGAAGCCTCGGAAATAGGCTGCGCGTTGCCTTTTTTCTCGATAATTACCTTAAAGCCCTCCAATTCGAAAAACTTCTTAAATTTTCTCATAGCGCGTTTCATCAAAAGCTCAAACGAGCCTTCGGCCGCTTCATAATAAAAACCTTTATGTTCCTGTTCCTGCAATAACTTCAGTATCCTCCTGGCCTGCGCCGTATCTTTTGTGAATCCCATAGCCATTTCCTGCGACTTTACCGAAACGCCTGTTCTCCCGGCTAATTCGGAAATCAACACCCTGCGCTTATTCCCGACAATTTCCGGTTCGATGTGCTCATATGTTTTCGGATTTTTAATAACCGCGTCAATATGAACACCTCCCTTATGGGCGAATGCGGAGGAGCCTACAAATGGCTGGTGTTCCCGCGGTTTCATATTTATTACTTCTGCCACAAAATGCGATATTTCGGTAAGCTCTCTTAATTTCGCGTTCGAAACACAGTTTAAGCCCATTTTCAACTGCAGTACGGGAATAATCGAAATTAAATTCGCGTTGCCGCAGCGCTCTCCGTAACCGTTTATCGTGCCCTGCACCTGCACGCATCCTGCCTCTACCGCCGCGATAGAATTGGCTACCGCAAGTTCGCAGTCATTGTGCACATGTATGCCCAAAGGTATATCCACCCTTGATTTGACCTGCCTTATAATATCCTGTAGCCTGGAGGTAACTGTGCCGCCGTTTGTATCGCAGAGAATTACGCAGCTGGCTCCCGCAGACTTTGCGCTTTCTAATGTTTTAATAGCATACGACGGATTCGCCCTGTAGCCGTCAAAGAAATGCTCGGCATCGTAAAATACCTCTAATCCTTTTTTTCTGAGGTAGCTTATTGTATTTTCGATAAGCTTAAGGTTTTCATCAAGCGTAATGCGCAACACTTCTTTAACGTGAATATCCCATGTCTTGCCAAAGATAGTGCAAATTTTAGCCTTTGATTTCAGAATAGCCTTTATGTTTTTGTCGTCTCGGGCTTTTATATGCGCACGGCATGTTGAGCCGAATGCGACTATTTTTGCATTTTTAAACTTCATTTTTGCAGCCTTGGTGAAAAACTCAACATCTTTGGGGTTAGATAACGGCCAGCCGCCTTCGATATAGTGCACGCCCAATTCATCCAATTTCTGGGCAATACGCAACTTGTCGTTAACGGACAATGAGACGCCCTCCATCTGCGTGCCATCGCGCAGCGTCGTATCGTATAATTTTACGTTCATTTTTACCTCTTTAGTTTATGCAATTCAAATACATCGTGCAGTGCGCGCATTGCCTCTTCGCCGTGGCGTTTGCGCACCACACATGATATCTTAATTTCCGAAGTGGAAATCATTCCTATGTTAATCTTCTTTGCAGCCAAAGCGGCAAACATTTTCGACGCTATACCGGAATGGCTGCGCGTGCCGATACCGACAACCGAGACCTTAGCAATATCCTTATCTTCAACAACATCTTCCGCGCCGACCTTTTTGGCCGCTTTCTTCACAACCCTCCTCGCCTTGGATAAATCATCCAGTAATACGGTAAACGATATATCCGTATAACCTTCGCGCGAGACATTCTGGATGATCATATCGACATTTATATTTTTATCGGCTATCATCTTAAATATCTGCGCCGCAATTCCGGGTTTGTCGGGGACGTCACAGATGGTTATTTTTGCCTCGTCCTTCTGCAGGGTAACTCCTGAAACAACTATATCCTCCATTGCACGAGTTTCCTTGGTAATCATGGTTCCCTCCTTTTCCGAGAAACTGGACCGCACATGTATCGGCACATCAAATTTTTTTCCGAATTCAACCGAGCGCGCCTGCATAACCTTTGCGCCAAGAGACGCCATCTCAAGCATCTCGTCATAGCTTATCCGCAAAAGTTTTTTTGCATTCGGCACTATTCTGGGGTCGGCCGTGTAAACACCCTCAACATCGGTATAAATTTCGCACTCCCTCGCACCCAACGTCTTTGCAAGCGCCACAGCGGTCAAGTCCGAACCGCCGCGCCCCAGGGTAGTTATATCCTGCTCCATCGTAATTCCCTGAAACCCGGCAACTATAACCACTTTTTTCTTCCTCAATTCCTCGACTATTCTCTTTGCGTTTATCTCAATTATCTTTGCCTTCGTGTGAAATTTATCCGTAAAAATACCTACTTGCGCCCCGGTAAAAGATATGGCGTCGCAACCCAGCCGGTGAATAGCCATTGCTAAAAGAGCTACGGATATCTGCTCGCCGGTTGATATCAACATATCCAATTCTCTTTCATCCGGCACCCTTGTAATTTTATGCGCGAGTTGTATTAATTCGTCCGTCGTATCGCCAAGCGCGGAAACCACAACAACGACATCATAGCCTTTCTTTTTATAATTCACTACCCTTCTTGCAACATTTTTTATCCTTTCAGGGTCGGCTACAGAAGAGCCACCGTACTTTTGCACAATCAACGTCGACACTTTTTCCCCCTTGTTTTAAATATAGATAAAATATCCGATCCCAAATAGCACCAACGCTATCAATGCCAATAATAGCGCACTCACCGGATAAAATTCTCCATCAATTCATGGCCTTTTTGTATAAACCACTTTGACTTCGCCGCTTCGGTTTCGTTAAATGCGGAGAATTCCCCCCTGGGTATGCCGGCACCGCACATTGCAAAAAATACCGGATCGCGCGTATGTGTGCGAACCTCGATAGGCGTTGCATGATCCGGCATTACAAGAATCTTCGTATTGCCGGGATTTTCTTTAAAATAATCCAGGGCTGGTTTGACTATAAATTTGTCAAAGTTTTCTACAGCAAGTTTTTTCGCCATAATATCACCATTATGCCCGGCCTCATCCGGCGCCTCGACATGAATGAAGATAAAGTCCTTCTCTTTCAAAGACTCAATACCGTAACTCCCCTTGCCTTCGTAATTCGTATCGTAATAGCCGGTAGCGCCTGGAACTTTTATCACATCCAACTTTATAATCCTGGCAAGGCCGTTTAATAAATCGACGGCAGATATCATTGAGCCGGAAACGCCGTATTTTTCGCGGAAACTCGGCATTGAAGGCGTTTTTCCCTGGCCCCATAGCCAGATCATATTGCCGGGATTTTCTTTTAAATCAACTCTGACCTTATTTATATCCTGCACAGAGAGAATATTACGCGAGCGCTGCATAAGTTCTATTAGAAGCTCGGCGCCTTTGCCCGAAGGTAAATGACTTGATATTTTTTGACCTGTTATATCATGCGGCGGAGTACACTTTATTTTGATAAGTTCGCCTGTCGAAGGTATCCCCTGACCTTTAAATCCTAGGCCGCCTGCTTTTATAACCAAGAGATGCCTGTAGCTGATGCCCGGATAAAATCTTATGAAGTCGCTGCCAAAATCCGCATTCAGCGCTTTAATAAGCGGGGATGCTTCATTTGACGCTATGTGCCCGGCGCTGTAATCCTGCAGGATATCCTGCCCGGCGGTTATAAGGTTGCACCTGAAGGCAACTTCATCGTCTCTTAGCGTAATACCCATATTTGCCGCTTCAAGCGGTCCTCTTCCGCAATAATACTTTGCAGGTTCATAGCCCAGTATGGTTAAATTTGCCACATCGCTTGCGGAAGAAAAACCTTCGGGCACCGTTTTTATCCTTCCAAGGGTACCGATTTTTGCAATTTCGTTCATGCAGGGTATATGTGCAATTTCTAAAATTGTTTTTCCCTGCAACTGGGCAAGCGGATAATCCGCCATGCCGTCACCAATTAGTACAATATATTTCATTTGTATGTCCTTTCAGCAGTTCAAAGCGTATCTACTGCGTGGGTGAGCTTATCGACTTCCTCTACCCAATCCCTGTATAAAAACGATATGCCTTTGTGCGAAATTCTTTCTTTGCCGAGCTTTATTCTTAAAAGCGTAAGCAGCACATGTTCGTTCAAATTACAAAGACGCGAAATTTCTATCATTAACTCTTCGCCGCTAGGCGGAGGGCTTCCTCCTTTTAACCTTATCAAGCTGCGGAATATTGCCATAACTGAAGAAAACGAATCAAGCATAAGCTTTTTCAGCTCGCGCGTAAAAGTCGCCTCCAGATATCCCTGCCTTAGTTTTATCAAATTGCCTTTTAATTTATATTCGCACTGAAAACGTAAGTGCTTCTTATCTATATCCAAACCGGCAAACGGATCTTCGCCGGATAAAACCAGATAATTTTCTTTTATATCCAAAAACTCGACTGGGAAAATTCCAAGTAAACGCTGCATATAATCCCCATCAAACAAAAACGGTATGATTCTTGTAATTTTTTTGTATTTATGGAATAACTTGTACGAAACCTGCAGCATATCAAAACTAAGTTTATCTACAATTACGATAAGATTGACATTTGAACGCCGCGCAACGTATTCGCCTCTAACCAAAGAGCCGTGAACAATAACGGCTTTCAGGCGTTCGCCAAGAGCCGCCTTTGCGCCATAGCAGAATTGTTTGAGTTTGTTTTCTAACTTAGCATCCATTTGCGCTTACCTTCCCAGGTTACCGATAGCATCTATAACTGCTTTGAGCCTGGGTTTTATCAGTTTCGGCTTTACGGGTGCTGCTTTTATCGCCAAGTCGGGGTCTTTCAGGCCGTGCCCGGTTAATATGCATACAATACTCGCGCCTTTTTTGAAATATCTTTTTTTGGCAAGCTTCAAGAGGCCCGCTACCGACGCAGCCGAGGCCGGTTCCGCAAAAAGGCCGTCTCCAGAAGCGAGGCATTTGTATGCCTTTAGAATTTCGGCGTCGGTTACCATGCCTATCATGCCGCCTGATTCATCGCGCGCGGCTACCGCGGCTTTCCAGCTTGCGGGATTTCCTATGCGTATCGCGGTTGCGATAGTGCTGGGATTTTTTATTATCCTGTTCCTTACGATGGGCGCGGCGCCTGCCGCCTGAAAACCGAGCATTTCGGGAAGCCTTTTTATTTTTTTATTTTTCCTGTATTCCTTATAGCCCTTCCAGTAGGCGGTAATATTGCCTGCATTACCTACCGGTATAACATGATAATCCGGGGCATTGCCCAGCGCGTCGCATATCTCGAAGGCGCCGGTTTTTTGCCCTTCTATCCTGTAGGGGTTAAGCGAATTAACCAGGGTAATAGGATAATTCGCGGATATTTCGCGTACAAGTTTAAGCGCCTCGTCAAAATTGCCGCTTATCGCTATAACCTTTGCACCGTGAATCAACGCCTGCGCAAGTTTCCCGAGCGCAATTTTCCCCTGGGGAATCAATACTATAGATTTAAGCCCGGCTTTTGCCGCATATGCAGAAGCCGATGCGGAAGTATTGCCGGTTGAAGCGCAGATAACCGCCTTTGATTTTGCCTCCAGGGCTTTTGAAATAGCAAGCGTCATACCGCGGTCCTTGAAAGAACCGGTTGGGTTTGCCCCTTCGTATTTCAGGTATACCTTGCAATTACCGCCTACAATTTCGCTTAAAACCTTTGAAAGCAGCAAAGGCGTATCCCCTTCTTGGAGTGTAACAACGGGGGTCTTGCCGGTTACCGGCAAATACGCTTTATACCTGTCTATCACTCCCCTATAATATTTCATCATAGGTCTTTTTCCATTCTTATCGCAACTGATTTTCGCTTAATCATAGGCAGATTATCAATTTCATTTAAGGCGGCTCGCAGGGAGCGTTCATTTGCCTCATGGCTCAATAGAACAATGGGAACAATCTGCTCCTTCATTCTATCTTTTTGAATAACGCTTGCAATTGAAATGCCGTTTTTTCCAAGCGCTCCCGCAATAGCGGCCAGCACGCCGGGCCTGTCTATCGCGGAGAACCTCATGTAATAGCGGGTCTCTATTTCATCGATATTCTTTACGCCCTTTATCCTTGAACCGTATTCCAAATTGCACGCCCAGGCCCTTTTCGACTCGCTTGCACGCAATGCCAGGTCTACAATGTCGCTTATAATAGCACTTGAAGTCGGCTGCGCGCCGGCGCCCTGGCCGTAAAATAACTGCTCGCCAACCAAATCGCCTTTGATAAATATCGCGTTAAACGGGCCTTTTACAGTAGACAGTGGATGGGAAATCGGCACCAGGGTCGGATGTACTCTCACTTCCAACTCGTCGCGCTCCCTCTTCGCAATAGCAAGCAGCTTTATTTTGCAGTTGAACTCCCTGGCATACACAATATCGCGCAGTGATATATCCTGTATTCCTTCGACATATATATCATCAAATTTTATACTCTTACCGAATCCCAGCGACGCAAGTATCGCCAGTTTATGCGCGGAATCTATCCCTTTTACGTCCAGCGAGGGGTCTTTTTCC
The DNA here is from genome assembly GCA_043812735.1 of Candidatus Omnitrophota bacterium. Taxonomy (GTDB): domain Bacteria; phylum Omnitrophota; class Gorgyraeia; order JBDRLY01; family JBDRLY01; genus JBDRLY01. The sequence goes on along the minus strand of JBDRLY010000012.1, from coordinate 16,124 downwards.
GCATACCCCTTATCCTGCGCTTCTTTGAGCGCGTCTTTAAAATCCAGTTCTTTTTCTTCCATCTGGGTAAGGATATAATTTGAGGTGCCGTTGACGATGCCGAAGAGCCCTTCAAGTTCGTTTGAAATAAGGCCTTCGCGCAATGCTTTTATTATCGGTATTCCTCCGCCTACACTTGCCTCAAAATACACTTCCCGAGAGCAGTTACATGCAACCCTGAATATCTCCTGCCAAGATTCCGCAAGAAGCGCCTTATTGGCGGTAACAACATCTTTGCCGTTTTCAAGCGCCTTGATAATATACTCCTTTGCGGGATGTATACCGCCGATAAGCTCTACAATAATTTTTATCTGGGGGTCATTTAGAACCTCGTCAACGTTGGTGGTTAAAAGACCCTCTTCAACCTTTACGCTGCGGGGGCTTGCGATATCCTTATCGCAAATTTTCTTAAGATTCAGCTCGATACCCAATTTTCTTTTCAGATAAGAGCTCTTCTCTTTTAGCGCCTTAACAAGCCCGGTACCAACAGTCCCAAAACCTATTAACCCGATATTTACGTTTTCCATACCTCACCTTTCAATGCGTCTATGTCCTGCCATAAACCTAAAAGAAGCGAGCGGTTTATGGTCGGGGCGAGCAGATTTGAACTGCTGACCCCCTGAACCCCATTCAGGTGCTCTAGCCAAACTGAGCCACGCCCCGTTACAAATCTCTATATTTTTAACCAGTTGAGATTTGTAACGGGGCACGCCCCGTTACAGTTCCCATCATTCAACAAGGGGACACTTGTAATGGAACATGCCCCGTTACATTTCTACATTTTAAATATCTATTCAGTCTATTCCTAATATATTTCTTGCCCATTCCAGTTTTCAAGTACTTCTCCCTGGCAGTTGCATCTTCTTTATTTAAGCACCATTCGTAATATATCAATTCAAATGGACCACGTGATTTAGTTGAAATTTGATATCCATCGTTATGTTCGCCAACTCTTCTGTTTAAATCATTGGTAAAACCAGTATAAAAACAACCGTCGTATTTACTTTGAAGGACGTATACATAATACATTACAACTACTCTGCCTTTCTCTCCCGCGTCATTAAATCATAAACCGCCCGGCGCGGGTCTTTGCCTTCGTATAGAATAGAATACGCCTGAGCAGTTATCGGCATATCTAACTTATATTTTTTCGCAAGTTCGTTTGCGGCTATGCATGTCCGCAAACCCTCGGCGACCATCGGCGTCTCGCGTTCGATTACCTCGACAGATTTTCCTTTTGCCACTTCTATTCCGGCACAGTGGTTACGGCTCTGAGCGCTCATGCAAGTTGTTATTAAATCGCCCAAGCCTGAAAGGCCGTTAAATGTTTTCTCATCCGCCCCCATGGCTACGCCGAGTCTTTTCATTTCAACCAAACCGCGCGTCATAAGCCCGGCCTTGGTATTTGATCCGAGCCCAAGGCCGTCGCATATGCCTGCCGCTATAGCAATTACATTTTTTAACGCCCCGCCTAACTCAACGCCGACTACATCGCCACAGGTATAAAGCCTAAAGCCTTCTGCCATAAAACAATCCTGTACTTGCTTCGCCGTTGCTTCATCATCTGAAGCTACAACTGCCGCAGTAGGCATGCCTTTCGCTACTTCATATGCTATAGTCGGCCCGGAAAGAACAGCCATCCTTATATTTTTAAGCGTCTCTTCCAGCAGCTGCGACATGCGCAGCAGCGTCTTATTTTCAAGGCCCTTTGAAACGCTTACAACTATTATCTTGTTTAAATCCGAACCCTTTAATTGTGCCAGCGTTTCCCTCATATACTTTGAGGGTATCGCTACTACCAAAACCTCCGCATCGTTAAGCGCTTGTTTTATATCGGCGGTTATTTGTATCTGCTTTGGTATCAACGCATTGGGTAGAAATTTTTTATTCTCTCTTGTGTTTTGAAGTTCCCGCGCATAATCGGTGAACGCACTCCAAAGAGTAACATTGTGCTGTTTTTTAGACAGTAAAATACTCAGGGTAGTCCCCCAGCCGCCGTCGCCTAATACAGAAACTCTCACCCCGCACCTTCTCTTTTATTCAAACTGTCTCTGAGTCTAACCTTCAATTGACTATATGCCTTACCGAAGTATTTGAGACATTTTTCTCGCCGCTTGGCGTCCTCCAATGATAGATAACTTTCATAATATATTAACATCCATGGCCGATACTTCTTTGTGTATTCAACCAACCCAGCATTATGTTCTTTTAACCTCTGCTCGATATTTTTCGTATAGCCAATATAAAAGGATCTATTCTTTTGACTTCTTAAAAGATAAACGTGATACATTTTCGAATTCTGCACCTTAGCTTAGGAGTGGTATGAATATAAAGAAGGTGCGGGGCTCATAGACAAATTATTATAAACACCATAATTGGCACTGTCAATCAATAAAAACGCCACAAGTCCGTCGGACTTATGGCGTTCGCGAATTCTTAATTTGTGAGGTTTTTTCGCTATGCCGCGCGCATTATTTCTGTATTGTAAACGCGCGAATATGCTATTTCATAGATCTTGCCATTTGCCTGCGCATAGAAAGTTCCGTTCGCTTTAAGGGATGAGGTCTCCGATTTATTTTTCTTGCTGCGCGAATGAAGCATCAAAACCTGGCTTATCTTTGACGGGTCTAAAACAGCCTTGCGCTTCACATATTCCATCACTTCCTGCCAGGAGGTAAAGCTGGTTACCGGGGTTATGATATATGAGATAGTCCTTTGCCTTTTGGTAATTACTCCGTCTTTAACAAACATCTCCTCAATGGAGTATTCCCTTTTTTGCCTGTCGCTGCTTACCGCGTTACGGAGCACTAATTCTTTCATTTTGTCATCACCCCTTTATACGAGGGATTTAAAAAAAGCCGGGTTGCTTTTTTTCTTTCGGCAACCCGGCTCGCTCGCATCCGCCAGTCGTAACCAGCGTGACCGAGCATTTACGGGTTTTCCTCCCCGGTTTTAACGGAGAAGCTCCCGCCTGCGCCCTTACGGGCTCTGCGGGATCCCGCAGAGCGCTTTGTGCGCATGCGGGATTTCTCGAGTAAATATTTACTTTTTTAAAGAACTTAATTTACTGTCAAACAAAAGGTTGCTAACACATCTGCTAGCTACCCTCAACCAAAGTATATACTATAAAGCTGATTTTGTCAAGGGGGTGGGCTCAGTTTTTTTTAATATAAATTCTGTATGCAATTTGCTTCGGGAATTGGCTCTGGCTCCGTGCTCCTCGCTCGCATTCGAACTTCGGTTTTGTCGGGGGATTCCCCTCGGAAATTCACCTACAGCACATGTCAGAAGGTCAGTTTCCGTTTCCCCTTCGCCAAAACCTCGTTCTCATAGGAGTGCTCGCTGCGGTGCAAGTCGCCATCCGCCAATTGCCCTCGCAAATTATACGAAAAACTCAACCAATACAAACGTAATAAATATTTTAGACATGCGTTTGGTAATTTTGAAGCGAATGGCGATTTTAGCCAAAGCACGCTTTCGCATTTGAGGGAATCCTGTCAAGCTGGCGCAGACGGGACGGCGAGGATGTCTGAGCCCCGCGAAAGCGGGGCGAGTTCCGCAGCCGCTGAAAATGTGAAAGACCTTTGGTGTCCCTGCTAATTTTTATGGCAGGGAAAATCGACCTGAGCGAAAAAATTGCCAAGCGCATGTATTATAGTTAATTCACTACGGTGGGATTATTGAATTTGTTTTTTACTTCTTTTGCAGAAATCTTTGCATGCGCACAAGGGCTTCCTTTAAATTCTCCATGCTCGAAGCATAGGAGATTCTTATATAGCCCTCACCTGACGGCCCGAATGCCCCACCCGGCACAACTGCGACTTTTTCTTTCTTCAAAAGCTTGTTTGCAAAATCTATGGATTTAAGCTTTGTCTTCTTTATAGAAGGAAACAGATAAAATGCCCCTTGCGGAGTGTGGCAGTCGAGGCCTATTTTATTTAACCCCTCAACAACGAAGTCGCGGCGGCGGCGGTATTCCTTTTTCATATCCTGAACCGATTTTTCGCCGTGGCGCAATGCCTCAACAGCAGCCATCTGTCCCATTGTCGGCACGCACATCATGCTGTATTGATGTATTTTGGTCATTGCTGCGATTATATCTTTCGGGGCGCAAGCATACCCCACCCTCCAGCCTGTCATCGCGTAGGCCTTTGAAAAACCGTTTAGATATACGGTTCTATTTTTCATGCCGGGGATAGCCGCAAAAGGAGTATGTTCGAATTCATAAGTCAAGTCCCCGTATATCTCATCGCTTATTACGATTAAATCTTTTTTCTGTACGATCTTGGCAATATCGCGCAGTTCTTTTCTTGTATAAGATGCCCCTGTCGGGTTCGCGGGATAATTCAATATTATCGCCTTTGTCGTTTTATCGCAGCGCTGCTCTATAGCCCTTGGCGTTAATTTAAAATCGTTGTCTCTATCCGTATGCAGATATACAGGCACAGCGCCCGTTAAGTAAACTATCGGGTTATATGAGACATAGCATGGCTCCGGAATAAGCACTTTATCACCGGGGTTTAAAAGCGCGCGCATACACAAATCGAATGCCTCGCTAACGCCGACTGTAATCAAAATTTCATCCTCGGGGTCATAGTCAGGCCCATGGCGGCGCTTAAGAAATTTTGATACCTCGTGGCGAAGCTCCAGCAATCCTTTATTTGAAGTATAAGTAGTGTAGCCTTTTTCAATAGAATAGATTGCCGCCTCGCGGATATTCCATGGCGTAACGAAGTCCGGCTCGCCTACGCCAAGGGATATCACCTCGCGCATCCCTAAAACCAGGTCAAAAAATGCCCTTATACCTGATGGTGCTATTTCTTGTGTTCTTTTAGATATTCTCATATTATGTCTTTTTATACACAGATGCACACAGATAACATAATGATATACACAGATATTCGTCAACACATCTGCGTGAATCCGGTCTTTTCATCTGCGTGAATCTGTGTTTAATACGAAATTGCTAAACGCTTCTCCTTCTCGTGTGTTTTTAAAATTTCCCCGTCTTCTTTGTATTTGCGCAGAAGAAAATGCGTAACCGTGCCTCTTACGCCTTCCATAGGCGAGAGTTTCTCCGCGACAAAATTAGAAACCTCGTGCATATCTTTTCCTTTGATGATTATCAGCAAATCATACGTTCCCGAGATAAGATAGCAACTTGCCACTTCCGGAAAACGGTAAATCCTCTCAGCCACATAGTCAAAACCTACATTTTTCTGCGGCGCGACATTTACCTCTATAAGGGCGCAGACCTCAGGCGATGCTTCCTTAATCAACCCTTTGTTGATTATCGCCTTATATTTAACGATAGCGGCCTCTTTTTCATATTTCTTTATAGCGGTTTTTACGCTGGCAACGCTTTTCTTGGTCATCGCCGCTATTTCCCCGGGCGTCGTGCGCGCGTCTTTTTCCAATATCTCCAGTATTTCATCCATATCCTACCTCCTAGCTTATAGTATCGGCAAATACTTTTCCACTTCGTAGCTGGTAACCTGAGTGCGATAACGGTCCCATTCGATTTTTTTGTTCTCTATTAATTTGTTAAATACGTGCTCTCCAAGAGTACGTTTCGCCAAATCGCTCTTCTCGAACAAATTCAGCGCCTCTATCAGGCTGCCGGGCAATGATTCTATTCCTTCGCGAGCTCTTTCTTCTTCGCTCATGCCGTATATGTCTTTTTCCATCGGTACGGAAAGGCGGTATCTTTTCTTCATGCCTTCAAGGCCTGCTGCAAGCATTAGCGAAAAAGCCAGATAGGGGTTGCATGCCGGGTCAGGCGAGCGAAGCTCTATCCTTGTTGCCTTTTCTTTTCCGGGTTTATACATAGGCACGCGGATCAATGTTGAGCGGTTGCGCCTTGCCCATGATATATACACCGGCGCTTCGTATCCGGGGACAAGGCGTTTGTAAGAATTCACCCATTGGTTCATGATAAGCGTGGTTTCTGCTATATGCTTCAATAGGCCTGCCATAAAGTATCTCGCCGTGCCGGAAAGATGATGTTTGTCGGCCTTATCGAAGAACGCGTTTTTGGATCCTTTAAACAACGACTGGTGCGTATGCATGCCCGAACCGTTCATACCAAATATCGGCTTGGGCATAAAAGAAGCGTATACTCCCCCTGCTTGCGCAATTTGCTTTACGGTGACTTTATGCGTTATAACATTATCCGCCATGGTTAATGCATCGGCATAATTAAGGTCTATCTCATGCTGCGAAGGCGAAACTTCATGGTGGCTATATTCCACCTTTATATTCATTTTTTCAAGGCTTAATATCGTGTCCCTGCGCAAGTCATGTGCTTCGTCAAGCGGGATATAATCAAAGTAGCCTCCCTTGTCGAGTATCTCGGGGTTTTTATCATTTTTAAAATAAAAATACTCTAACTCCGGCCCCAGATAATACGTGTAGCCGAGTTTCTTCGCTTCAAGTAAATTTTTCTTTAAAATATAACGCGTATCCCCCTCATAAGGCTTGCCCTCCGGGGTAAGAATATCGCAAAACATGCGCGCTATGCCTCCTTCTTCACCGCCCCAGGGTAAAATATGAAAAGTGGCCGGATCAGGAATGGCAACCAAATCCGACTCATATATTCTCGCAAAACCTTCAATAGAGGAGCCGTCAAACCCCATACCTTCGCTGAACGCGCCCTCCAACTCTCTGTCAGTGATGGCGAATGACTTCAGCTGGCCCAGAATATCCACAAACCAGATTTTGATAAATTTTATTCTCTTGTCCCTTACGATTTTGAGGACATCCTGCTTTGTTCTGCCTGTAGCCTTTTTTTCTTTTCGCGGAGCCATTTTTTCCTCCTGTTTTTAGATATTCAAATTCTCTTAAAACCGGTTATGCTTTGCATATTTCCGGCATTGCATTTTTATGCCTGCCTTGCCTGATACGTTTTTCAATAATTTTCATTTCGGTTTTTGTGCCAATTTTTTTACCGCGCTCCAGAGCTGCAAGTATCCTATCCAACCTCTTATAGGTAATGCCCATTTCGCCTTCATCGGTCTGGCCGTGCCATAAGCCCGCCGTCGGGGGCCTATAAATTATATCTTTAGGGATACCCAGTTCCTCGGCAAGGGCACGCACCTGGTATTTGTAAAGATTGCCTATCGGCAGTATGTCAACTCCGCCGTCGCCGTATTTCGTAAAATAGCCTACCGAAATTTCACTTTTATTGCCGGTGCCGGCTACCAGATAATTCAATTTATTGGCAAAATAATACAAAATCAGCATGCGCAGGCGGGGTTTTAAGTTCCCCTGCGCCAGCCTCGCGGCCTTCGGTAACACCTTAATTAAAGCATCGTAAATACGGCATAAATTAATCGTATTCGTTTTAACACCCAAGGCCCTTGCTACACGCATGGCGTCTTTCACATCTTTAACGCTCGAGTGGCACGGTAAAATCAGTGCTAAAGCATTTTTACCCGCAGCCTGTTTCGCTAACGCCGCTACAGCTGCGGAATCTATCCCGCCGGAAAGCCCGAATACGAGCCCCTTCGCGCCCGCAAGTTTCATCTTTGCTTTAATCCAGCGGACTATTTTACCTTTTGCTTTCTTCACGGCATTATCTCTACGTTTTCTATTATGCTTTTTTGAACTTAGCGGCAAGAACTATTGCTTCGGCAATGTCGCGCATGGATTTGCGCGAATCCATGGATTCTTTCTGTATCATACGAAACGCGGCGTCTTCTGAAATACTGTGCTCCCTTGTCAGGATGCCTTTTGCGCGCTCGATAAGTTTGCGCGCCTCCAGCGCCTCTTCCATGGCGCGCGCCTTGTCGAATAGCTTCGTATTCTCAATGGTTACCGCTGCCTGATTTGCAACAGCCTGCAAAACTCTTATTTCCTCGCCGGTAAATTTGTGCTTTTTGGACGTATAACTGTTTATTACGCCTATCACCTTATTTTTTACCATCATGGGAACAGATACCATCGAAACGAGCCCCTCTTTTTTTGCAATATCGGGGTACATATAGCGCTGGTCATTCGTAACATCCGAAACTGTTACGGGGCGTTTTTCCTTCACGGCTATACCGCTTATCGATTTGCCGATTTTTATCGACGGCTTGTTCCTGTATAACTCGGATAAACTCTGCGTTGCCATGATAATGAGTTCATCGTTGTCTTCATTCAATAACATTATCGAGCATATCTTAGAATCCATCATCTGCGCCGTCATAGAAACTATCAAATCAAGTATCTCTTTAAGATACATATCGGAGCTTAAAACACCCGCAACTTTTGAAAGTGTCTCTATCTGCAATTCCTTTTTGCGCAGCTCTTCCCGCAGTTTCTTAACGTCGGTTTGCTTTGTAGCCTTTGCCATAGCATAACCCTTTGTATATCCTACCGAGCCCCTTTTAAAAAGTCAAATACAATTATTTTTGTTGCAATGCTCCCTTTGCATGATATAATTCTGCTCGACTGAACGAAAGGAGGCATTATTATGAGAAATAGCTCAGTAAAGACAGTGTGCATATCTGTAGCCGTATTATTCTCGGCAATGCTGATCACTGCAGCGTATGCAGCGGACAAGGGAGACCCCGTAGGCAATTTCTTCAAAAGGCTTTTTGGATGGCCTGCCAAAACGGGCGAAAAAGCCGGTGAAACCGTAGTTAATACCGCGGAACAGGCCGGAAAAACAGGCGCGAAAACCGTTGAGGACACCGGCAAATCGCTAGTCGGCAAAGAAAACCCGATAAAAATAGTTACTACCCCTGTAACAGGAACGGCAAAAACCGGAGAAAAAGCCGCGGTAGGCACAGGCAAAACAGCGGCAACAGCAGTTACAGCATGCCCGGTTTACCCATCAGGAAAAAAGTAAATTCTCCAAAATAAAAACCCCGCCCTAAAAATCAAGGACGGGGTTTTTATTTTAACTAAAGCTTATTTTTTCTCTTCTTTTTTGCGTGCCGCTTCATCCTTCATTTCGCTTATCCCTGCAAACAGCATAATGAAACCTACTAAAACAGCTATCGCCGGCGCAATACCCTTAAAACAACAGGCTAAACTCGGAAACCACAGCCTGATACCGTATATACCCACTACGACCAAAACCAATCCTATTAAAATACTCACTATCTTACCCACCGTTCATCCCTCCTTTTATTATTGTTAGCTGGCTAATTCTATTTTATATAACTACTGCTGTAATTTTTCAAGTAAAAATTACAGCTTATAACCGATTTTGCGCAATAATTCCCTGCGCCATTTGATGCCCTCTTCGCCTTCTATCCCTTTGGGTTTTGCGCCGTCTATCACCCCTGCAACACCCCGACCCGTTTCTGTCTCCGCGACAACCACGCTTAGGGGATTTGCCGTAGCGCAAAAAATAGTACAGACCTCCGGCACATTTTTAATTGCCCCAAGGACACTTATCGGAAATGCGTTTTTCATAATAACTATAAAACAGTGGCCCGCCCCTATATTCATGGCATTTTTAGCGGCAAGTTTTTTTAATTCCTCATCGTTCCCTTCCGAGCGCACCAGGCACGCGCCGGATGACTCGCAAAATCCTACGCCGAATTTTGCGTTAGGGTTGGCGTTGGCTATCGCCTCGTAGATATCCTCAAGCGTCTTTATGAAATGCGACTGCCCCAAAATTATATTCGCATCGTCAGGTTTTTCTATTTTTACAAGTTTTAGTTCCATATAATCACCCCCGCTTAAGCGGCCGCGCAACTATCCAGGTAAACGCAGGCCCTAACAAAAAAGACGCTATATACGGCGACAGCAATATAAACGCAGGCACAGGTAAAACTTTAGTAATGCACAACACCGATAATATCAACCCCAAAATCACAGAATACCTGAGCAAGAAATATGTTTTAAAAAATGATGCGCCTTGAGTTTCTATTTCGCTCATGGCGCCTGTTTTCCACACAAATGCCTTACCGGTTGCCTGCTGTATATAGTTGCGCCCAGACGCTATCGGCTTATAGAATAAATCCTGCATGTGGACCAATACAGAAACAACCAATTCTAACGCCGCAATAGCGATTATCGCAAAAATATTTTTCTGGGAAAGCGTAGGGTAGATGGCGGAATAGCCTTTTTTCTTGAACCTGCCCATTACGGGCGAGCATATCTTGGGAAGAATGCTGCTTGTCAAAACTATTATTGCAAACAGCCGGAAAAGCATTTCCGGTTCTACTACCTGGGCTAAAACGGGAAACCTCCATATCAAAACCTGCCCTATCGCCCACACAACAAACACTGCAGGCCCAATTATGTTGCGTAAAAGTGTAAATAAATGCGCCCGCCTCCCCGCTTCGAACGGTTTTAGAAGATATTGCCTTACCGTCTCAAGGTCACCCCAGTACCACAACGCAATACGCGTAAGTTCGGCCAATTTATTAGAGAATGTCTTCTCCATTATATACACATCTTCTAAGAGCACACTCCAGGCGTAAAGCGCCTCCTGAAAATCATGGCTTGCGGCTTTTCCCGGATGAAGCGCTTCTCGTTTTATAATCTGGGGAACATAATTTTCTACAAACATGGCGCCCTTGCCGTAAAAAGGCGCAAATTTATACACTCTCCAGCGCGCGATAGGATCAAAACCGTACATTTCACGCGCCCACGTCGTCATTTTTATATACCCGTTGTCATTGGGGTTTGAAATCTCGATCGACGGCTGGTAGATAGTGTATTTTTTATTGTCGGCGTGAACCATTTTTGCCACAAGCTTGCGTATTTGCCCCTTTGGCCATACATTGTCGGCATCAGAGATAACCGCAACTTTAATTCGCTCTTGAGTATTAATTTTTGCGGGCTGCCCGGCTAGAATACCCTCTACATCTGTCTCTATTCCCAGGGCGCGCACATCCCCCATAATTACATCCCATGTCGGTATTTCGGGATTACGGGTTCCGCTTGCCCATGCATCCCATTTCTTATCCGTGTAATGGCCCGGCCGGGTCCACCCTTCGTACAAAAGCATTATCGCATCCTGATAAATACCGAGCTTCTTGAAGAAATCGCACTTAACGCTTCTGTGAAAATAATAAACTACGTCTTTACCGTATTCACCCTGAAGCTCTTCGATGCGCTGGCGCGTATAAGACTTCACGTTTTCGTCCCGCGTGTTGTCAATTACTATAAACTTGAGATTTTTGTGGGGCTCCTGGTTGTTGACGATATCCTGGCGCATACTGTTTAAAAGCGTATCCATCTCGGGATTAGATTTCGCGAATATCGGCCTGAAAAATACGACTTTGACATCTTTTGGTATGCCGCCTGTTGCAATGTCTTCTCTCTCAGGCAAAAGCAACGGCTCACTCAGGGCGTAAACAAAGAAATTTACCAATAAACTCGCCACGCCGCTAAAACAATAAGCGAATGCTGCTATGACAGGGAGCGCAAATACCGGGTAGCTCCAGTCAAAACAGTTCATATAAAGGTAACTAGCCAGGGCAATAATTGCCCATCTTATCGAGCGGTACAAAAATATACCGGCCACCTTGTCATCCCTCCATGCTAGCTTTAGTCTTTTTTGTCTTGTTTTTTCAGCGGCAGCACGCCTGCCATTTCGCCTATTACATTAATCAGTTCCGAGTCGGACGGAAGAACGATTTTAGCGTTGTCTTCCAATGATTTTTCTACGGCTTCGATTTTTCTTAACATTTGCGCATTGCCGACAAAATATTTTTCTGCCGCTTCGTTTACCAGTTTAATCGCCTCTGCCTCGCCCTGCGACTGCAGAATACGGGATTGTTTTATACCTTCCGCTTTTTTAATCTGGGCTCTCTTTCGCCGTCTGCGAATGTTTCGGCAGCGGTGGCATAATCTATGGCGGCAATCTTTTCGTTTTCTGCTTTTACTACCTTATTCATTGTTTCCTGAACATCCTTAGGCGGATCAATTTCTTTTAATTCCGTGCGGACAATGTCAATACCCCAATGCTTTGTTTCATCACAAAGCGTTTTATGCAGCTCGGAATTAATTTTACCCCTTTCGCTGTTGGCGGATTTTAAGGTAAGCGTACCGATTATGTTTCTTAAGGTAGTCCTGGCCAGGTTTACTATCTGCCACTGATAGTTATTTACATTATACTGCGAATTTTTAACATTATCCTCATCCGACTTGACCTTAAAATAGACCTGCGCGTCTACCCTTGCGTTCAAGTTGTCATTGGTAATGATTTCCTGCGGCTCGGCATCAACCATTTGTTCCGTTACATTTACCAGATACAAACGCTCGATTGCCGGAATTATCCAGTGGAATCCTGACATTGCAAATCTACTGTACTTGCCGAGCCTTTCAATGAGCCCGCGATGAGTCGGCCTTATAATTCTGATACCGGAAAAGAAAACAAACAAAGCTACTATAACCAATAGATACCACATAGACATTTTTTCCTCCCCTATCTCCTGCCTTAGCCTTTAAGCAGATTTAATTCCCGAACGAAGTCCCCAGCGCCCTGGCAATTCTTATAATCGGCGCATTGGGTTTTACCAGGCGCAACTCCTTTATTGCCTTCTGTAATTTTACCGTGCCTATCCGCGTACCTTTTAGCGCAACCATATAGCCGAATTTCCGCTCCGCCGCGGCCTTTACCGACTCGGAACCAAACCTCGTCGCCAAAATCCTGTCAAATGCAGTTGGAGAGCCTCCCCTTAAAAGATGCCCCAGTACCGTAACCCGCGTTTCAATGCCAGTAAGATTTTCTATCTGGTAAGCGATTTTATTGCCTATACCCCCTAACCTGACCTGATCCGGGCTGTCTTTTACTACCTGGCGAACCGTCAACTCGCCTCCAAAAGGTTTTGCGCCCTCCGCGATAACAATTATCGAAAAACGCTTACCATGTCTGTGGCGCTCCTTTACCTTGTCACAGACCTTATTTATATCAAAAGGAATTTCGGGAATTAATATTATATCGCCGCCGCTCGCTATACCAGAATACAGCGCAATCCATCCTGCGTACCTACCCATGACCTCGATAATCATGACACGGTGGTGCGACTGCGCAGTTGTATGTATAGCATCGATTGCGTTACAGGCGCTTTGAACCGCAGAGTCAAAACCAAAAGTGACATCCGTTCCTTCCAAATCGTTGTCTATCGTTTTTGGAATGCCTACAACGTTAAGGCCTCTCTTAAAAAGCGCGTATGAAATGTTCATCGAACCGTCCCCGCCCGCGCATATCAAAGCATCCAGTTTCATCTTTCTGCAATTCTTAAATACGTCGCCGACACGTTTTTGGCCTATCGGGTCTGCCTTATTGGAAGTACCCAGTATGGTTCCTCCGCATGTCAATATGCCGGATACATCATTCCAATCCAGCTTCATATAGCGGCCGTCCACCAGCCCTTCATATCCGTCAAGTATTCCATAGACCCGCATGCCATAGTCATTGATAGCCGTTCTGGTAGCTGCGCGAATTACGCCGTTGAGCCCGGGGCAGTCACCGCCGCTTGTCATTATGCCTATTGTTTTTACTTTCTTAGCCATTATTCACCTTTTAAGAAGAAATTTTATTGTATTTTCCGCTTCCGGGATACTATGCCCGTAATAAGCTATTTTTTTATCTTTACCTATTACCGCTATCGCGGGTATGCCGCTTACTCCGTACGATATAGCCACCTGCGCATTTTTGTCCATAAGTATGGGATAATTAATAGCGTGTGATTTTTTGAAACTTTGCAGCTTGGTTTTGCTTTCTCCTATATCAACCGCAAAAATCGCTATTTTATCTTTGTATTTTGAATAAAACCCTTTAAGGTATGGTACTTCCTCCTTGCAGGCATCGCAGCCTGTTGCCCAGAAATTCAAAAAGACTATTTCCTTGCCGAAATAATCGCTGCTATCTACCGTGCTGCCATCGAGCGATTCTAGAAAAAACGGTACCGCGTACTCGGTTCGGCCGTTTCTAGCGCAACCTTCTGCGCTGAATAAAAACACAAAGCACATAATAAAACAGAGGTACTTCATACCAGGAGTATCCCTCCTTTTATTATAAAATATTCGCCCAAGGCAAGCATCAGATATCCGAAAATCTTTTGTATGCGCACGAGCCATGGCCCCGATTTCGGCAGTGCCCCCAGAAATCCTCCTACAAGCCCCGAAATCAAAAGCAGGCTACCTACGCCGATTGCAAAGCAAAAAAGAAGCGTCGTCCCGAATAAGACATTCTGCCTCGTCGCTACATAAGTTAAGAGCGCTCCTAAAACCGCCGATGTGCACGGCGCCGCCACAAACCCCGACGCAAACCCAAGCCCGAATGCGCCTAAATAGCCCTTTTTAACGTTACCGGAGCGGCTTTTTTTAATAAAACCAGGTACAGGCAGTGTAAAAACATCCAGCAGCGAAAGACCGAATAAAATTATTATATTGCCTATTATAAAATGCGCCCACGGCGAGCGTTGTATTTCCCCGAATATCCTTCCCGTTAAAGCCGCGACTGCGCCTAAAATAGAATATACAAGCGCCATACCTAAAACATACAGGAGGCACATAACAAAAATTTTTATTTTTGAGCGCTCCCCCTTAGCAGCCATATAGCCGGCAATAACGGGTATGAGCGGATATACGCAAGGCGTAAATGACATAAGTAGGCCTCCCGCAAAGGCAAGCGGGTAGGCAAGTATAGAATTCGCTCCGAGATAATATTCTAAATTTTGCATTATTTGACTAATCCCTCGCCGAGCGCATACGCTTTTTTCAGGGCATCAGGGTATTTTCTGATATCGCCTTTTTTATCCGCACGGGGTGCGAAAAAATCGGCTTTATATCGTATATCGTTTGTAGCGAATAAATATTTCACGATTTTTCTGGCCGCTTCAAAAAATTTACGATTCCCCGAACCGCTGACGCATAAAAATACGCCTTTCTTTTTCCCGGCAATTTTGTTTTTAAGCATATATTTCCCCACCCATGCCGACTGAAATCTGTCTATCATAGCCTTTGCCTGCGCGGATAAACTGCCGAAATATACCGGCGAGGCTATGATAATCCCGTCGGCGTACTTTATTTTACGGTAGATTTTCTGCATATCATCTTTTATCACGCAAATGCCTGTTTTATCACAGCCACCGCAGTTCTGGCACGGCAGGAATTTCAGGTTATTGATGGCTATTTTCTCGACATTTGCCCCTTTAGATCGGGCTCCCCGTATCGCCTCATCCAGCAAAATTTCCGTATTGCCGTTTCTCCTGGGGCTAGCCAGCAGCGCGAGAACTCTCATGTTTTAGCCTTCCGCAATCGGCTTTTCCTCCTGAGCAAACCACTCCGCAGGTTTCGTAAGATAAGCCAGGGTGCCGGATAAAAGCTTATAATGGGCGTTTTCCTGCCCGATAAGAAAATCCAGAAGTTTCAATGCCTTTTTGTCCTTTGTTTTTGACCTTAATTTGGAATAATAATTGTAGCCCTGGCGTTCAAACTTCAGCGCAAACTTGATTACTTGATCCACCGGCGTAAACGCGGTTATCTGGCGCCGCAGGTCTCTTACGGGAAGCCTGAATACTTCACTTGCAACCGATTTCGGCATGACATTTTTCTTCTTGCAAAATCTGCCTATCGCCACCTTATGTTTAAGCTCGTCTTCAGCCAACCCTATGAGGACCACTTTCGCTAAGGCAGAATTGGAAATCTCATTTGCCCTGACATAAAATTTGTTGCCCCATTCTTCCGCTGCTACCGCATCCGCAAACAAGTCATAAAATACGTCTCTCATGCCACTGCGCTCGCTTTCCCGGTTTCTTTAATTTCTTTTGCAGTTTCCGCCCTATCGCCTATCCAGCAGTAAAGACAGAGCTTTTCGCGCGGCAGGCCGATCGCGCCTATCATATCGTCGATAGTCTGGTATTTCAACGATGTCAGCCCCAAATCCTTCGCAATCCACTCTACCATTTTTTTGTATTTCTGCGAATTGCAATCCGTGTACTCGCTCACATCCTCGATATCCCTGCCTTCAAGGGCCCTTATTGCCCTGCGTGCCGCAAGTTCGTCGATGCTGCGGGTGGAAAGATTAAACTTGCAGGGAAACATTAGCGGCGGACAGGCGGGACGCACATGAACTTCTTTGGCGCCGTTTTCCAGAAGTTTCTGGATGGTATAATTTTTAAGCTGCGTAC
>JBDRLY010000011.1:0-6291 GCA_043812735.1 Candidatus Omnitrophota bacterium | reverse complement strand
TATGTCTTTGTTGATAAAAATCTCAC
Source organism: Candidatus Omnitrophota bacterium (assembly GCA_043812735.1). Taxonomy (GTDB): domain Bacteria; phylum Omnitrophota; class Gorgyraeia; order JBDRLY01; family JBDRLY01; genus JBDRLY01. The sequence continues at coordinate 6,265 of JBDRLY010000011.1, read as the reverse complement.
TGCGCCGGCAAACGAAGGCCCGCTTGAATCCGTAGAATTGGTTTCATCAAAGCTGCATGTCCCATCGGGATTAGGCAAAGATTTCTCCGGCGTGGATATGCTTATAATCCAGGCTACCAAACCTGTTACATTTAAGGATTACGAAATAAAAACACTTGATAATAAACTGTGTGTTTTCTTTAAGGGCATCAAGTTCCCGCAGAAAGGCAAGCCCACTACCAAAATAGCCCTGCTGGCAGAGCATCCGCCTATTAAGGTCGCGAAGAAAGCGCCTGTTGCGAAAAAACAGGTTGCTGCCAAGAAATCTTCCTGGGGAATTGCCGCAAAACCTTCTGTTGCCGGAAAACCCTCTCGGCCCGTTAAGGTAAAAGAGCAGCCTTACGCCGTAATAAAAGAGGTAAAGGTACAGGAAAAACCGGATGGCTGCCTTATTGAAGTAGTCTCGGATAAAGGAATTGACTATTACGCCTTCGGCTCGCAAGTACCTACAAGCCGGATAATTATAGATATTCTCGATAAAAAGGTCTTTGCCAGCGACAGCCTCCAGCTGCCGCAGCAATTGGGGCCTGTACAATCCGTTGGGTTAGTCCGTTCAAAAGCGCCGCGACCAGAAGCGCTAAGCGCGGACTACCACGGTGTACAGGCCCTGATAATCCGCTTAAACCGCGAAATGCAGCCGCCGAAGGACTATAACGTGCTTTCCTCCGGCAACAAGCTGCTTGTAAGAATAGGCGCTGTCCAGATGCCAAAAGGCATGAAGCTTGCTTCTGTCTTGCCGAAAAAAGAGCGTAAAACCAGCAAACCTCTCAAGCCACGCCCCGCCAAGCCGCTTACAGGGCAATGGACGGAAACAATGGGCCGCGTTGAGATAAGGGGTAATCGCCTTCGTTCCTATATGCATGAAGGAAGGAAGGCATTTAACAAGCGAGTTGCAATTAAAATATGCCGACAGGCTGCGCGGCCGCTGGAACACTATGGCTGAATTGCGCGTGCGCAAAACCGACGATAATGTCATAGACAGAAGAAACGATTTGCACATCATAAATATGTACACCAAGCTTTATAACGATACCTATGAGCTTACCGGCGGCGACTTCTATGCGAGTTTCACGAAATATACATTAAACGTCCCTCTGGAAGGTTTCCAGGCAGTGGCGAATTACGATAGGGCTAAATTAAAGGGCATTTTTGCGCGGCGCTGGAAAGGATATCACCAGAGCAAATTCGCAAGATACGTAAACGGTTTTTACGGCCAGTTATTACCTTTGCCTGATACATACTATATAAGCAATTTCTGGATCGGAGGCGGATACGTTTACACTTGGGATGATTCCAGCTCTATCCATAATGCACAGGGCCTAAGAGACCTCGATAATAAAGTCCTTACAACAAATCTTAACGCAAAATTGTTTAAAAACCTTAACCTTAAAGCCGAGTTTGCGCATTCGTTCGTGGAAGAAAATTTAAATGATGTGCCCGATTATGTGAGTGATAAAAACTACGGCAGGGCATTTGAGGTAAATACCGACGCGCGCTTTGATAAACTGCAGGTTTATTACGACTACCGCTATGTTCAGCCGGACTTCTACACTTCCGTGGGCGCCGCGATGCCCGACCGCGTGGAGCACGCGGCAAGATTCAATTACCCCATGCATCCGCAGGTTACATTTAAGGGCGGCATAAGGCAGTATCATAACCACTTATCGGGCTCAAGCCAGATAAAAAAGACCATAACCCGCTCTCCGGAAATAGCCATGACGGTTGTGCCTATTAAAAAACTCAGGAGTCTCAGGCTTGATGTCGGATTCAGGCAGCTACGCAATATCTCCGATGACGACCCCTGCACCCGCGACGACTTGCAGAAAACCTTCGACTTAAAAGTGTCTAATAAATTCTGGGATTTAACAGGGTCCTTCAGCTTTCAGGAAAGGTTAATTGCTAATAAAATCAGTGCTTCGAGCAACAGCAGGAAGGACACATTTGATACCGACTGGCGGATGCTTTTAAAGATATTAAAAATGGAATTCACCCCGTATTTCGGGTATCAGCTTTCATTTGACAAAGCCTTAAGCAGTTTGAATAAGGAAATAGACACCAGAGAAAATATAGATTTCGGCATCAATAGCCGCCTTACTAAAAATTTAAGATGCGATATCAGTTTTAAAATAGCTGATATAGATTTGGCCGCGCTTAATTCGGATTCGACAAGGAAGACATTCAATACGAAGTTGGAATATAAAATAGGCGGTAGTGCCAACAGGATACTGAGATCGTCGCTTTACATAATGCACTATGACGCGGAGGACTCAGATAATGAATACGAAGAAGTCAAGGCGGACACAAGCTTAACTATAAAATTTTAGTGTTGTATCCGGGGTGAATTATTGTATAATAAGGGGGTGACGAAATGAACAGATTAATCCTATTTCTTCTTGCCTGTTTAATTCTATTTCAGCCGTTCTCGTATGTCTCTGCGCAACAAGAGGTGCCGGAAATCTCGCCGACTAAAAGCGCCGGAGAACTTGTGCGTTCGGAGGCGGCCTTAAGAACGCTCGTATCCGCTTACCAGCGGGAGGATGTAAACAGATTTATGGACATGGTTTCCTATCAGCTCTACGGCGAATACGGAGCTTACCCCGATCTGCGCGACGCGGTGCAAGCCGTTTTCGACCAGTACGACGCTATCGCCTTAAATTTCAACGTAGATAAATCGCTGCGCGAAGCACAACAGGTTGTCATTACTATACGCTGGGTCATGAGCAGGGTTGATACCTACAGCGGACTCTTGGAAAATAACGAGGGTTATACTGATTTGGTTTTCGTAAATGACGAGGAAGAGGGTACAAAGCTCGTTGATATCACCGGTGATAGAATATGGTAAGCGGTTTTCCCCTAAAGAGTTCTTTGGATTTTTTCTCGCCTAATACAAACGCCGCTGTCGAGAAAGCATCGGCGGTAACCGCCGTACTTGCGCCAACCGTAACGCTTTTTCGCTCCGAATCGTTTATATCAACCGGATAACCAGTCCGCGGGTCCAATATGTGGCAGAACTTCCTTCCTTCTATTTCAAGATATTTCTCATAATTACCCGATGTAGCCACTGCGCCTTTTTTTACTTTCATTACCTTTGAAACTTTATCCGGGTCTTTTGGGTCTTTTATGCCCACGCTCCAATACCCGCGTTCCGGCACTCCGAGAAAGCCGAGGTTCCCGCCTATGTCAATTATCGCGCGGGTTATTTTCTGCTTTTTTAAAATATCGAGTGACTTATCCAGGGCATAGCCTTTCGCTATAGCGCCTAAATCTATTTCCATGCCGGCTGTTTTAAATTTTATTGTCCTGTTTTTTTCATTTAATTCCAATTTTTGATATCCGACATGCTTCATGATATCGGCGACTTGCGCATCTGAAGGCAGGGCGGGTTTATTTCCCACAAATCCCCATAACACCATAAGCGGCCCTATTGTTATATCAAAGGCGCCTTCTGTTTCTTTTGAAAAACTCACCGACATCTTTATTATTTCAAACGTTGCTGCGCTTACCTTTACCGGGCCCTTGGCTGCATTTTTGTTTATTTTTGAAATTTCGCTTTTGGGACTGAATTTGCTAAGGCTATTCTCCAGTCTTTCCATCTCGGAAAACGCCGCATTTATGGCTGTGTTTGCCCGTGTTTCATCCGAGTCAAAAACCGTTATCGACACAAACGTGCCCATCATCGGCCGCATCTTATTTACGGGCGCTTCTTCAGCCATAACCCTGCCTGAAACCAGGAAGCAGATAATAGTTAATAATAAAAGTTGCGGGGGAAATTGGCGACGGCGCATCGGCGAGTGACGAAGTTTCGGGACGAGCGAGGAGCGCAAAGCTAGGGTCAGCACTCGAAGCAACTTCTTATTCATTTGGTAAGTATCAACTGGTGCGGTTTGGTCGTCTTCGACCAATCTTTCGGCTGGCGTATAACTTTAAGGTTATCAAGCTTATTTAACCTTTTAAGCTCGTTATAAATCAAAATCCACGCGCAATCTTTCTCCCTGTCAACTTCGCATTTCCCGTCTTTCGGGCCTCCGCATGGGCCGTTTAAAAGGTTTTTCGGGCAGCGCGTTATCGGGCAAATACAAGCGCTCCATTCCAGGACGCAGTCAGAGCACGCCGAACAGTATTCATGCAGGTTCCCTGTTTTATCCACTGTGCCCATAAATGTTGTATTAAGCGCGGGGTGTATCGGCTTATCAAAGCGCAAGTTTTGTTTTATCGACTGTACGCCCAGGCCGCAGGTTAAGGCAAGTATGGAGTCTGCCTCTTTTATTTCCTTAATATGCTTGGCGAAGTTTGACGCTATCTGCGCGGCTACGCAGGGCGATTCCGGCACTACCCAGCCGGTTATGGCCTTACCGCTTTTTTTCAATTCCTCAAGCATAACTTTTACCTCGCATTCCCCGCCGGTCTTGCAGGTTGTTGCGCACTCGCCGCAACCGACGAGAAATATCTTCGACTCGTTTTTTAAGTATTCTAAAATTTCTTCAATGGGTTTTCTTTCTGTTATTATCATCTCTCCCCCCGTTACCTGGTCGCCCGTATCTTAATCACGGCAAGCTCTTGCTTCATCTCCTTAAGCATCTTCATTATTTGTTCGTCATTTTTAAGCAGCGCATCCAGTTTTGAGGATATATCCGAAGACAATTCTTCCTCCTGGGAGTACAGCTTATTAAGATATAGGCCCATACCTGTTGCTACAGCGATAAAAAGAGCCAGCGCTATAATTTTCTTGCTCATGATATCCTCCTTAATTAATCCTGTATTCGGCGAGTTCACCGCCGGTAAGCGGTGTGGTCAGTATCTGTTTTTTTGCGCCGTTGCCCTGCCTATACTCTATGTTTATTCCGCCTTCCTTATTAAGGTAATGCGCAATTATCGCGGCTGCCTTCTGTATGTCTTTTGAATCAGCCGGCCCGACATATAAACCGCTAGGCCCCGGCTCGCTGCCTGCATCAAACAAGATGTCATCCGGGCCCGAGAGGGTAGTTAGTTTTTCGTTTTCCTTCTCGTCCCTTCCGACGATAAATTTAACTTCCGCACTTAAGCGGAAATGCCGGCCTGTTTTTAAAAGCCGCACATGCCTAATATCAAACTGGTTATATTTTATCAGATCCCTTACCTTCTTTGCAAAACCTTCATAGGTTAAAAGGCACCCTCCCGAAGGACAGGGATAATCTTCTACGCCAAGTGCGCGGGCAAGCGCAAATTGGGGGGTTCTGCCCCTCCCGCGGATACCTAAAAATTTTTCCCTCTTGAGCCATCCTTCGCGCTCAGGCAGCGAAGGTTTTAATATCTGCGCCGACAACGGCCTTACAATAAGATCGTTTAGCCCGGATTCTTTTTCAATTAACCTTATCGTATCCAGGCGCTGGGACATGGGGCGCTCATCTACAACCTCGCCGGTTACTATATAGGAAGCGCCTATCTCAGCCATGTAGTGTTTTGCTTTTTTAAAGGTGAATATGCGGCAATCTATGCAGGGATTCATGTTGCTTCCGTAGCCGTGTTTAGGGTTTTTGACAACGTCCAGGTATTCTTTTGTTATGTCAAAGACTTTAAGCGGAACACCGAGATTATCCGCCGCTTTTTTTGACGCAAGGCAGGCGGAATTTTTCGTTGTGCAGGTGCAGAATGCTGTCAAGAAATTAACCGCAAATAACTCTGCCCCCTGGTCTTTTACCAGGCGCGCAGCCAAAATAGAATCCAGCCCGCCGGAGAGCATCAATACGGCTTTTTTGGTGGCATCTGTTTCCATGGCGGGTATTATATCACAAAAAATACATCCGCCGGCAATAAAATTTTAGCAAAGCAGTCTTGACAAAACCACTTTCATGTGCTATAATATTTTTATCAAAATTAACCTTTATCTTAGTTACCTGCTTAGTGCAGGTATAAAATTTTGACCGATTTGCTATACTTTTAATAAGTCGTTAACTTACTGGGGGCATATGGGTAAAGCAAATAAAATAAAAGGTGACCTGGATGACATTATCGAGCTTGTGTCGATTATCCAGGTTTTAAAAGACGTAGCCGATAATAAATTTCATACTCTAGCTAACCGGAAGGATAGGTTTGCTAGATTCGGAGAATCGTTTGTTGAATTCTTTAGAATGATAAGCCTTTCGCGTGTTCAGCACCCTTTGGTTACCAATGATAATCCGGCAACCGGCATTATTGTCATTACATCAGAGGCCGGGTTTATGGGTGATTTAAATACCCGTATTGTACG
>JBDRLY010000010.1:0-2428 GCA_043812735.1 Candidatus Omnitrophota bacterium | reverse complement strand
TGCTCCGGATAACCCAGCGCTTCATACACTTTTCCGAGATTGTAAATCGCGTTTGCGTAATCCGTTTTAAGGGCTATAGCCTTCTCGAGTGTCTGCTTGGCATCGATGAGTTTGCCTTGCGCATAATACATCCGAGCAAGATTATTATAGGCCTCAACCTTACCCGGATTCAATTCTATCGCCGCTTCGTACTCTTTAATTGCCTTAGGGTAATCATTATTTTTTTCATAGGCCAAAGCCCGGTTATAATGCTTGGATGCTTCGTCAAGCGCAAATGCCGCGCCCGAAGCGAGCAAAATAACCATTACTGCCGCTAACAATGTTTTTCCCATGTCTTTCCCTCCTTTTTTAATTTTTCTATCCCATTTTGGTTCTTATCCAGTCTTATACTTTGCTGCACCTGGTCGGATTCGAATTCAGCCTTATACTTTGGTGCGCCTGGCTGGATTCGAACCAGCGACAACAAGCTCCGGAGGCTTGTGCTCTAATCCGCTGAGCTACAGGCGCGTTTTACGGCATAATCCGCTGCCCGCCATACTGCATGGCGGGTCCGCCACGCTTTGTGGCGAAAGCTACAGGCACCTAAAATCAGTTGAAAGTTCAAGGCCGCGGATGATATTTTTGATGTATCGCCTTTAACCTGTCTTTATTGACGTGCGTATAAATCTGCGTTGTAGCAATATTGGCATGGCCGAGCAATTCCTGCACTACCCTCAAATCCGCTCCGTGTTCCAGCATGTGCGTCGCAAACGAATGCCTCAGCGTATGCGGACGGATTGTCCTTTTGAGATTCGCCAGCACCGCATATTTTTTTATCATTTTCCAGAAACTCTGCCTGGACATCTTTTTTCCTAACCTTGTTAAAAATAGTTCAGGTACGCCGCGGCCCGCAGGGTTGCGCGAAAGTTTTGATCTTACTTTTGTAATATAACTATTGAGTGCCTGCTTGGCGCTTTCTCCGAACGGCACTATCCTCTCCTTGTTGCCCTTGCCCTTGCATTTCGCAAATCCGACTTCTAAATTTACATTTTCGAGCCTAAGGCCGGTTATCTCTGAAACCCTCATTCCTGTCGCATATAAGAGTTCCAGCGCTGCCCAGTCGCGTATGCCCATTTCTTTGCGCTTGTTCGGCGCAGACAAAAGTCTTTCTGCCTCGGCAACCGATAAAACATCCGGCAACTTCTTCCATAATTTCGGAGAATCAAGAACGCTGGAAGGGTCTTCGTTTATGTGCCGCTCGCGCACCAGAAATCTCAATAACACCTTTATCGCAACTAAATTACGCGCGATGGAACCGGCAGAAAGCCCCTTATCTTTTAAGGCAAGCATGTAATTTGTTATATCCTGGCGCTTAACGGACCCAAAAGAAGCTATGCCCTCTGCCTTAAGGTACGCGGTAAATTTATACAGGTCGCGCTTATAGGAGACGGTTGTATTCTGCGCCAGCCCCCGTTCAACGGTTAAATAATTCAAAAATTCTTCAATCAACTCTTTCATAGAAAGGGATTATTTTTTCTTTCATGGCCTATTGTTGAAGGAGAACCGTGCCCCGGATAAACCTTGATATTATCGTCAAGGGTGAGAATTTTCTCTTTTATGGAGCGCAGCAGTTCCTTTTCGGAGCCTCCCGGTATATCCGTCCTGCCTACGGCTTCGTAAAACAGGGTATCACCCGTAAATAATATATCGCCGCTTTTTAAGCATATTGAACCCGGTGTATGCCCGGGCGTATGTATTACCTCCAGCTCAAGCGCGCCCAGCTTTATTTTGTCTTTGTCATTGAGAAGTTTTGATGCCTTTGGCGAAGTAACATTCAGGAAAAAACTTGCCGATAAATTCCTCTTCGGGTCGCTGAGATAATCCGCGTCAAGGGTGTGTATCATTATCGGCAAATCAAGCGCGCCGTTTGCGCCGATATGGTCTCCATGGCCGTGGGTATTTATTATAAAGCGCGGCACGGCTCCTATTTTTCTAAGGCTGTTTTGTATATTTCTCGAATCCGCGCCGGGGTCGATTATAACCGCATCATTTGTCTGTTTATCCGCAAAGATATAACAGTTAACCTCCATCAAGCCCACAACTATACTTTCTAAAATATAACTCATTATACCTATTCTTCTTCGATCGCCGGCGCTGCCGGTTCATCCGGTTTTATATAGTCTTTGACCTTGCTTAAATAAAAGTCATTTAATATCCGCCGCCTGTGCCGTTCCAGCGAAACCCTTAATGTGGCCTTGGTGCCGTCGCTCAGGCTGCCCTCTGAGATTTTTTTACTTATTCTTTGAAGTTCCTCAATGAACGGCACGAGTTCTTGCTGCTTGGGAGAAACTAAATACTTCTGCATGGAAGCAAGCTCGTCCAGGGAAAAACTTGCGCAGGCAATCTGTTTCTTGTTGTTGGTACCCCTTAAAGCCTCTATAAGCTCGCC
>JBDRLY010000009.1:0-4520 GCA_043812735.1 Candidatus Omnitrophota bacterium | reverse complement strand
GCAAGATCGCCGATGGACTGGTAAACATCAAGGCCATAAGGATCGAAGGCGGATGTTGTAAGATTATACGGAGGAAGGCCCGATGAAGGACCTGAAGAAATTTTACTGGCTCATAGGCATATTCATTGTGATGTACTTTCTGCCTCTGGGAAATCCCAGGATAACGAACGCTATCTTTGAAGCATTTAAACTTCTCCAGTGGTATGTGATTAACCATACCCTGGCGTGCGTTGTTCCTGCAATGTTCATAGCGGGCGCTATCTCGACATTCCTGTCGCAGGCCTCCGTTATGCGGTATCTCGGGCCGGACGCGAATCGTGCTATGGCCTACGCTGTGGCATCGGTCTCTGGGGTTATTCTTGCGGTATGTTCCTGCAGCGTACTGCCGATGTTTGCCGGTATTTATACTATGGGCGCGGGGCTTGGGCCCGCGAGCGCATTCCTTTATTCCGGCCCTGCGATAAACGTCATGGCTATATTCTTATCGGCGCGCGTCCTTGGGCTTGACATCGGTTTGGCCAGGGCAATCGGTTCGATCGTCTTCGCTTGCGTTATAGGGCTGCTAATGGCTTTTATCTTCAGGCGATCCGAGCATGCCCGCACAAAAAAAGCGATGGAGCTTCCTGCGCCTTCGCATCCCACCAGGCCTCTCTGGAAGACAGCCCTCTATTTTTTGTGTATGGTATTATTCCTTGTTTTCAGTGATTGGTACAATATGAACGATGTCACCATCATGCTAAAAAACGGGACCGCATTGAAAGCAAATATCCGGTATTCAACACAGGATTTTATTGAAGCCAAAGAATACGAAGCCGGCGGCAAGCTGGCTGTAAATAGCCTGCGTTTCAATAAATCCGATATAGCCGAAATAAAGCCGGAAGACAACTTTGCCATGAGGGTTCATGCCGTTAAATGGTATCTAGCGGGCCTTATGGGCCTGGCAATACTTATCATGCTTAGGCGTTGGTTTAATAAAGACGAGATCCGGCAATGGCTCACCGCAACATGGGACTTCGGCATGCTGATAGTGCCGCTTTTATTCGGAGGCGTATTCGTAACCGGATTTGTCGGAGCGCTGCTTCCGGATAAGGCTGTTGCAACCTTCGTGGGAGGCAATAGCCTATCCTCAAATTTCTTCGCGTCCTTTATTGGCACGTTCTGGTATTTCGCCACGCTTACCGAAATACCGATTACGCAGATGTTAATGCGCCTGGGCATGGGTAACGGGCCGGCGCTTGCGCTTCTTCTGGCGGGGCCGGCATTGTCGGTGCCGAGTATTTTGGTTATCAATAAAGTCATCGGATGGCGTAAGACGCTTGTATTCTGCGCGCTCATAGTGATATTCTCGACCATAGTGGGGTATTTATTTGGTATAATCGCGCATTAACAGAATTAAGTAATAGTCAAGCGGGGAGGCCTGTTTATGAAGATCGAAATTTTAGGCGTGGGATGCCCTAAGTGTAAACAATTAACCGCAAACGCGGAGGCGGCAATAAAAGAGCTGAATATCACCGCTGAGATTTCCAAGGTAACCGATATCGGCAAGATCACCGAATACGGCGTTATGATGACGCCGGCTCTCGCGATCGACGGCAAGGTTGTATCCATGGGCAAACTTTTAAGTAAGGATGAAATCAAGAAAGCTATCTCGAAATAGGAGGCAAAATTGAGAAAAGCATTTTCGCTTCTTCTGGCTCTTATGCTGATTGGTGTGTGCGCAGGATATTCTTTTGCCGCTGATAAACCATCGGACAATAAGGTCATAGCGTATTATTTCCACGGCAATTTCCGCTGCGCTAACTGCAAAACGATCGAGCAATATACAAAAGAAGCGGTTGAAAAATATTTTCGAAAAGAATTAGACGCCGGCAAGGTCGTCTTTAAAGCGATTAATGTGGAAACAAAAGGCAATGAACATTTCACTGATGATTACCAGCTTTATACAAAATCTGTTGTGTTGTCCCTGGTAAAGGACGGTAAAGAGGTAAAATTCGATAATCTCAATAAGGTGTGGGAACATTTAAGGAATAAAGAGGCTTTTCACCAATATATTAAGACCGAAGTGGAAAAATATCTTAAGGAACTTTAGTAAATGCTTATCCTCACGGCCCTATGGCTCGGCATTCTTACCTCGATGAGTCCTTGCCCATTAGCGACTAACATAGCGGCGGTTTCATTTTTATCCAGGAAGATAACTCACCCTAAAACAGTATTATTGTCAGGGGTTGCATATACCATCGGGAGGATGTCGGCGTACGCTATAGTGGGGTTTTTGATCGTGAAGTCTTTATTGAGCGTGCCGATAGCGGCAAACTTTCTGCAGAGATACATGAATAAAGCGTTGGGGCCGATCTTAATCATCGCGGGCCTGTTTCTATTGGACATGCTGAAGCTTAATATTCCGAGCCTGGCTATTTCGGAAAAACATCAAAGAAAGATGGCCGGGTCGGGCATATTTGGCGCGTGTATTTTGGGTTTTATGTTTGCGTTATCTTTCTGCCCCATATCCGCCGCGTTATTCTTCGGAAGCCTTATACCGCTTGCGGTAGATAATAAGGCCGGTTTAATTCTCCCTTTCATATACGGGATCGGCACGGGACTTCCGGTGCTGATATTCGCGGTAGCGATAGCGCTTGGGGCCGCCTCGTTAAACCTATGGTTTCGCAGGATCTCAAAACTTGAGATATACGCAAGAAAAATAACAGGCCTTATTTTTATAGCGGTCGGTATATACTATATACTTGCTTATACGATCCTGTAGCTGGGGCCATCCTAAAAGGGGACACCCTCCCCGATGAATAATAGAAGATTCCAGGGTGCCCCCAAAGGCCTTGTCGTCCCCGCCAGTTGATAAAATCCTTGACCCTGGACCAGCGATGCTTTACAGTATTATACGTCTGATACATAGGCGTGTCCTTTCTGTTAGGGCGTGATGGCCCGGGTTGTGTTACTATTCCAAACAGAAGGATACGCCTTTTTTAATTACTGTAAAGCGAATTTACACACAATCGAGTATACCCTACCATAAAAAAATCGCATTTGTTTCTCATTGAAAGTAGTGTATAATATGAATATGAATTTTACGTTGATATTCAAGTTTCTGATAGAAAATCTTTCGCGTGAGAAGATAGATTTTGCGCTCATGGGAGGATTTGCCCTCCAGGCCGCAGGCGTTACAAGAACGACGCAAGATATAGATCTGCTTGTTTTAAGCAAAGACTCTCCAAAGGTAAAAGAGATAATGCTTAAACACCGTTATGAATTGCTTTATGAAAGTGAAGAGGTATTGAATTTCACAAGTAAAAACTTCGAGCTGGGAAGGGTGGATTTTCTCCTTGCTCGCAGAAAATATACTCTGGCAATGTTAAGGAGGGCGAAAGAAGAGCTTGTGCTCGGAGGAAAGTTCAAAATAAAGGTTTTAAGCACAGAAGATCAAATCGGCCTTAAAGTTCAAGCAAGTTCAAATAATCCAAAGCGCCTGCTACAAGATATGGCTGATGTGAGAATGCTTTTGGAAAATAATTACCCAAAACTGAACTTAAAGTTTATTAGGGAGTATTTTTCGCTGTTTGGCAGGGAAAAAGAACTTAATGATATGATGAAGGACATTGAAAATGCTTAGCAAGGAAGAAAAAAAAGAGATGCTCAAAGACGCTAAAAATAAGCGGCGAAATAGATTTTTCCAGGTAGGACGAGAAAATAAAAATCCCAAAACCTCTTTTGATGAGTATCTTTCTTTTTTAGATAGCGTACAGAAAATATTTTCGCCGTTTAAAATATCTACTAGCCCAACTCTAACAAAATTCAACCGGCTATAAAATATTCAAATTAAAGACTATCTGCTATCTGTATCTGGGGCCATCCTAAAAGGGGATGGAGACCGATTCATGGATAAGACGTAGGCTCCGCTGTGTTATATGGCGACAGGCCAAACGCTTCCATGCCCGGAAGAAGAAACTTATGTCAAGGGGACTGACCGAAGAACGAGCAATGTTATCGGCCGGCAACGGACGAGGCCCTTGGTGGAATGCCGGAGCTTCGCACATGAACGAAGCCTATCCCAAGAAATACTTCGACTCTCTTGGGCTTATATCACTACTGGATGAGTTGCGAAGGATTCAATTAACTACACGAACCGCCGTATACGGAACCGTACGTACGGTGGTGTGAGAGGACGGCGGGTGAATTAATCACTCGCCTCCTACTCGATATCTTAACCCCTTTACATATGTGTCGCCTTCGGCGACCTTCTTAGGCAAAATTTGGCTCCCCCCGCGAGAGAAAAAGGATTTTAAGGAAAAAACTATAGTTTTTTCCTTATCGGCGCACTAAACATCCCCGCCTGACCGAGGGATACAAAGTCAGTCGGGCAGGTATGCGGAAAGAAAAATATTAAAAGGAAAACATCAGGTTTTCCTTTTAAGGAGCGAAGGCGAGCAAGACTTGCTGACTAGATAGACCGGTGGTCGCAGCGAGCCGTAGCGACCCGAGCGGGGGAGCTGCAGCCGAGTCCTCGCTCT
>JBDRLY010000008.1:0-11794 GCA_043812735.1 Candidatus Omnitrophota bacterium | reverse complement strand
TCCCGATCAAGTCTGCCTGAAGATTTATCAATTCCCTTTCTATTCCATGAAAACAGCAGCGTTTATACTCTCTGGATATGAAGTTTAAAAGATACTTAACATCATATCCTTGTTGAATTGCCCTGTAACATGCCAGGCATGAATCTTTTCCCCCGCTCCAAGAAGATATTACTTTCACCCCGCTCTTCATTTCTATCCCCGTCCTCCTTATTCAGGAAGGGCGGGGTTCATCTCTTTACCTTCTTAATATTCGCCGGAATTCCGGCAATCATTAAATATACATCATCGCTATATTCAGCAACAATTTTATTGACCTGTCCATGTATATCTCTAAACCTACGCGCTAAAGCATTTTCCGGCACAATTCCGCATCCAACTTCGTTAGATACTATAATAAATGTTTTTTTCATATTACAGGCGGCGTACAGAAATTTCTTTATATCGGCAAGAATGGTTTTTTCTCCTTTAGAAGAAAGCAGCAAATTCGAGACCAAAAGTGTCAGGCAATCGATAATAACTACCGGATATTTGGAAGTCTCTTTAAGGGCCGAAAATATATCTTTTTCTTCCACTATTGTCTTCCAGGCAGCTGGACGAGAGTTCTTGTGAGCTTTGATTCTCTGGTGCATTTCTTTATCTTTCGGCATACAAGTAGCCACAAACGCAACTGGGCCTCTAAAGTCTTTTGCCAGTTTAATGGCAAATGCGCTCTTTCCGCTTCTCACTCCACCAATAATAAAAATTATTCTTTTCATCCCGAATGTAGCATTTAGTCTGGGTATCCATCGGGATCCCGAAGCTTAGCCAAACTTTTTATCTGCATTCGGGATACCATATTCAACGAAAAATTCACAAGATCCCTGCCTTCGTACGCTAAATAGCTGATGCCGGCTGGCTTAACCTTAAAATTCCAAAAATCGGCTAAACTCAAATTCAATGCTTTGCACAAAATGACGCGTATCGGCCCCCCATGCGATACAATCGCAATATTTGAACCTTTATCTTTTTGCAGAATGTTTTGGTAAAATTTCACGACCCTTTTTTTCAAATCCAAAAACGACTCGCCGCAAGGCGGCTTCGTATTTAGAGGGCTTTTTAGCCAAAGCTTATATTCTTTTGGATATTCTTTAAGCAACTTCTCATATGTCAGTCCTTCAAACACTCCGAAATTGAGCTCTCGTAAAGAATCCGCTAGGATAATTCTGCTTTTCCTGCCGAATAGTATTTCTGCTGCCTGCGACGCCCTCCGTTGCGGGCTACTATAAAGTGCATCTACGCGGATATTTTCAAAAAAATTCGAGAGCTTGCGCGCTTGACTTATGCCGGCATTATTCAAAGGAATATCTGTAATGCCACAGTATCTTTTTTCACGACTGTAATTTGTCTCGGGATGTCTTATCAAAAATATTTTTGTTATCATAAAAACAAAAATCCCTTGATTCCGAAATTTTGGAGTCAAGGGTTGTACCCTGATTTCTTGGCCCTTCCTCGCGGATTCCATATGCCGAATGTAGCCTTTAGTCTGGCTATTCTTCGGCATCCCGATGTACAGCCTAATTCTTAACTGCATTCGGGACAGGCAGGTCTTCTGGCTTACGGGGCATTCTGATATTCTCGCCTTCTCATGCCGACGCTTCGGCACAATGGCTTGCCACGTTAGAAATTTTATTTCTAATGGGGCATTGAGAATTCGCTCACCGTATACAGCGGCGGGACCGCTCCTTTTTTAAAGGAATTCCCTATTGAGCTTTCGCACCTGTATGCGATATTAAATTATCAATGGACTGACTTTAGCAAATACTGCCGTTAGTGTCAAGTGAAAATTACTCTTCTATGCCTTTCCTTGCCTTTATTCCGCGCCTATAGGGGTGCTTTAGTTCCCTCATTACAGTCGCATAATCCGCTAATTCGATAAGCTTCGCCGCCGTGCCCCGCCCGGTAAGAACAATTTCAGTGTTTTTTGGCTTTGAGCGTATTAAACCGGCAATAAGCCTTTCATCTATCAAGCCGCTTGACGCTGTATTTATTATTTCATCAAGAATGACCAGGTCATAACGCTTGCTTTTTATAAGGCGCTTCGCGTCCTTTATGCTTTTTGTAAGCCGCAGGCGTAATTTTTGCAATTCCTTATTGTATAATTTTTTATCATGCCTGATGCCTATATTCCAAAACACCGGATGAACCTGTTTATTGCGGATAAATTTTATGCCTTTAATATTGCGCAAGCATTTTATTTCGCCGCTTTCCTCAGCCGCACCTTTTAAAAACTGTATGCACAATACTCTCAAGCCGCAGCCCAGTGCCCGCAATGCAAGGCCGAACGCGGCGGTTGTTTTTCCCTTTCCGTTTCCGGTGTAGATATGCACAAGGCCGCACCTAGTGTTTTTCATCGGTTCCCGGTAGTTTTAAATTTTTTGTTTAAATTCGAAATCTCTTCGCGAAGCTCCTTAAGTTTATGCCCTACCAGATCCTCCAAGCCTTTTGAGCTGATACAGGTACCACCCATGCCGAAGACGAGCTGCTGGTGCAAGACATCGTCGCTGGCAACACGGATTTTCGCTCTTTGGCTACTCTCGTAGACTAATTTTTCGATATAGCTATCGGCGCTTTGGCTTCGTCTGGTAAAGATTATTTTCGGGTTACCGGGAAGAATGGTTTCTTTTTCTCCGGCTCCGTCAAAAACTATCACAACTTGAACGCCGCTTGTATCTGCGTAAGCAGACATGAGTTCTTTAAGCTTGTCCCTTGCCAGCTCCAACGGCAGTATTTTTTTAAACACCGGCCAACTATGTATAATGTTATAGCCATCGACAAGCAGCTCTTCCAACAGCGTTTAATCTCCCTTGCTCCAACCGTGTTTGCCTATTAACGGCACGAACACGCAGTAGCAAACATCCGTTGTTTCGATTTTGCCCTGCGCTTTGGATACCACCTTAAGCATCTGCCCGAAGTTTGTACCCACGGGAATTACCAGCCTTCCCGGATCTTTCAGCTGCTCCAGCAACGCATTCGGTATGCTAGGCGCACCGGCGGTTACGATGATTCCGTCATATGGCGCATACTCCCGCCATCCCTCGGTACCGTCATCAATTTGTATCTTTATATTTTTATAACCCAATTCATCCAGGAGCGTTATTGCTTTCTTTGCCAGCTGCGGTATTCTTTCCGCCGAATAAACTTCGCCGGCGATTTCTGCCAAAATAGCCGCCTGATACCCGCTTCCCGTGCCTACCTCAAGCACTTTTTCTCCGCCCACAAGCGCAAGGCACTCACTCATAAGCGCGACCATATAGGGTTGGGATATCGTCTGGCCGCAGCCTATCGAAAGGGGATTATCCTTATAAGCATCGGATTGCGAATCCTGTAAAACAAATCTATGCCGGGGAACCTTGCGAAATGCCGCCAATACTAATTCGTCATGAATACCTCGCGGCACCAATTGCATATCCACCATTGCGTTCCTGAGCTTTTCGTGAATATCGTTCACCCCGTTACATCTCCTATTATCACCCCATTACATTTTGCAGATGTAACGGGGTTCATGACTTTTCTTTGAAAAGAAAACCTATAAACCTCAGCGTATCTCTTACGGGATGAATTGTACTTTTTTCACCCTGGTAAATAGATTTTATCGGCACCGATTCTATGCCTAAACCCAGTTTTGCCGCCTGAACTACCATTTCTGATTCTATTTCAAACTTATTGGTTTTAAGCGCTAAATTCTGCAGGAGCTTTTTTCTGATTAACCTAAATCCGCATTGCGTATCCGGAATCTCAATTTTTGTAATCTTACGTAAAAGATACGACATAAAGGTATTTGTGGCGTACCTTACAAAAGGCATGCCGGTTGGATTATGCATTCTGTTCCCTATCAAAAGCGCCGCCTGGGAACTCTCGGATTTGCTAAGAAAAAAATCTATATCCGCAGGGTCATGTTGGCCGTCTCCGTCCATCGTTATAATAACGTCATAATCGCAGCCGGTTAAATAACTAAGTCCGTTGCGGATAGCCGCGCCCTTGCCCAGATTTTTATCATGGTCTAAAACATGCGCGCCCATCGAACGCGCAACGGAGGCAGTGTTGTCGCGGGAACCGTCGTTTACAACTACCGCATCCAGGCCCTTCGCCTTCACAGCGGCCACTAGCGGCCCTATGGCCCCTTCTACATTATACCCCGGAATTAATACGCAAGCTCTTACCAAATTGCCGGCTCCCAGAATTTTCTGAAAACAAACCACTGCTCCGGGTAATCCTTAATATATCTCTCCAAAACCTTAAGATATAAATTTGTTAAATTGAAGATATCGGCTTCCATATCGCCCGTAGGCGTATACTCAATTGGTTTTTCCATGATAAACCTGAACTTATCGTCTTTATCCCTTAACAAAAAACCTGGGACAATCGGGGCACCCACAGTTAAGCTGAGCCACGCAGGCCCTTTGGGAATTTGCATGGTTTTTCCGAAAAAGTTTGTAGTTACTCCGCGATGCGTAAAATCCCTGTCCCCGACCAACGCCAAGACTTTATTCTCCTTGAGCCCCGTAAAACAGCGTTTCATGGAAGAACCTAGCGTTACTACTTCTATATCCATATTTTTTCTCTGCGACTGAAAAAAATCGTTAACTTTCTTGTTTTTATGCTCAAGCGTCACAGCTACTAAGGGATAACCCTCTAGAGAAACCACTACGCCGGCCAATTCCCAATTTCCCAAGTGCGCCGTAACTGCGATGGCGCCCTTTCCTTTTTTACGCGCCAGGCCTAAATTGTCTAAGTTTATCAGCCTGACGTTATGCTCTATAAATTCCTTATTTATCTTAGAAAATCTGAAGAAATCAACCAGGTATTTTGAAAAATTGCGGTAGATCTCTTTTACATATACATGGATATTCGGGTCATCAGGCCCGAATATCTGGCGGAAGTTTGCGCATATATTACGGGTGTCCCGGGGAGAGAGCACCCTTTTTACGTCACCTAGTACTACCGCAATTTTATAGGCGAGTTTAAGCGGAAGCGCCAGGGCCAGAGCTTGTCCCATTTTGTATAACAGATACATCAGCATAATTTTCTGCCAAGTCCAACACAAACTGCGCAATTGTTTCTGCTGCATTGGGTTTCGTAAAAACCTTATAACGCTCTTTTAAAGCAGAAATCTGCGCAGGATGCTCTAATAACTTCGATATAATATGCGGGAGATCCTTGGTGCTTTCTGCCTGAAGCGCCAATCTTGATTTTAATAAAAATTCCGTATTCTTGGCCTCCTGTCCCGGCAGAGGCTGCACTATTACCATAGGCAGTTGTTTTGTTATAGCCTCCGTCACAGTAATGCCGCCCGGCTTTGTCACTAAAATAGTTGATATGTCCATAAGTTCGCTTATATTATTCACGTGTCCCAATAGCAGCACTTTATGGCGCAGCGGAACTTTTACTTTTTTAAGCGACTCCAACAGCCTTTTATTAGTACCGGTAACTATAATAATTTGCAGGGTATTTTCTAAATTAGAGAGCGATGTTATTATTTTTTTTAACGGCCCAAGCCCCTGGCTTCCGCCCATAACCAAAATTACAGGTGCTTTCAAATCCAGCCCCAGTTTCAGAATAATCTCATTTTTATTGCAAGGCCGCGTGAAATCAGGGTCTACGGGGATACCGTATACCTTTACCTTCTGTGGAAGTACCGCGCTTCCTATTAACTTATCGCGCGCCTCGCTTGAAGGAACTATATAAAAATCCACATTCTCGAATATCCAATACGAATGCGCGACATAATCAGTAACGACGCCGATCAGGGGTACGTTCATCGAAAAACTTTTTTTAAAATCGGCTACCATACCGCATGGAAAAGCCTGGGTGCACACAATAACATCCGGACGAAATTCATCCAGAAGCGTTTTCAGCTTTCCCGAATTATGGCGGTGTATCATTTCCCGGAATCCCTTAACCCTCTTAAGTACCTTGGGATTATCATAGAGATAATCCCATACTTCTGGTGTGCGCCTTATGACGCCTAAATAAGTACGGCTTATTACGCGCTCCAGCAAGGGATTTGTATAATTAAAACCGTCTATGCTAAGTATGTCAACGCCAGCATCAAGGTATTTCAGGGCCTTTTCAACCGCTGAAGCGGCGTAACGATGGCCCGAGCGTTCTGATATGTATAAAATTAATATTTTCTTCCTGCGTCCCATATTGCTATTTTTCTATTACCCCCAAGGCGTCGCCGACTTTGACAACGTCGCCCTCATGAAAATATACCTCGTTTAGCCGCCCGGAACAAGGGGCTGGCAGATTAAATGTTGCTTTGTCCGTTGCCATCTCAACAAGATCCTCTCCTTCTTTAACAACATCACCTTCTTCACGATGCCAATATGATATTGTTGCTTCGTTTATGCCTTCACCCAGTTCCGGAAGTGTAATTTTCACCATAGGCTCTCCCCCCTCATAACCTCCTTGTACAATTCCTTTGCACGATAGGAGCTACGCACAAATGGGCCTGATGCAACAGCCAAAAAACCCATGCCCTCCGCAATGCTGCGATACTCTTCAAAAAGATCCGGCTTAAGGTACTCTGCAACTTCAAATTTAGAAGCATCCGGCTTAAGGTACTGCCCCAGTGTTAAAATCTTAACATTTACGCCTTTTAAATCAAGCATTGTATCTAACACCTCGGGTTTCGTCTCGCCCAGCCCTAGCATCAGAGCGGATTTTGTTATTGCTCCAGACTCGGCCGCTGTTTTAAGGACATTCAGCGAGCGCCCGTAATTTGCCTGTGGCCTTATGTTAGGATAAAGACGTTTCACCGTTTCTACGTTATGGGCAAAAACATCGCAAGGCGAAACTGCTACAAGTCTGACCAAGCCTTTGCGGGCGCCGAAATCCGGGACAAGTACTTCTATTTTTGTCCGCGGAGAAACATTTTTTACCTGCGATATTGTCGTAGTAAAAAGACCGGCGCCTTTATCTCTCAGGTCATCCCGCGTTACAGACGTTATGACAATATAATCAAGCCCTAATTCCAAAACCGCCTTTGCTATTTTTTGCGGTTCAGCCTCATCCAAAGCCTGTGGGACACCGCTTGAAACAGAACAGAAATTACAGCGGCGCGTGCAGATAGTCCCTAGAATCATAAAACTCGGAGTTTTTTCGCCGTAGCAATGCCATATATTAGGGCACCTTGCGCTTTCGCAAACCGTTGCAATGCCCTCCTGGCGCAAAAATTGCCTGAGCGAGGAAACATTTTCCTGATTTTCTATCCGTTTTTTAAGCCACGAGGGCCTTGCCTGCGCCAACAGCATTCAAATTAAAGGTGTCGGAAAACTTTTCTACTAAAACTTCCTTAGCAAGCGCCATTGAGGGGGCACATCTTGAAATCTGTGAAAGCGAAACCTGCTGTTTGCCTTTTAGGCCGCAGGGAATTATGCATGATAAATGTTTATGGTTTACATCGATATTGAGAGAAACTCCGTGATAGCTGACCCAATGTTTTATCCCTACTCCTATCGAAGATATCTTTCTGGTGCCTACCCAGACGCCTCTAAAACCCTCTGATCTGGCAGCGTTAACGCCAAATTCGCCCAGCGCATCAATGATCACCTTTTCAAGATTCCGCAGAAATAAATGTATATCCCTGCCGTGATTTTTTAAATCAAATATAGGCCATGCCACCAATTGACCCGGGCCGTGATACGCGACATCGCCTCCGCGGTCAGTATGGGCCAATTTGATACCGTATTTCAATAACTCATCCTCGCCCGCCAGTATGTTTTTGCGATTCGACCTTCTCGAAACAGTTATAACAGGCGTATGCTCGAGCAATATCAGCGTATCCGGAATCTCATTCTTAATCCTTAAGCGCAGAATCTCCCGCTGCAGAAAATCCGCCCTGCAGTACTCAATTATGCCCAAATCTATTACATCCATGCTGTTCATCATATAATATATGCCACATTTACTCGCAAACTACATCACTTTATAACATATGAATCGGGCTGCCGTAAATTTTATGCGCCGTTTCCATTATTGACTCTGAAAACGTAGGGTGCGCATGTATAGTTTCTGCTAAATCCTTTACTTTAAGGCTTGCCCCTATGGCGAGTGCCGCTTCGGCTATTAAATCACTCGCGTGCGGGCCGATTATTTGGCAACCCAGCAATTCTTGAGTTTTTTTATTCACTATCAATTTTACAAAACCCTCCGTGTCGCCTGTCGCATGCGCCCTGCCGAGCGCCTTAAATGGAAATTTTGCGCTACTATAATCAAGGTTTTGCTGTTTTGCTTTATCTTCGTTTATGCCTACGCTGGCAACGCCGGGTTCTGTATACACACAGCTCGGCACGCAGAAGTAATCGGCTTGTTTTTTTATTCCGGAAATATTCTCAGCGGCAACTACTCCCTCATACGATGCAGCATGCGCCAATAAATAACCTCCTGTTATATCTCCCGCGGCGTATATATTGGGCGTGCTAGTCTCCAGGCGATTATTTACCTTTACAAATTTTCCGTCTGTTGCCACGCCGGCTTCTTCCAGGCCCATATTTTCCAAATTCGCCTTTCTGCCTACGGATAAGAGCACTTTGGATGCGTATAATTTCTTGCCGTCAGAAGTAGTAACACATAGCCCTTTTTCTTGTTTTACGGCGCTTTGCACACTGCTAGCGGTAAATATATCTATGCCCTTTTTCTTTAACGAGACTTCCAGGGCTTTGGCCACTTCCCTGTCTTCGCCGGGAATTAGCTGTGCCGTCATTTCCAATACGGTCACCTTTGTACCTAATTCGGCAAATATCGTAGCAAACTCACACCCTATAACGCCGCCGCCAACAATAACCAGGCTCTCGGGCGGAGCGTTTATTTCTAATAAATCATTGCTTGAGAGTATATCCCGGCTGTCAAAGTTTATATTTGGCAGTTCTAAAGGCCTGGAACCGGCGGCAATAATTATATTTTTGGCATCTATTTCTTTATTATCCAGCGATATCCTTGTGGAATTGATAAGCCGCGCATGCCCCCTAAGTAAACTTATTTTTCTGGCCTGAAGCAGGTATGCTATGCCTTCGCGCAGTTTCAAAACAACGTCATTTTTCCGCTGCATCATCTTTGTAAAATCAAAGGATACGCTGCCTGTGTTTATTCCGAAGGACGAGGCATTTTTTATCTTGGATAAAAGTTCGGTGCTCGCAAGAAGGGTTTTGGTGGGAATGCAGCCTTTGTTCAGGCAAATACCGCCGAGGTTTTCTTCTTCAATAAGTACGGTATCTTTTCCCAGTTGGGCAGAACGAATTGCGGCGACATATCCCGCGGGACCTGCTCCGATTATCGCTACTTCATGCATTTTAACTTGTCTATTATGGCCTCGGCCATTTGGGACGTTCCGACAGCGCTAGGGTCATCCCTGCTGGGCTTAAGGTCGTAAGTAACGTATTTTCCTTCTTTTACTACGGCCCTTACCGCCGCTTCCAGCTTATCCGCCGCCTTCTCCTCGCCTAAATGGCGCAACAAAAGGACACCCGAGAGAATCATTGCGGTAGGATTGACCTTATTCAGGCCTTTATATTTCGGAGCTGAACCGTGTGTCGCTTCGAACACCGCGCACGACTCGCCTATATTCGCGCCAGGCGCCATACCCAGGCCGCCTATCAAACCAGCGCATAAATCAGAAATAATATCGCCGTACAGGTTCGGCAGGACCAAGACATCGTACTCGTTGGGTTTTTGCACCAGCTGCATGGCAAGATTATCAACTAATCTATCCTCAAACAATACCCGACCTTCATATTTCTTGGCCACTTCCTGCGATGAGCGCAGGAATAAACCGTCGCTATACTTCATTATGTTTGCCTTATGGACGCACGTTACCTTTTTGCGTTTGTATTTCAACGCATATTTGAACGCAAACTCAACAATACGCTTTGAGGCGGCCTCGGATATCGGCTTTAATGAAAGTGCACCGTCTTTTAACAGGGGCCTTTTCGTAAGCTTATTTACTAATTCCGAAATTATAGAATAATCATCGGAATATTGATGAAATTCTATGCCGGCGTATAAATCCTCTGTATTTTCGCGCACTACAACTAAATCTATATTCTTATATCTGGTATTCGTCCCTTCAAGCGACTTGCAAGGCCTTAAGCACGCATATAAATCCAGTAATTTACGCAGTTCGACATTTACGCTGCGTATGCCGCTGCCGATAGGCGTTGTAATGGGGCCTTTCAGGGCTATTTTATTTTTCTTTATAGAATCTAAAACATCGCCCGGCAGAGGCGTGCCGCATTTTTCCATGACCTCCATGCCGGCATGTTTTTCTTCCCACTCTATTGAAACTCCGGTACTATCAATACACCTGCGGGCAGCCTGGCTTACTTCAGGGCCTATACCATCGCCGGGAATAAATGTTACATTGTATTTAGCCATTTAGAGGGCACCGACAAAATTCTTGATTCTTTCTAAGCCTTTCTTAATATTCTCAAGGCTCGTCGCAAAACTAAGCCGTATATGCGTAGGCCAGCCGAACCCCTCGCCCGGTATAACCGCAACATACATTTTATCCAGCAACCGTTCTGTAAATTCGCTTCCCGATAACCCCGTGCCGGACACATCGCAGAATACGTAAAATGCGCCTTTTGGTTTATACGGATTCAGCCCTTTGATCGCGCTTAACCTGCTAATCATAATATCGCGTCTTTGCAAAAATTTTTCGCGCATATCGGCAACAAATTTCTCATCTCCCCTTAAGGCCTCCAGGGCCGCCTTCTGGCTTATGGATGCGGGATTTGAGGTAGAATGGTCCTGTAGCGCCGATACAACCGCGGTAAAATCCTTTGGGCCCGCAAGATAGCCTATTCTCCAACCTGTCATTGAATAAGTCTTTGACACGCCGTTTACGGAAATTGTACGCTTGTAGGCATCTTCGTTAAGCGACGCTATGGAAACATGTTCTGCGCCGTCATAGAGAAGTTTCTCGTAAATCTCATCGCTTATTATATAAAAATCATGTGCCTTTGCGATATCCGCTATTTTTAATAATTCCTGTTTTGTATAAACACAGCCTGTGGGATTGCTGGGCGAATTCAGGATGAGGAGTTTGGTATTTTTGCTTACGGCGCTTAATAACTCTTTCTCGGTGAATTTAAAATCGTTCTCCTGGCGCGTTTTTAAAAATACCGCTTTTGCGCCTGATACCTTTACCATTTCCGGATAGCTTACCCAGTAGGGGCTGGGTATGATAACCTCATCGCCCTCATCGCACAATGCCAATATGCTATTAAAAAGTGCGTGCTTTGCGCCGCAGGATACAACTATCTGCGAGGGTTCATAGCTAAGGCTGTTATCCTGCTTGAACTTTTTGCAGATTGCCTCTTTGAGCTCTATGATTCCGGTGGAGGGGGTGTATTTTGTAAAACCCTCGGTTATCGCCTCGATCGCCTTTTGCTTTATGGAAACAGGGGTATCCGCATCAGGTTCCCCTGCGCCGAAGCCGACAACATCTACGCCGGATGCGGCAAGGCGTTTTGCCTTTGCGGTTATTTGCAAAGTGGACGAGGGGTTTACCTGCGCAATTCTTTTAGATAGTTTCATATATTAGAATTTTATACTAGATTGACCGGCTTTTGTCAATACATTCGTATGCCACTCAGTATTGATATTAAGCGTAATTGAAGTATCAAAAAACGCCGCCCTCAAGATCATGAGGGCGGCGTTTTAACTTACTTTAGCAGCTTATTTATTATCCTCTTTTTTAACGAATAGGTTGGTTAGGGCACCGAAGAAAACGTTTTGCTTTTACGTGGGGTTATTT
>JBDRLY010000007.1:0-12069 GCA_043812735.1 Candidatus Omnitrophota bacterium | reverse complement strand
AGGGACGATCTCACGCAGGTGTCGGAACAGCCCGTCGTGCACGCCACAGAGATAGATTTCAATATAGACGATAAGCGGATAATCCTGGTCGACGACGTCCTCTTTACGGGAAGGACGATAAGGTGCGCCCTCGACGCTCTCGTCGACTTCGGCAGGCCGCGCCAGATACAGCTCGCGGTCCTGGTCGACAGGGGCCACAGGGAGCTTCCCATAAGGGCGGATTACGTTGGGAAAAATGTCCCTACCGCGCTTAATGAAATAGTAGAGGTAAGATTAATAGAAGCGGATAATGTTGACGAAGTTGCGATAGAGGAGAAACAATGAGAAACCAAGAAACCAAAACCACCTGGCAGAGAAAGGACCTCTTAGGCCTGGAGGAATTATCAAAGGATGAAATAGAGCTTATACTCGATACGGCAGAGTCTTTTAAGGAAATATCGCTTCGTACGATAAAAAAAGTGCCGACGCTGCGCGGGAAAACAGTAGTATTATTTTTCTTTGAACCCTCAACAAGGACGCGCACATCGTTTGAGCTGGCGGCAAAACGCCTGAGCGCGGATATCATAAATATTTCCGGCGCCGCATCAAGCGTGGTAAAAGGAGAATCGTTAAAAGATACCATAAAAAATATCGAGGCAATGAAGGTTGATACGATAGTTATGAGGCATGCCTCAAGCGGCGCGGCGCATCTGTTGGCGAAAGCGCTTGGGCCTTCCGTAATTAATGCGGGAGACGGCTCGCACGAGCATCCTACGCAGGCGCTATTGGATATTTTTACTATAAAGGAAAGAAAGAAAAAAATTGAAGGGTTAAATGTGGCGATAATAGGCGACATACTGCACTCAAGGGTTGCGCGCTCTAATATCTGGGGCTTGACAAAACTGGGCGCCAGGGTAACGGTATGCGCGCCGCCGAGTTTAGTACCACCAGAGGTAGAGAAAATGGGGGTAAAGCCTACATATGACATGAAAGAGGCGCTTTCAAGCGCCGATGTTGCGATAATGCTAAGGGTTCAATTGGAGCGGCAGAACGAAAAATTCTTCCCCACGCTTCGCGAATACGCCATAAATTACGGGCTTGACGGCGAAAAACTCAAATATGCGAAAAAAGATATTTTAATAATGCACCCCGGCCCGATAAACCGCGGCGTTGAAATGTCAAGCGAGGTTGCGGACGGGCCTTATTCGGTAATTTTGGACCAGGTTACAAACGGTATCGCAATAAGGATGGCGGTATTGTACCTTGTTTCAGGCGCGAAAGGATAAATATGAAAGACATATTAATTAAAAATGGCAGGGTGGTAGACCCCGCGAGTAAACGGGATGAACAGCTTGATATATTAGTAAAAGACGGAAAAATTGTCCAGCTCGGGAAAAATTTAAAACCAAACGGCGCAGAGACGATAGACGCAAAGGGTAAAATTGTGGCGCCGGCATTTGTGGATATGCATACCCATTTGCGCCAGCCGGGCAGAGAAGACGAAGAAACATTCCTTACGGCGAGCCGCGCAGCGATAAAGGGAGGCTTCGGGACGCTATTGGCAATGCCAAATACAACTCCGCCATGCGACAACCAGGGCGTAGCGGAATATGTAATTGCAGAGGCAAGAAAAACCGCGCTTGTTAATATCTACCCTGCTGCTTGCGTGACAAAGGCACAAGGCGGCAGGGAATTAACCGAGATAGGGGAATTGGCAAAGGCCGGTGTTTTGGCTATAACCGATGACGGCAGGCCTGTTTTCTCGGTTCAGATTATGCGCCGGGCGCTTGAGTACTCAAAAATATTCGGCATGCTTCTTATAGATCACTGCGAAGACCTGGAATTATCCGGCGGGGTGGCCAACGAGGGATATACCGCAACCGTTTTAGGCTTAAAAGGCGTGCCAAAGGAGGCGGAATCGGCAATTGTGGCGCGCGATTTGCAACTCGCGAAGTTAACTGGCGGTAAACTGCACATTGCGCATGTAAGTACGGCCGAGTCAGTAGAATTTATAAGAGGCGCAAAAAGGGATAAATTAAACGTGACCTGCGAAGTAACGCCGCATCATTTTACGCTTACGGATGAAGCCGTTTTGGGGTATAATACCCTGGCTAAAGTAAATCCGCCGCTGCGCAGCAAAGAGGATATCGAGGCGCTAAAAAGCGGCTTAAAAGATAAAACAATAGACGTAATAGCCACAGACCACGCGCCGCATCTGGATGTGGAGAAGGATACGGAATTTGACACGGCTAGTTTCGGCATGGTAGGCTTAGAAACGGCCCTGGCGCTTTCGGTAATGGAGCTTGTAGATAAAAAGGTTCTTTCGGTCGGGGAGTTGATAGAAAAGTTATCGGCGAACCCCGCAAGGATTCTTGGGTTGAGCGCCAAGGGCAAATTAAGCGAGGGCGCGGATGCGGATATCGTTGTGATAGACACAGAGAAACACTGGAAGCTTGATTCGCTTGAATCGAAATCGAAGAACACCCCGTTTATCGGCTGGAAATTAAAGGGCAAGGCAACCGATTTGGTTGTCGGCGGAAAAATATTAATGAGAAACGAGGAGATATTAGCATGAGAAAAATGACCACAATGATTCTAGTTTTAGCGTTCGGCCTTTTATCTTCAGGCGTTTTTGCGGATGACGCCCTTGATGCGGTGCTAAGGGATGTAAAAATGAAGGCAGCGCTGGCAAGAAGTTATTCTGCGGATGTAAAAATGACGGTTAAGCTGGGCGACAAAATGACCATCGAGATGGCGGGAAAGATGCTCTGTAAAGACGAGAACAAAATAAAAGTCGATATGGATATTTTAGGCGGCACACAGCCCGTTAAGCAGCTTACCGTCTGCGACGGCAGTACTATGTGGCAGTATATGAAGCCCATGGAGGTGGTTTATAAGCTGGACTTAACAAAACGCGGCGGCGACATAGGGGATATAAGGGATGCTACGCAGGATATGGAACAAGCGACCATGAAGTTTGTTAAAAAAGATAATATCGCGGGCGATGCGGTTTATATAATAGAAGGCACCCCCAAGTCTTACATCAAGATTCAAGACCCTCAGAAATATGCCACAATGGAAATTGCTATCGGGGTGGACGACGGCCTGGTGCGCAGGCTCGCCATAAAGGATAGCCAAGGCAACCCTACGATACTTGAGGAATACAAAAATATAAAAATAAATATACCGATAGACGATAAAGAATTTGCGTTTACCGTGCCTGCCGGCGCCAAAGTGGAGGAGAAGTAGCATGATAAAAATTAAGAGTTCTGAGGCAGGAAACCTAAAATTAACAGCAGTCGCTGCCCTTGTAGTTTTTGCTTTTTGCTCCCTGGCGCTTAACGGTTGTTCTACCGCAGCGAAATACAGGGAAGTAACCGGCAAGAATAAATTAGTCGCGGAAGAGTACCTTTATAATGCAAAACAAACCTTTGGTACAAGCGAGCTGCTGGTTTCGGAAGATTACTGCCAGAAGCTCATCGCAAATTTTCCAGGCACAAAATACGCAAAAGATGCGCAGAAACTTCTTAAGAGGATAAAACAGAAAAGAAGGGGCTGTTTGATTTGGCTCGGTGATTAGAAGTGAAGTTCATCGTAACTAAAGAACTTGGCCGCTTAGCGAAGTGGCTGAGGATTTTAGGTTACGACGTAGAATATTTTGACAAAGACACTAAAAAGGGTTTGGTCCTCGAGAGCCTAAAAGAGGAGCGCATAATACTGACAAGGGACACAAAGCTCCCCAGGCGCGCAGGCTACAGAACAATTCATGTACACAGTGATTATTTCCGCGAGCAATTAAAAAATACCACAAAATCCCTCGGAATTTCCCCCAAAAAAGACAAACTGTTCAGCCGCTGCGTAGTATGCAATAGCGAACTTGAGCAGGTTGAAAAAGAAAACGTAAAATCCCTTGTGCCGGAATACGTCTATAATACCAACGAAGATTTCAGCAGGTGTAAAATATGCAAACGCGTCTATTGGCGCGGCACGCACTGGGGAAATATGGAGGAAGTTGTTAATCTGTTAAGGTGAAATCAAAGATTAAAAATAAAAAACCAAAAACACATATCAAAATGGAGATACTGGCGGATTTCCACATACACTCAAGATACAACAGGACAACCTCGCCCGCTATGAATATAAAAGACCTCTCGGCCCAGGCCAAATTAAAAGGCATATCCCCAAAAAGGGAATTTCCGCAGCAGATTGCCGAGGGGATAATAAAGGTGCGCAAAGGCGAAGTTAAAATAGAACCCGGTTATGACGGGGAATACGGCAAGATAAGGATATTTGATGAACAAACAAAACAGGATAAGCAGCTTACGCTGTTCTAGGATAGTTTCGAATAAAGAAATTGCACCTGGGCATTACCGCATGGCTATTATGGCGCCTGAGATTGCAAGGCATGCCAGGCCTGGACAATTTGTCCATGTGCGCTGCGACGCCGGCCGCGAAACATTATTGCGCCGGCCATTTAGCATACATCGCATCGGTTCGCGGTTCTCGGTTCGCGGTTCTCGCGCGCACACCGAAAACCGAAAACCGAATACCATTGAAATACTGTATAAGGTGATTGGCAAGGGAACAGAAATCCTCTCGCAGAGGAAATTAGGCGAGAAGCTTGATATAATTGGCCCTTTGGGCAATGGTTTTGCCATCAGCCCCAAATCCCTAAATCCTATTTTAGTTGCCGGGGGAATAGGCGCGGCGCCGCTGTTGTTTCTTGCGGAGAAACTAGTTCGGCTTTCGGTTAGCGGTTCGCGGTTAGTGGTAATTATTGGGGCGCGGACAAAAAAATTGTTGCTTTGCGAAGACGAATTTAAAAAACTCGGCGTAGAAGTAATTGTTGCAACAGAAGACGGTTCCAAAGGCAAAAAAGGTCTTGCCAGCGAAGTTTTATTAGAGTTATTACGAACACCGAACACCGAACACCGAACACCGAACTTATACGGCTGCGGCCCCCGCCCAATGCTAAAAGAACTGGCAAAAATCGCAAAACAGTATAAAATACCATCTCAGGTTTCGCTGGAAGAGCGCATGGCCTGCGGCCTTGGGGCATGCATGGGATGCGTTGTAAAAACTCGGTTTTCGGTTAGCGGTTCGCGGTTATCGGCGCACACCCTGCCTTGCCCTGGCTTGCTGCCGGCAGGCAGGCGGCAGCAAGGCGCAAACCGCACACCGTACACCGAATATAAACGGGTATGTAGTGATGGACCGGTATTTGATGCGGATGAGGTAGTATGGTAGATTTAGCGGTTAAAATAGGAAAAATAAAACTCAAAAACCCGGTAACGGTTGCCTCCGGCACATTCGGGTTTGCGGAGGAATTCAAACACTTAACAGAGCTTCGAGCGCTCGGCGGCGTTATAACAAAATCAATTACGCTAGAGCCAAGGCAGGGCAATCTGCCTCCGAGAATCGTAGAAACTGCCTCAGGCATGCTCAATGCGATCGGCCTGCAAAATCCCGGCATAGAAACTTTTATAAAGGAAAAGCTCCCGCGCCTTAAGGAATTAAGGGTGCCCGTGATTGTTTCTATTGCGGGTAAGAGAGTTGAAGATTATGTTGCGCTTGCAAAAAGGCTAAGCGCATGCAAGGGGGTCGACGCCCTTGAGGTAAATATTTCCTGCCCAAACGTGAAACAGGGCGGGGCGGAATTCGGAAAAAACGAAAAAATTGCGGCATCGCTGGTAAGGCGCGTAAGAAAAATAACCCCGCTTACTCTTATAGCTAAACTCTCACCGAATGTTTCTGATATATCAAAAATTGCCGTTACGTGCGAGCGCGAAGGCGCAGACGCGCTGTCTTTGGTAAATACGTTTTTGGCCATGGCGGTTGACGTAAACACAAGAAAGCCGGAATTGGCAAATATAACAGGCGGGCTCTCCGGTCCCGCGATAAAACCTATTGCGCTTCGCATGGTATGGGAGGCGGCAAAAAGGGTAAAGGTTCCCATAATAGGTATGGGTGGCATAATGAATGCCGGGGATGCGATAGAGTTTTTACTCTGCGGCGCGGATGCCGTTTGCGTAGGAACGGCAAATTTTGTTGAGCCTAACGCGGCAGTTGAGATAATCGATGGAATAGAAAAATACATGAAAGAAAATAAAATAAGCAGAATAAGGCAGCTGACGGGGGGATTGGGGTCCCGAATGTAGCAACTCATGGAAGTATTACATCGGGATGCCGATCTGGATTGAAAAGGAGGATGTATTCGGCATGAAAAGATCTGCGGCAGAGAGCGAGAAATTAATCGTTGCCCTGGATGTTGCAACAATAGAAAGGGCGCAGGCCCTTGTAAACAGGCTCTCAAGGACCGTTAAAACTTTTAAAATAGGAAGCCAATTATACTGTGCCGCCGGGCCAAAGGCGATACGCATAGTCAGAAAACAGCATTGCGAGGTTTTTCTGGATTTAAAATTTTACGATATCCCCAGCGTTGTTTCAAAAGCAGCCGAGGCATTAGTGGCGCAGCGCGTAAGCATGTTTACGGTGCATATTTCAGGCGGCATGAATATGATGACGGAGCTTGTAAAAACAGTTGATAGGGCCGCAAAAAAATTCGCAGTTAGGCGTCCCAAGATTCTCGGCGTTACCGTACTGACCTCCATTAACGACGACGACCTTAAAGAATTCGGAATAAAAAGATTCCTCAAGGACCAGGTGATATACCTTGCGCAGGTTGCAAAAAATGCAGGCCTCGACGGTGTTATCGCATCGGCAGAGGAGGCGCACAGGATAAAGCAGGTATGCGCAAAGGACTTTCTGGTTGTTACGCCCGGTGTAAGGCCGCGCGGCAGCAAGGCAGGCGACCAGAAGCGCATCATGACGCCGCGCCAGGCAATTTCAGAAGGCGCAGACTATATTGTCGTAGGAAGGCCGGTTGTTGAATCACCCGACCCCCTTAAGGTTGCCAGGGCAATTTTAAAAGAAATAACCCCCCGTAAAAAATGACACAGGACGAGATATTAGGCATATTCGAAAAATCAGGCGCGTTACTGGAAGGGCATTTTTTATTGTCAAGCGGCCTTCATTCCCCGAGATATCTTCAATGCGCGCTTATTCTGCAAGACCCCCTCTTAGCCGATAAGGTGTGCGCGGAGCTTGCGGAAAAGTTTGATGCCGAAAGGCCCACGCTTATTATGGGCCCGGCGCTGGGAGGAATAATTGTCGCTTACGAAGTTGGAAAAACACTCGGCGTGCGCGCCATATTTGCCGAAAGGACCGAGGGCAAACTTAATGTTAGGCGCGGATTTTCAATTTCGCCGAAAGACAGGGTGCTTGTAGTAGAAGACGTTGTGACAACTGGGGGTTCCACAAAAGAGGTTATAGAATTAGTTAAGAACGCCGGCGCACAATTAGTCGGCGCGGGAGCGATAGTTGATCGCTCGGAGAAAACTCCGGATTTCGGAGTAAAATTCAAAGCACTTCTTAAAATAAACATACCGACGTACCAGCCCCAGAACTGCCCTCTCTGCAAAAAGGGTAGCGCTCCAGTAAAGCCGGGCAGCCGTAACATAAAATAAACCCGTTTTTATTTGACATGCGCGCCGTTTCGGTATATACTTTAGTACATTAATATTTAATACTATTAACTATATGGTGAATATGGATAAAAAAGGACTTAACGAGTTTGCGAAGGAAATTATCGGGCTTTTGCCGGAGTTGATGCGCCATTTTCTGCGCCGCCAAAGCCACGCCCTGGCGCGGGGAAAGATTACCGTGCCGCAAATGGCAATAATGCAGCTTTTGATGCGCGAGGAAAAATGTACCATGTCCGATATCGCAAGGCACCTCTCCATAACAACGGCAGCAGCCACCGGGTTAATCGAGCGCCTATTCCGGGCACGATTAGTTGAAAGGCGAGGCCATGAGAAAGACAGGCGTATAGTAAATATCATGCTCACAGAAAAAGGGAAAAGGACCGTAGAAGATATGAGCCGCCAGATGCAATCCACCATCAGGGATGTTTTCGGCCGCCTGAGCGCGCAAGAGAGAGGAGCCTATTTAAGGATAGTAAAGAAGCTATGCAGGATAATGAAGAACTCCGCAGTGCTTGCCGCGGCAGTATTTTTCTGTGCGAAGCTTTTTGCGGCGGATGAAATAAGCGCCTTTGATGTGCGCAAAAGCGTAGATACTGCGCTCAGGAATAATTACACGATTTCCCAGGCGAAGGAAAAAATCGAGCAGTCAAAAGAGCAGCTGCATCAGGCATTTACCGCATTCCTGCCGGTTATCGGCACCGCCAATTCATATACGAGGTATGACAAAGCCACCACATTTTCTCTTAGCGGCCTGTCTTTAGGGACGTCCCCGTCAAAAACAAGAGACAAAAACGTTTATTCCCTTAACGTAAACATGACACAGCCCATTTTTACCGGGGGCAAGCTCCTGGGGACGTATTTCCAGGCGAAAGATAACGTCAGCGCCGCAAGCAATTCGACGGAGAGGACAAAGCAGCTCTTGGCGTACGAGGTCAAAAACGCTTATTTCGGAATACTAACCGCAAATAAGCTAAAACAGGTGAATGAAGAGGCCATTGAAAAACTCCAATCACACCTAAACGACGTAGAAAATCTTTTTGAGGTAGGTGTTGCGCCCAAGGTTGATGTTATGCGTACGCGCGTGGAACTTGCGCATATAAAACAAGCCTTTATTGCGTCGAATAACGCATGCGCGCTCTCAGAAACGGCATTCTGCAATTTGTTAAATATCTCACTTGATACGAAACTAAAGCTTGAAGATACGCTGGAGGTTGAATATAAAGAAGTAAATCTCGCGGAATATACGCGAAAAGCCGAAATGAACAGGCCGGATGTTTTGGCCGCATCGGCAACGTTGGACGCGTCGCGCCATGGCGTATGGGTTGCCCGCAGCGAATTATTCCCCCAGATAAGCGTAACGGCGACGAGGGACAGGATAAAAGGGCAATCGTCTCCTGTGAATCAGTGGAAAAACAGTTCTTATGCGGTAGTCAGCGCAAATATGGATATATGGGACTGGACGAGTACTTACAGCAAAATAAAGGAGGCAAAGTCAAAAGTTAAAGAGTCGCGCTATGCCCTTGAATATTTGAAGGATAACCTGCGTTACGAAGTTAAGCAGGC
Source organism: Candidatus Omnitrophota bacterium (assembly GCA_043812735.1). Classification (GTDB taxonomy): domain Bacteria; phylum Omnitrophota; class Gorgyraeia; order JBDRLY01; family JBDRLY01; genus JBDRLY01. The sequence goes on along the minus strand of JBDRLY010000007.1, from coordinate 2,983 downwards.
CTATTTAAACCTGGAGGAGGCGCAAAAGAGTATAGAAGTGGCGAAAACCGTCATAGAAATGGCTGAGGAGAACTATAGGATAATGCAGGAAAGATATAAGGCAGGCATTGCGATAAACACCGAAGTCCTGGACGCGCGCACGGCTTTAACGCAGGCAAAGCAGGATTATTACAATGCGCTATACGGATACCAATTGGCGTATGCGAATCTGGAATACGCAGCAGGAGAATAAAAATGAAAAATCAAAAATACTTGCTATTTGTCATTTGCTATGCGCTATTTGCCGTTATGGGATGCGCTAAAGAAACACAGGAGAAACGGCGCGTTGAAGCGCCGCTTGTGCGCGTAATTACTCCGATAACCGGCGAAATCGCCTCAAGGATTTCGCTTACAGGGACAATCGTGCCCTGGCAGGATACCTATATCGCGCCGAAAATTCAGGGAAGAGTGGAAAAAATCCTGGTTGAAGAAGGCCAAAAGGTAAAAAAAGACCAGCCGCTGATTTTAGTAGAGAAAATAGACTATGAATTATCTGTGCAGAAATCCCAAGCAGCCTTAATGAGCGCAAATGCGAACCTCGAGAACGCAGTAGCCAATTTCTCACGCATGAAAAAACTTCTTGAGCGCGATACAATTTCAAAACAGGAATATGACAGGTTTGAGGCGGCGTATAAGAGCGCGCAGGCGCAGGCCAAGGATGCACAGGCCTCGCTAAGTATCTCAGAAGATAAATTGGCCAATACCTCGATAAATGCGCCGTTCGAGGGTTTTATTGCCGAAAAATTAACAGAGGTAGGCGAACAGGTATCCTCGGCGGAACCCGTAATCAGAATAGCAAATATTAATAAAGTGAAAGTCGAAGCCGACGTGCCGCAGAATTTTTTGGGGCAGATAAAAGAGGGGAAAAGCGTAAAGGTAAAAGTTGATACGTATCCCGGCGAGGTATTTTCGGGAAAGATTTTCAGCATACGCCCTATAGCAGATTTGGCAACACGCACCTTTAATGTGAAAATAGAACTGGATAACCCCAAGTACCTCTTAAGAGGCGGGATGTTTGCGAATGTTGATATAATGCTGGAGCGCCGTCAAAAGGCACTGATTCTGCCTCGCGACGCGGTGCTATTTAAGGAAGGGAAAGCCTACGTATTCGTTGTCGAAGACTTAGCGGCGCGCAGGCGGGACCTGGAGTTAGGCATCTCGGAAGAAAACAACGTCGAGATATTAAGCGGCATATCAAAAGAAGATATAATTGTCGTCTCGGGGCAAGGCGGCCTTGATGAGGGCATGCGCGTTAGAATAGGAGAATAAAATGCGCCTTCCCGAATTCGGCGTAAAATACCCGATAACGAATTTAATGATATTTGCGGCGGTGCTTGTTATCTCGCTTTTTTCGCTCACGCGCCTGGGGATAGACCTTATGCCGGAAATAGAGCCGCCTGCTATTTCCGTTATCACAGTCTGCCCGGGCGCAAGCCCGGAGGATGTTGAAACGCGCGTCACAAGGGTTCTTGAGAACCAGCTGGCAACGACGCCGTACTTAGAGAAGCTGCAATCCCGCTCATCCGAGGAATTGTCTATTGTAACGGTAAAATTTCTCTGGGGCACCAACCTTGACGAGGCATCGAACGACATACGTGACAGGATAGAGCTTGCCAAAAGGACACTGCCGGATATACCCAATGAAATAGAAAACCCCCGCACCTTCAAATTCAACACAGCCTTAATTCCTATTGTTTTCGTGGGCGCAAGCGCCGATGAAAGCTATCCTGCCCTGTATCATATGATAGACAAAAAAATTCTAGATCAGTTAAAAACAATACCCGGCATCGGCACCGTGTTCGCGGTAGGCGGCCTGGAGCGCCAGATTAATATTTGGGTCGACCGCGCAAAGCTGGAAGCGCGCCATTTGTCTATTCAGGACGTAGCGGTAGCCCTGGCGCGCGAGAATATAACACTTCCTGCGGGCAGCTTGAAAATGGGGTTGACCGACTATGCGATACGCGTTCCGGGAGAATTCCAGGACCCCAGCCAGATGAAAGATATTATTATCACGACGCAGGGTGATGCCCCTGTATATCTAAAAGATATAGCAGAAGTACAAGACGGGTTTAAAGAGGAAAAGACAGAGGTCCGCATGAACGGCCGCAGGGGCCTTATGGTTTTAGCCCAAAAGCAATCCGGAACCAATACGGTGGCCGTCGCAAATAAAATCAAAAAGAAAATCAGGCAACTGGAAAAAAATCTCCCCCCCGACGTAAAGCTTGATGTTATCTTTGATACATCCGAGCACATTGTCCTTGCAATAAATAACTTAAAAAACGCGGTATATTGGGGCGGCATATTCGTAATTTTGGTGGTCTACTTTTTCTTAAGGCAGATAAGGCCAAGCCTGATAGTTGCGCTTACGATACCGTTTTCGCTTTTGATTTCCTTTATCTTTTTCTTTTTGTTCGGCTACACCATTAACATAATAAGCCTCTCCTCCCTGGCGATTGCCATAGGCATGGTAGTGGATAACGCTATAGTTGTAGTTGATAATGTTTCGCGTCACAGGGAACGCGGAGAGGACCCAAAAGAGGGCACAATTAACGGCGCAAGCGAAGTGGGGCTGGCTATCTCCGCCTCCACGCTTACTACGGTGGTTGTATTTGTGCCCATGATGTTTATCAAGGGCGTAGTAGGTATAATGTTCAGGCAATTGGCGGTTATCGTAACGGTAACGCTTTTGGCGTCGCTTTTTACGGCGCTTACATTTTCACCGACACTTTGTTCAAAATGGTTAATTGACAGGCCGAAGAAAAAACGCAACCCGGTTTACGAGGCATTTTATAATTTCAGCAAAGGAATATTTGATTCCCTGGAGAAAAGATATGCCGGGCTTTTGGGCTGGTCGCTCGGCCATAAGAAGTTTACGATATTTTGCGCAACCGCCATTTTTATAGGAAGCCTGTTTTTGATCCCTTTAATAGGTACCGAGTTTGTT
>JBDRLY010000006.1:0-8558 GCA_043812735.1 Candidatus Omnitrophota bacterium | reverse complement strand
GCAAAATAGCTCTTAAATCCACATATGCGCGGGCCTGGGGGACTTTGAACATTTCATAACAGGCGTACCCTTCGTGCACCCAGAGAGGCAGCTTTTTGCCTCCTACCATCGCATTCAAAACAATGTGCGCCAATTCATGGCGGAAAACGACGAGGAGCGTTTCCAGCGGGCTTTCTGTATAATAATATAAATAAATCTCCCCTGCGCGCGGGCGCGCAGCGCCCGCAACCCACTCGCTGAAATAACGCTCCCATGTACGTGAAGGTCTTCTGTCTGTTTTTAGAGCCACGATAATAGCGCATTTGCCGCTCCAGACGGAATCGGGGCTCACGCCTAAAAAAGCGCTTATTTCGTTTAATATGTTTTCTGACGCCTCTAAAAGCCGGGCTGTGTATTGCGGGTCTTTTGAAAAAAAGATAAAGTGTTTGGTTTCGCCCTGTGGCGTCAACTGCCCGCCGTAAATAAGCCTGTCCGCCAATACCGAAGTATCGGCGTCGCTTTGGCTGGTGTAATTTTCCGTTCTGCCGGGTTCTGCGGCGGGGAGTTCTTGCGGTGAAGTTTTTTCGATGCGGTCTATCTGATTTTTGTAAAGTTTAAAACTTCCGTAATCCACCCTGACGGATACTTCTTCGTCGGTTTCCTCGGAAATTGTCCCTTTTACTATCCTGCCGGATTTAAGGTAGATATCATCTGCGCGCAATTCTACTTGGGTTATAAGGATGGCGATGCATACGGCGGGAATAAGGATAAGTTTCATTCAACCTACCTGTAAAAGTTGGTGAGCCGCGAAGGTCTCGAACCTTCCACAACCGCCTTAAAAGGGCGGTGCTCTACCTGATGAGCTAGCGGCCCCCCGAATGTTATCATTCTTCGAAGTATCACTTCGGGGCCCCGAAGTATTACCCGACTAAACACTACATTCGGGGCCACAAATCAATTACACTTCAAGGATTTCTTTTTCTTTTCCCTTGAGCGCTTCGTCTATCCTGGAAATATATTTATCGGTAAGCTTCTGAACCTGCTCCTGCGAGCTGAAACTGCCATCCTCGGTTATGGATTTGTCTTTTTCCAATTTTTTTATGTGTTCGTTTGCGTCACGGCGTATGGTCCTTACGGAAACGCGGCCGTCCTCCGCGATTTTTTTAACAAGCTTTGCCAGCTCTTCCCTGCGCTCATGCGTTAAGGACGGTAAAGAGAGCCTTATTAATTTTCCGTCGTTAGAGGGCGTAATGCCGAGCTCTGATTTTAAGATTGCCTTCTCCACCTCCTGCAGCGAAGATACATCCCAGGGCTGAATTACTATTAAACGCGGATCGGGAATAGATATCGTCGCCAATTGGCGCAGGGGTGTAGGATTGCCGTAATATTCCACTTTTATATTTTCAACCAGCGCGGGCGACGCGCGTCCCGTCCTTATCGTGGCGAACTCTTTGGACGTAACCTCAAGAGCCTTTTTCATTTTATCTTCCGCATCATGCACTAATGTCTGCGCGTTTGCCTCTGCCATCTTGTAACCCTCCCCCCGAATGTCGCTTTTTGTCGGGCAATTCTTCGGGGTCCCGAAGTATTATCCAATATTACACTACATTCGGGACCGTGTTATCCCTTAACCAGGGTACCGACTTTTTCTCCCAGAACAGCCCTTTTTAAATTTCCTTTCCTGAATAAATTAAACACTAAGATAGGCAGGCTATTATCCATGCACAGGCTTATCGCGGTGGCATCCATTACCTTAAGCCCGCGCCTCAATACGTTTATATAGCTTAGTTTGTCAAACTTTTTCGCTTTTTTGTCTTTCTTGGGGTCTGCCGTATAAATTCCGTCCACTTTGGTGGCTTTAAAAATTATCCTTGAGCCTATTTCTATCGCGCGCAAAGCGGCGGTTGTATCGGTAGAAAAATAAGGGTTTCCGGTGCCAGCTACAAATATTACGACGCGGCCTTTTTCAAGGTGCCTTATGGCCCTGCGGCGTATATAAGGCTCGCAGAGCTGGTGCATTTCTATCGCCGTCTGAACACGCGTATGAACGCCGGACTTTTCAAGCGCGTCCTGCAGCGCCAGGCCGTTTATTACGGTGGCAAGCATGCCCATGTAATCCGCGGTGGCGCGGTCCATGCCGTGCGCCTCTGCCTGCGCGCCGCGGAAAATATTGCCGCCGCCTATTACTACCGCCACCTCAACGCCTAATTCCCTTACTTCTTTAATTTCCTGCGCGATCGAGCGCGCCTGCGCCATATCAATGCCGTAGCCCGAATTATCCTGCAGCGCCTCGCCGCTTAACTTTACAACCACCCTTTTGTGGAGGGGCTTTGTCATTATTCTCCCAATTGATACCTTAAAAACCTTTTAACTACGATTTTCTCTCCCACCTTGCCTACTATCGAATCGATATAATCCTTTATCGTGATTTTCTCGTCCCTGATAAAAGGCTGTTCCAGGAGACACACCGTTTTGTATAACTTATCAAGTTCGGCGGCTGTGAGTTTTTCCTTCTCGATCATCGTCTTGGGAATTTCTTCCTTCGAAAGATAATGCGGATTTGTCGCGACAACCTGCATGGCTATGTCCTTCGCGAGTTTTTTGAAATCCTCGGTCCTTGCGACAAAATCCGTTTCGCAATTTATCTCCAGGATAGAGCCGATTTTTCCGCTGTGGTGTATATACGATTCTATCCTTCCTTCTCCCGCGACGCGTCCGGCTTTTTTCTGGGCAACAAGGGCGCCCCTCTGGCGTAAAATAGCTACTGCTTTTTCTATGTCGCCTTTTGCCTCGGTGAGGGCACCTTTGCAGTCCATAATGCCTGCGCCTGTTTTTTCACGTAATTCCATTATTTTATCTTTTGTCACCATTGCCTTTTACACCTTCTTTCCTTTTGTTGCAGCCAATTTTGAGGTGCTCTTTCGCGGCTTCGCAACTTTTTTCTCCACGTCCTCGATAACTTCCTCCGTCGCTTCCAGAACCGGCGGCTCTTCCTCTGAGCGGGCCTTTTCCTCGGCCTTTTCATCGGCGTGTAAACGCCTGCCTTCCAAAATCGCCTCAGTAACCATAGAGGTGATGAGAACTACGGAGCGTATGGCATCGTCGTTTCCGGGTATGGGAAAATCTATAACATCCGGATCGCAATTTGTATCAACCAGCGCGACAACCGGAATTCCCAGGCGCCTCGCTTCTTTTACCGCGATTTCCTCTTTTTTGGAATCAACCACAAATATGGCGCCGGGCAAACGTTCCATGGCAACCACGCCGCCTAAATACTTATTCAATTTCGCCATCTCCGCCTCGAGCTTGGCTGCTTCTTTTTTAGTCAGGGAGTCGAAAATACCGTTCTTTTTCATTTTTTCGAGTTCTTTAAGGCGCTCGACGGATTTTCGTATCGTGACAAAATTAGTCAGCATGCCGCCCAGCCAACGGCTGTTGACAAAGGGCTGGTTGCAGCGCAGCGCATGTTCTTTCACTATTTCCTGCGCCTGTTTTTTCGTGCCGACGAACATAACAGCGCCCCCGGTAGACGCTGTCTTGCGCAGAAAATCGAGCGCTTTATTCAATAAGTCGGTGGTTTTTTCAAGGTCGATGATATAAATTCCGCCCTTTTCACCGAAGATAAATTTTTTCATTTTCGGATTCCAGCGTTTTGCCTGATGCCCGAAATGAACGCCTGCCTCAAGCAATTGTTTGATTAATTCTGTCGTAGCCAATTTTATAACCCTCCTTTTTAAATTAGCGTTTGGTCCCGCTATGCGGGATCCAGCTCAGCCTTACAAGTTACGTTTCCCTTGTTCCGTAACTTGTGGCTTCGCTTGAAATTGCATGTTGTAATATTTACAATAGAGCCCGCCCTTCTCGATTAAAGCATCGTGGGAGCCCTGTTCCGTTAGCCTTGCCTTATCCAGTACAATTATATTCGTAGCGTGGCGAATTGTCGAGAGCCGATGCGCTATAACAAATACCGTGCGGTTTTCCATGAGGCGCTCGATCGCCTGCTGTACAAGCAGCTCTGAATGCGAATCCAGTTGCGAGGTTGCCTCGTCCAGAATTAAAATCGGAGCGTTTTTAAACAGCGCGCGGGCAATCGCCAGGCGCTGGCGCTCTCCGCCCGAGAGGCGGAATCCGCGTTCGCCGATTATAGTATCATAGCCCTTGGGGAGTTTCATTATAAATTCGTGCGCGTTAGCCAGTTTTGCGGCGTGGATTATATCATCCATAGGCGCATCCGGCCTGCCGTAACAGACATTCGCCTTTATGGTATCGTTAAACAAAAACGTATGCTGCGTAACTATGCCTATCTGGTTGCGCAAAGACGTAAGCGTAACCGATTTTATATCAACGCCGTCTATTTTCACCGCCCCCTCATCGGGGTCGTAGAAGCGCGTTAATAAATTAACCAGCGTGGTCTTGCCCGCTCCCGAGGGGCCGACTATCGCCATGACTTCGCCCTTTTTTACTTTTAAATTTATATCTGTTAAGACGTGGTTCTTTTCGTATTTGAAGCTTACGCCCTCAAGGGCTATTTCATTTTTAAACGGCGCGAGCGCTCCGGCAGAGCGCAATTCTTTTATTGTCTCGTTTTCGTCGAGCATATGGAATATTCTCGTGGCCGCGGCAAGCGCCTGCTGGTTTATAGTGTGCACGCGTGATAGCCTTTTAAACGGTTTTATCAGGCACAACAGCGCCGCCAGAAAAGCTATAAAAGCCCCGGCGCTTAAATTGCCCGCGATTACCTGTTTGCCGCCGATCCATATAACAAAACCCGCGCACGCTATGCCTATAAACTCGGTAAACGGCGATACGCCTATCATGCGCTTGACTATTTTCATCATAATCTTATAAGACTTGTGATTCTGGATCTTGAATTTAGAAAATTCATACTGCTCCATCGAGAATGCCTTTACTACCTCGGCGCCGGTTATGCTCTCGTAGAGGGTAGTGTTTAAATCCGCTATTTTCTCCTGCCCGTCTTTTGATATCTTGCGCAGCCGCTGGCCTATTTTAATAACAGGCAGTATAATCACTGGCGCTATAAAAAGGGTAAAGAGAATAAGCGTAAGCGGTATCGAAAAGAATACCGCCATGGAAACAAGGACAATCATATACGCAACCACCTGCAGAGTCTGATAAATCAAATCGGTCAGCCCCTCAGAGATCGAATCGCGCACAACGGTGGTATCGTATATGATGCGCGATACAAGCTCGCCTGCTTTGCTTCTTGTAAAAAAACCAAGCGGAAGCCTCAGGATCTTCTTATAAAGGACATCGCGTATATCGCGTATAATGGCGTAACTTACGTCGTTCATGAGATATGACTGCAAAAACTGGCATATTCCCTTTAAAAGAAACATTACAAGCAAAAATATAATAAGGCTGTTAAGCAGGCTTGACGAGGGGATGGCGTTTATTTTACCGATAAACGATTTAAGAAACAACGGCGCGTTCTGGGAAATCTGTATCTCTTTGCCGCCGAGTATCTTATCAACCGTCGGCACAACCATACCAATGGAAGCGCCGTCAAATATGCTTGATATAAGCATAAGGAAGCTTGCCAACACAAGCGTGCCTGTATGCGGCTTTACGTATTTCAGAAGCCGTAGATACGTTTTCATAGTCCTGTAAATATAGCACAAAAGGCCTTTTCTGTCGAGTAAAAATATTGCAGATTGCCTGTTATAATGGTATAATTACCGCAATATGATTACCCTGGCAAAACCCGTAATTACGCAAAACGACAAAAAGGCCGTACTGGGGGTGCTTTCTTCAGGCAAGCTCTCTGCCGGCGAAAACGTTGCCGGGTTTGAGGCCGCTTTCTCCCGCTACCACAGCACGCGCCACGCTATCGCCGCGTCAAACGACACAACGGCCCTGCATGCGGCGCTTTTGGCTCTCGGCATAAAGCCCGGGGATGAGGTGCTCTGCCCCGCCTTCACGTTTATCGCAACCGCAAATGCAGTTTTATTCTGCGGAGCTAAACCTGTATTTTGCGATTCGGATATGCATACATTCAATATTTCCGCCAACGACATCGAGCGTAAACTAAAAAGCAATAAAAAAATAAAAGCCGTTATCATGGTACATTTATACGGCCTTGCATGCGATATGCGCGCAATAAGGCGCATTGTAAAAAAACACAAATTATTGCTTATCGAGGACTGCGCCCAGGCAATAGGCGCTCAATACGCCGGTAAAAAAGCCGGGACATTCGGGGATATTGCCACGTTTAGCTTCTACGCTACCAAAAATATGACAACCGGCGAAGGCGGCATGATAATTACAGATGATAAGCGCCTTGCCGCGCGCTGCCGCTTGCTGGTGAATCACGGCAGAACGTCGCGGTTTACCCACGATATATTAGGGTACAACTACCGCATGACGGATTTTCAGGCGGCATTAGGCCTATCGCAATTGAGCCGGGTAAATGCGCTTAATAACAAAAGAATACAAAACGCAAAACGTTTGAGCGCGGGTCTAAAAAATCTATCATGGCTTAAAACACCATATGTGCCCCCGGGATATAAGCATGTCTTCCATCAATATACCGTAAAAATTGCGCAGGGCCGCGAGCGCTTAATGAAATACCTTGAAAAACAAAATATCCGTTGCGCCCTGTTTTACCCTATCCCGCTGCATAAGCAGAAACTATATAAAAAACTGGGTTACGGCAAAGTGCGCCTGCACAATGCCGAAAAATTGGCAAACCAGGTGCTTTCGCTGCCGGTACACCCTGCGTTGTCGAAAAAAGACCTGAATAAAATAGTAAGCGCGGTTAAATCCTATGGAAAAAATTAAACTAGCCGTAATAGGCGTGGGGCACTTGGGCATGCACCATGCGAGGATATATTCACATTTGAAAAATGCTACGCTTGTAGGCGTCTGCGACATAGACGAGCGCAAGGCCAAAAGAATCGCCCGCGCAAATAAGACTTGCTACTACACCGACTATCGCGAACTTATCGGAAAAATCAACGCCGCGTCGGTGGTTGTGCCCACAAAACTCCATCACAAAATAGCAAAAGACCTCCTGGCAAATAATATTAATGTCTTGATAGAAAAACCGATGACCACCACCCTGCAGGAAGCGGACGAATTATTAAAACTGGCGGAATTGCGCTCTTTGACGCTTCAGGTAGGCCATGTGGAGCGCTTCAACGCCGCTGTACGCGCAATACAGGATTTGGCAACCGGGCCGCGGTTTATAGAGTGCCACCGCCTCGGGCCTTTTTCAAAGCGCGGCACCGATGTAGGCGTTGTACTGGATTTAATGATACACGATATCGATATTATACTCGGGCTGGTAAACTCGCCTATCGAGAAAATAGACGCAATCGGAGTAAGCGTATTGACGCCCCATGAAGATATAGCAAACGCCAGGATAACTTTCCGGAATAAGGCAGTCGCCGACCTTACCGCAAGCCGCTTAACGCCTGAGGCTCAGCGCAAAATAAGGATTTTTGTGGAGGATGCGTATATTTCGCTGGATTATGTAAAACAGCTGGCCTCGATATACCGCAAAGAAGGCGGCCGTATCGCGCAGCGCATGATAAACATAAAAAAAGAAGAGCCGCTAAAAAAAGAGCTTGAATCATTTGTCGAGTGCGTGCATAAAAAAACAAAGCCGCTTGTTTCAGGCAGGGAAGGCCGCGATGCTCTCGCTGTCGCTTTAGATATAATCGACAGGATTAAAAATCAAAAATAAAAAACCAAAAACACACATAAAAAAAGATAAAGACAAAAAATTTTTGCATTTTTGGTTTGTGTTTTTAATATTTAATTTTTGATATTTGGTTTTCGACATGCTTGTTAAAAAAATCATGGTAATAGCCGGTGAACCATCCGGCGATCTGCATGGTTCTAATTTAGCTCGCTCCATTTCCTCTATATCGCCGCAAACCGAGCTTTTCGGCATAGGCGGCGAGAAAATGCGCGCTGCCGGCGTTAATACCTTCCACGATATAAAAGAACTTTCCATCGTTGGCGTTTTTGACGTCCTGCGCAATATCGCAAAAATAAAGAGCATATTCAAGGACGCCGTCTCGCAGCTTGAAACGAAAAAACCGGATACCGTTGTGCTTATTGATTATCCGGGGTTTAATTTAGAGCTGGCTAAAAAAGCTAAACAACGCGGCGTAAGAGTAATTTATTACATAAGCCCACAGATATGGGCGTGGGCGCCGGGAAGAATTAACGCAATCAAAAAATGCGTGGATAAAATGCTTGTTGCCTTTGAGTTTGAAAAGAAAATCTACGAAAGTGCCGGCGTGCCGGTAGAATTCGTCGGGTATCCGCTTTTGGATGTGGCTAAACCGGCAATGGATAAAGATAAGGCGCTGGATTATTTCGGATTAAAAAAAGGTGTTTTAACTATTGGTTTCCTGCCGGGTTCGCGCAAAAGTGAAGTGGAAAAACATCTTCCCGCGATGCTTGGCGCCGCGGCGATTATAAAAGATAATTACGCCGGCGAAGTGCAGTTTGCCGTGTCAAAATCCCCCATACTTTCCGGCGAATTATATCTGCGACCATCTGCGTGCCTGCCTTGTCGGCAGACAGGCAATCTGCGACCATCTGCGTTT
>JBDRLY010000005.1:0-3770 GCA_043812735.1 Candidatus Omnitrophota bacterium | reverse complement strand
TCTTGTGTTAATCTTGAAAAATACCTTAATTATTCCTGTAATTGGCAGAAGGAAAAACAAAATATGGGCCTAACGGCTTCTTCCAGGGTAATAGGCACGATTGCGCGGTTAGTTCCGATAAAAGGCCTCGAATATTTAATCAAGGCTTTCACTATTACAGTAGGGGAATTTTCCGATGCGCGGCTTCTCATACTCGGCGACGGGCCCCAAGAGGCAAAACTAAGGCGCCTTGCGGATGAATTGGGTGTTACGCAAAAAGTTATGTTTTTAGAGCCCACGGAAGATATTAGGCCTATTTTATCCAGCTTTGAAGTATATGTTCAGCCCTCGCTTAACGAAGGGCTTGGCATGGCTATTATTGAGGCGATGGCTCTTGCAAAACCGGTTATTGCCAGCCGCGTAGGCGGCGTAGTAGATTTGCTAAGCGATGAATGCGGCATTTTAGTTGAAGCCGGAAATGCCCATACGCTTGCGCAAGCTATTAAAAAATTGCTTTTGGATAAGGAATTGGCAAAAACTCTTGGCGCTAAGGCAAAGGCATCCGTATGGCCTAAATATGATGTAAAAACAGAAATACAGGATATAGAGAAAGTTTATGCGAGATTAATCGAGGAGAAGTTATGAGGTATTGTTTAGCTGTATTAATTTGTTTATGCACAGTATCCGCCCTGGCAGAAGGATACAATCAGGTCCCTGCGGTTGTAGATGTAGAATCGTATATAGGCAACGGCCAGTACATGTTTGATGAAATAGCGGAGCTTGCCAGGAAATACGGCGTTAAAGTAGTTTTTATGGCGGATGAGGCGTTTGTAAAGGCAGAATACGGGCTTTTTCCGCTGCGCGGATTATTAAAAATAACAAAAGAGCGTAATTCAGTGATAAAATTCGGAGCGGCAAAGTACCTCAAACTTATAGAAAAAACAAACCGCGAAAATCCGGATATAATAATTATTCCCGGGCTTGAGGTAGTGCCGTTTTATTTTTGGACGGGAAGCCCTTTTAAAGGGGACCTTACCCTGAATAATTTCCATAAGGAGCTACTTGTATTCGGCCTTGAGAGAGCCGGCGATATCAAGGGGCTTTTGCGGTGCATGAAATGGTCGCACTACAGCGGGGACCTGGGCAGCGCTCCGTATCAGAAAGCAATTGATTATGTAAATTCAAAAAACGGCTTTGCTATCTGGGCAGCTCCCGAAGCAAAAACCGAAGGCGAGATGAAAGGCACCCGTTATATTACGCTGCCTTATTCCGGCGAATTGTTGCGCACGCGCGGTTATAAAGGATTCGGCTATTTTCACGAAGGCTATAGAGACGTCGGTTCCGCAGGCGGCATATGGGATAGGGTGCTGGTTGAATACTGCGAAGGCAAAAGGGCTCATCCTGCCTGGGCGCTGGGACAGGCGGATTATCACTATGAGGGCGAGGCGCAGAAGATATTCGGCGAACTATTGACTGTATTGCTTATCGAGGGCAGGCCGACAAAAGAGAAAGCGCTTAATGCCCTTAAAAACGGCAATATGTATGTTACGTTAGGCGCGAAAGAAAAACTTTTTCTCGATGAATTTACCGTATCCGGTAACGGCAAAAATGCTGTTATGGGAGAGGAGATTTCATTAGAAGGCGGCGCGCAAGTGTCTATTAAAATAACTTCTTCCGCAAACAATGATAACTTATTGAAAATCAAGATAATACGTATGGGCGAGGTGATAAAGGTTTACGAAGAAAAAACGCCTTTTTCGGCAATTTACGAGGATGATTATTATAAGCCCGGCGAGAGAATTTATTACCGTATAGATGCGGGAAACATGGTGTCTAATCCCATATTCGTGAAGTTTATAAATACGAGTAAAGAAAATAACACAGATGGACACAGATAAAGTTAAGATACACACAGATCAACAAAACGGACAAGGAGTCAGTGTTTTAATCTGTGTGTATCTAAAAAATTGTTTGAATACTATCTATCTGTGTGAATCTGTGCAATATACTAAAAAACAATAGCAAAGGGAAAACTTTGTGATAAAATGATAATTGCCGTACATCAGCCTCAGTATCTGGCATGGCTGGGTTATTTTGACAAGATAGACAAATGCGACAAGTTCGTATTTTTAGACGATACCCAGTTTAAGAAAAACGAGTGGCAGAACCGCAACAAGATAAAGACAAAAGACGGCTGGCAGTGGCTGAGCGTGCCGATTTTGCACGATTTTGGCCAGCTGATAAAAGATGTAAAGATAAATAATAAAACAAACTGGCGCCATAAGCACCTAAATGCGTTAGTTACTAATTATTCGAAAGCGCCGTATTTTAAAGAATATATCGCGTTCTTTGAGGATTTTTATTCCGGGGATTGGGAGAATTTAAGCGCGCTTAATATTGAGCTGGTAAAGAAGCTCTGCGGAATATTGGGTATAAAGAAGGAATTCGTAGTGTCTTCGCAGCTGGCGCTTAGCTCGAAAGGTACCGAGCACCTTTTAGAAATTTGCAAGACACTCGGTGCGAAGAAATACCTTTCCGGCGCAGGCGGCCGTGAATATCTGGATATCGCGGCGTTTCGGAAAGAAAATATAGAACTAGATTTTCAGGAATTCAGGCACCCGGCGTATGCGCAATTGCACGGGGAGTTTATCGCGAATTTATCGGTTGTGGATTTATTATTTAATTGCGGCACACGTAGCCTTGAGATTATAAGGGGGAGGAATAGATGAACCCCGCCCTTCCTACAAAAGGACGGAGTTCATTGGAAGGAGGGAAGGCGGGGTGAATATACTTGCGAGAGGGGCGCATCCGGACGATATCGAATACGGCTGCGGCGGCACGCTGATTAAATACTCGCGCAAAGGCGCCGATGTTTACATGGCTATCTTAACAGAGGGAGGAGTCGGCGGCGATGCGCGCGTACGCAAAGAGGAACAGGAAAAATCGGCCAAGGCGCTTAATGTAAAAAAAGTTTTCTGGGGCGGCTTCGAGGATACGAAGCTTCCTGCAAACGAAGATAAAATAATAAAATTCATAGATGGTTTAATACAGTCCGTTAAGCCCGATGAGATATATATTAATTACTGGGATGACTCGCATCAGGACCACAGGACGCTTGCGCAATGCGGCATTGCAGCGGTAAGGTACGCAAAGCGTGTTTTATTTTACGAAGACTATACCTCCATGAATTTCGAGCCGGATATATTCGTGGATATAGAAGGCGTGCTGAGTGAAAAAGCGGCATTATTAAAATCGCATTTGTCCCAGGTGTCCAGGGATTACCCCACAAAACTTGACATTTTAGAATCAGTGCGCGCGGTTGCTAATTTCAGGGGATTCCAGGGGAAAGTGAAATACGCGGAAGGCTTTAAGGCATTGAGGTTTTTGAAGGAGATAAAATAATGTACGAGCAATACTGGGGATTAAAAGAAAAGGCGTTCCAGAACACCCCTGATCCCAAATTTCTTTACTTATCGCCGGAACACGAAGAGGGGCTTTCAAGATTGAATTATGCGGTCAAAGAGCGTACCGGTGCGGGAATGCTTACAGGGGTATTCGGCTGCGGGAAGACCCTGCTTTTATACACCCTTATAGACCAGTTGATCAGTGACGGTAGCTACGCAGTAGCGCTATTGACAAATCCGCTGTTATCGTTTGTCGAACTTCTGCATGCAATCGCTACTAAGCTCGGCAATACCACCCTTCCCGAGAAAAAAACAGAAATCATGGCGGATCAATTGCTTTGGAGCATAGAGAAAATGCTCAATGACAATACCGATGACGGCAAGCAT
>JBDRLY010000004.1:0-31266 GCA_043812735.1 Candidatus Omnitrophota bacterium | reverse complement strand
TAGACGATGGGGACGTTATTAAGCTATTATTCCTGGTCTTCCGGCACTACAGTGGCTATTGACGCGACTCTGTCTTTTTCTTTAATAGATATAACCCGCACGCCCTGTGTTGAGCGGCCTATGGTGCGGATGTCCTTAACCGGCGTACGCACGATCATGCCTGTCTGGGTGATTATCATAATCTCATCTTTGTCGGATACAGTTTTTATGCCGACAACGGTTCCGTTTTTCTTCGTTACTTTTATATTGATTATCCCTTTGCCGCCGCGCGATTGTTTCCTGTATTCGCTAAGTTTGGAGCGCTTGCCGAATCCGCCTTCCGTGAAGGTTAAAATTGTTTCGTCTTCCTTTACTATTTCCATGCCGACGACTTCGTCTTTTTTCCCAAGCCGTATTCCCCTGACGCCTTTTGCCCCGCGGCCCATGTCGCGTACCTGTTTTTCCGGGAAGCGCACAGATTTTCCTTCTTTTGTGGCAAGCAGAAGTTCTTTTTCACCGTCGGTACGGCCGACGCCGATTAATTCGTCGTCTTTTTCAAGCGTTATTGCTATTATGCCGCCCTTCCTCGGATTGCCGTATGAGGCGAGGCCTGTTTTTTTGATTAACCCGAGCTTCGTCGCCATCACAAGGTACTCCCCTTCCTTAAACTCGCGCGCCGCAACAAGGGCACGGACTTGCTCCTGCGATTGCAGCTGAATTAAATTAACTATGGCCTTCCCCTTCGCCGTCCTTCCTGCCTGCGGAATTTCAAAGACTTTCAGCCAGTATACGCGGCCTTTATCGGTGAAGAATAAAATGTAATCGTGCGTTGAGGCAATGAAGAGGTGTTCCGCAAAATCCTCCTCTTTCATATCCACCGCCGTAACGCCCACGCCGCCGCGGCGCTGTTTCCTGTATCCGGAAATGGGCAGGCGTTTTATGTATCCGGAGTGGCTTATTGTTATGACAACATCCTCTTCCGCGATGAGGTCTTCTATTTCGAAATCCGTCGCCTCGGCGATAATTTCCGTACGCCGCTCATCGCCGTATTTTTTCTTCAGCGCCTGGAGCTCTTCTTTTATCAAATCCAGCACCTTTTTCTCGCTTGCGAGTATCGCTTTAAATATCTCTATTTTCTTTAACAGGCCGATGTATTCTTCCTCAAGTTTCTCGCGCTCCAATGACGTGAGTTTTGAAAGCTGCATATCCAAAATCGCCTGCGCCTGCACCCCTGTTAAATCAAACTCATCCATAAGGGCCTCTTTTGCTGCCGCGGGGTTTTTGGAGCTTTTTATAAGCTTTATTATCTTATCTAGGTTCGCAAGCGCTATTTTTAGCCCCTCTAAGATATGCGCGCGTTCCTGCGCTTTCTTCAATTCAAATTTCGTCCTGCGAATAATTATGTCTTTTCTGTGTTCGATGTGCTTTTCTATTAACTGCTTTAAGTTTAAAACGCGCGGGCTTCCGTCAACTAAGGCGAGCATTATTACGCCGAAGGTGGTGGAGAGCTGCGTGTGCTTGTAAAGCTGATTCAGGACAATTTGCGCATTGGCGTCACGGCGCAATTCTATTACCATGCGCATGCCGTCTTTGTCTGACTCATCACGCAAATCGGTTATGCCGTCTATTTTTTTTGCGTTGACCAAGTTCGCTATCGTTTCCAGGAGCGAGGCTTTATTTACCTGATACGGAATTTCGGTGATAATAATAAATTCCTTTCCGCTTTTCTGTGATTCGACGTTTGCCTTTGCCTGGACTTTCAAGAGCCCGCGGCCCGTCTGATATGCCTCCCGCACCCCGTCCATGCCGTAGATAATTCCGCCTGTCGGAAAGTCGGGCCCTTTTACCGCGCGCATAAGCTGCTTTATTGTAACGTCGGGAGTCTCTATCATCATGATAGCCGCATCGGCAATTTCGTTTAGGTTGTGCGGCGGGATATTAGTCGCCATGCCTACGGCAATTCCTGAGGAGCCGTTTATAAGAAGGGTCGGCAATTTTGTCGGCATAATTACCGGCTCCTTCATTGAGCCGTCAAAATTCGGCACGAAATCTACTGTTTCCTCATCTATATCAACGAGTATTTCGCTTGCTATTTCAGAAAGCCTTGCCTCCGTGTAACGCATTGCCGCGGGTGCATCGCCGTCTATCGAGCCGAAGTTGCCCTGCCCATCCACCAGCGGATAGCGCATAGAAAAATCCTGCACCATGCGCACCAGCGTATCATACACCGCGACATCGCCGTGCGGATGATAACGGCCCAGCGTGTCTCCGACGATTCTCGCGGATTTTTTATAGGGTTTGTTATGCTGCAGCGAAAGTTCGTTCATTGCATAAAGAATTCTCCGGTGCACAGGCTTTAAGCCGTCGCGCACATCGGGAAGGGCTCTTCCCACAATTACGCTCATCGCGTAATTGATGTAGGAATCTTTCATTTCTGCTTCAAGATATACCGGGACTATTTTTTCGCCTTGCGTATACATCGTTCTCCTCTTTTAAAATTAAATATCCAGGAATTTCACTTCCCGCGCGTGCTGTTCTATAAACTCCCTGCGCGGCTCAACCTGGTCGCCCATTAAAATGGTAAATATCTCATCCGCGCCGACGGCATCCTCCAGCGCCACTTTAACAAGGGTCCGCTTCGCCGGGTCCATGGTTGTTTCCCAAAGTTGCTGAGGGTTCATTTCACCCAAGCCTTTATAGCGCTGAATCGTCATGCCGCGCTTTCCCAAATCCCTTACGTGTTCCAATAATTCCTTCAGACTATACACTTCGGCGCTGTGGTCCGACTGATCGGATATTTTAAATAAGGGCTTTCTTGTCTCTTTGGATTTCTCCTTGGGTTTTTTCTCATGCTCTTGCAGCTTTATGACTTCGTAGCTTTCCATCTCCAGGCCGAATTTTTCCAGTTTTTCTATCACCTTATCCAGCTCCTTGGCCTCGTAAAACTCTACAACGTCTACCCTTTTGTCCTGCGCGGCTTCTTTGTCTTCCTGCTTCTTGTCTTCCTGCTTCTTGAGCTCTATATCCTCGCCTGTTTTTTTCTCAGCTTCTTTCACTGTGGCGGCTAATTCCTTGTCAGAATACAAAAATTGGTCTTTTCCCTCCACTTTTACCTTAAAAATGGGCAGGTTTTTGGTCTTTGGGTGCCTTAAAGTAATGTATTTTGTGAACCTCACTCCCTTTTTCTCTATTGCTGTGGATAGCTTTTCTAATTCAACCAGTGCTGTCAAGATATCCATAACTTGTTTATTGCTAAGGGGTTGTTTGTCTTTTACAATTTTCATGTTTAACCCCTCCGCCCCAAGCTCCAACAGCATGCCGGACATTTGTCCCTCTGTCTGGACATACTCTTCCCTCTGGCCCCTTTTTATCCTATAAAGCGGAGGCTGGGCGATAAAAACCCTGCCCTGCTCCACCAACAGCGGAAATTGCCGATATAAAAGCGTCAGTAAAAGGGTGCGGATATGGCTTCCGTCGCTGTCGGCATCGGCCATAAGCACTATTTTATGGTAGCGTAATTTACTCACATCAAACTCCGGCCCTATGCTTGTGCCGAGTGCCGTTATTATTGTGCGTATCTCGTCGTTTGAAAGGACTTTATCCAGGCGGGCCTTTTCGACATTTATTATTTTTCCTTTTATCGGAAGAATGGCCTGGTAGCGCCTGTCCCGCGCCTGCTTAGCCGAGCCGCCGGCAGAATCGCCTTCCACTATATAAAGTTCGCACAGCGCGGCATCTTTTTCCGAGCAATCGGCAAGCTTGCCGGGCAGCGCTTCGACGCCGAGCAATCCCTTTCTTCTGGTTAACTCGCGCGCCTTCCTTGCAGCCTTGCGCGCCCTTGCCGCAACGACGCATTTTTCGACGATCTTATTTGCAATTGAAGGGTTTTCCTCAAGGTACGCTCCCAGCGATTCGTTGGTTATCGATTCGACTATTCCCGCAACTTCGCTATTGCCCAATTTCGACTTTGTCTGCCCTTCAAATTGCGGGTTTGGCACCTTGATGCTTACAACAGCGGTCAGCCCTTCTTTTACGTCGTCGCCGCTTAACGAGGCGCCTGTATTTTTAAAAAGGTTTTTTCCCTTGCAGTACTGGTTAAATGTTCTTGTAAGCGCCGAACGGAACCCCGAGAGGTGCGTTCCGCCTTCCGCATTGTGTATGTTATTGGCGTAGCAGAAAATGTTTTCCGCGTAGCCTTCGTTATACTGCATGGCAACTTCTACTTCCACGGCTTCTTTTATTTTCGTAAAATAGATGACCTTTTTATGAATGGGGACCTTGTTTTTGTTTAAGTACTCCACAAACTCCAATATGCCGCCTTTAAACTGAAATGTGGATTCTTTATCATTGCGGTCGTCTTTTAGTTCTATTTTTACGCCTTTATTTAAAAACGCCAATTCCCTCAGGCGGTTGGCCAACATTTCAAAGGAAAATTCTATAGACTCCTTAAAAATAGTCTTGTCGGGTTTAAACGTAACGCGCGTACCTGTTTTTGTGGATTTTCCTATCGGAGTAATTTTTGTTTTTGTCCTGCCCTTTTCGTAGCGCTGATGGTATATTTTTCCGTCTCTGTGTACTTCTACCTCGAGCCATTCCGCCAGGGCATTTACGACGCTTACGCCTACGCCGTGCAGCCCGCCTGCAACCTTGTATGTCCTGTGGTCAAACTTGCCGCCCGCATGCAGCGTTGTCATTACGACCTCAAGGGCGGATTTTTTCTCGGTTGCGTGCATGTCGACAGGGATGCCTCGGCCGTCGTCAATTACCGTAACGGAATTATCCATGTGCACAACCACGGAAATATTTTTGCAGTATCCCACAAGTGCTTCGTCGACAGAGTTGTCCACCACTTCATACACCAAGTGATGCAGCCCGCGCTGCGAAATATCTCCGATGTACATTGCCGGACGGCGGCGGACCGCCTCTACGCCTTCTAATACCTGAATTGTCGTCGCGTCATATTTTTCTTGTTTGGCCATGCTAAAGCGCTCCTTACCCTATTTTAAAATCTATCTTTTTTACCGTGTTGCTGCTTAATTGTTTGTTTAGTTTCTCGAGTATTTCATTTCTGGAAACGCTCGCCCGATAAAGCCACGCCGATGAGTCAACCAGAACCAAAAGCCGCCCCGCCCTAAACGACGATATCTTTGTGTGTTTTAATAGCCCGGCGTCGATGCTTTCCCTCCACGCTGCCTGGATGTCCTCCGAGTGGGGTTTGCCTTCGGCCAGCGAACCCATGAGCGCTTTTACTAACCCGTCTATTTTTTCGGGCTTTGTGCTCATCCTAGCTGCATCGGCAGGACAAGATACAGGTAATCACCGCTGTCCCTTATAATGCCGCGCTTATCCGGGTCCGTAAATTCTATATTAACCCTGTCTGTTTGTAAATTTTTTAATGCGTCTATTATATAGTGCGGGTTAAAACCCACCGAGAGTTCCTGGCCTTTGTACTCCGCGCTCAATTCCTCCATAGCTTCGCCCAGTTCCGGCGAATTCTTTGATATGACGACTTTATCTTTTAACAGGTCGAATTTAACCGCCTGTGACTCCGCGGTGGTTAGGAGGCTGACGCGTTTTGTCGCCTGCAGAAGGTCTTCTCTATCGATGGAAAGTTTATCTTTTTGCGGGGGCGGAATTACCTGCTCATAGTTGGGGAATTCGCCCTCTATCAGGCGGGAGATTATCGTTAAATCATCTACCTTGAAAAGAATATGGTTTTCGCCAAGCGTAATTGCAGCATCCCCGCCGTCTTTAAGCGCCCGCATCAGTTCCTGAATTGCCTTTGCCGGCACTATGGCTTTTTTGCGCACCGGTCCGGTGTCGCGCGCCTGTTTCTCGGCTAGCGCAAGGCGCCTTCCGTCGGTGGCAACTACTGTAATTTTATTTGGTTGAATTAAGAAGAGCGCGCCGTTTAACACATGCCGCGTATCATCGCGGGATATCGCAAAGATGGTTTTGGCCAGCATTTCCCTCAGGTCTTTTTGGGACAAACTAAACATTTCTTTGTTGTGAAATTCCGGGAGTTTCGGGAATTCCTCCTTGGGCAGGCCGGGTATTTTAAAAAATGATTTTTTGCATTCTATGGTAACTGTGTTGTTTTTTTTTGCCGCAAGCACCACCTGTCCGTCCGGCAGTTCTCGTATAATTTCAAATATTTTCTTTGCCGGTACGGTTGTCGTTCCCTCTTCCAAAACCTCAAACTTAGCGCTGTTTATCACTCCCACCTCTAAATCTGTTGCGGTTAGTTTTAGTTTGTCTTTTGTTGCCTCAATTAATACATTTGAAAGTATTGGTAAGACGGTTTTTGTTCCGGCTATATTTTGAACAGAGCCCATGATCTTCATTAACTCGGTTTTTTCGCCCCGTATTTTCATATCGCCTTCTCCTTATATTATATATTTAAAAATAGTAATAGTAGTTGTAATGGTTGTGGATTGTGTGGATAAACAAAACCACCGCCTACGCAACGGGTAAATCAGCCTGTGGATAACTTGTGTATTGTATTAACAACCTAACTGTTTTTGAAGACACACCCAACCCGCGGGCTAAACTACCCACAAGTATCCACAGCTTATCCACAACCACTATGGCACACATGTTGTGTCAACTGCGTATCTGGGACACAACCCTATCAAGCACCCCCCTGAGGGAAGAATTACTCGCGATGTCACCCTTAATGCGCTCAACCGCGTGCAACACAGTTGTGTGATCCCTGCCGCCGAAATTTTCCCCTATTTCCGGTAGCGAGAAATCGGTCAATTCCCGCGCAAGATACATCGCAACCTGGCGCGGGTACGCCACCGCTCTAGTGCGCCGCTTAGCTGTCATGTCGGAGAGCCGCATATCAAAATGCTCGGCAACTTTTTTCTGTATCAACTCTATTGTAATTATTTTTTCGACTTCCCGCACAATGTCCTTTAAAACATTTTTTGCAACATCCAGCGTAATGGGCCCCCCTATCAGTGCCGAATAAGCCACCACCCTTATTAATGCGCCTTCCAGCTCCCGGATGTTTAAGCGGATTTTTTCCGCAATAAAATCCGTTACCTCCGGCGGTATAGACAAAGCCTGCTCCTGGGCCTTTTTGCGCAGTATTGCGATTCTTGTTTCCAGGGTCGGCGGCTGGATATCTGTAATAAGGCCCCACTCGAAGCGCGAAACAAGCCTGTTTTCAAGGCCCTGTATTTCCTTGGGGGGACGGTCGGAAGAGATAACAATTTGCTTATGGGCGTCGTGCAGAGTGTTAAACGTATGGAAAAATTCCTCCTGCGTCGATTCTTTGCCGGCGATAAACTGCACGTCGTCGATCAGGAGCGCGCCTACGTTACGGTATGCCTCGCGGAACTTAGAGGTGGCCCTGTTTTGTATAGCAGCAATCAATTGATTCGTGAATTTTTCACTTGAGATATAGAGTATTTTAAACTTTGAGTGTTTTGAAAACATGTGATGGCCTATCGCCTGCATGAGGTGCGTTTTCCCAAGCCCGACCCCGCCATAAATAAACAAAGGGTTATATGCTTTTGCGGGGGACTCTGCCACGGCAAGCGCCGCGGCATGCGCAAACCTGTTTGATGAGCCGATAACAAAACTTTCAAACATATATTTTGGGTTAAGCGGAAGCTCTGTTTGGCGCGTAAAACGCTCAACCAGCGGCGCCGGCTGAAGGGCGAGGCCGTTGTTTCTGCCCACGGGCAGCGCAGACTTTGTGTCGCCGATTGTGATTTCAAAATTAATATCTGCGCCTGAGGATTTTTTAAGGGCCTCCTTAATAAGGTCCTTGTAGTGGCTTAAAAGCCATCCCTTGAAGAAATCATTGGGTGCTTCTATGGTAAGGGTACCGTCAACTAAAGAAACAGCCTTTGTGTGGCCGAACCAGGAGTCGAAAGTCTTGGGGTTTAGGGAATCCTTTATCTCATCGAGAGCCTTTTTCCAGACCCTCTGGCAGTCTTGCTTCATATTATCAACAGCTTATCCACAGGAATTTTGACGACGGTTTCGAAAAACGCCACAATTATAACAGAGCCGCGCACGGTGTGCAAGAAAAATCTAAAGCAATAAATTTATAGGCTAAAACCCTTGACAAAACCCCCCGCAGATGATATACTTTAGGGGTGATTAGGCAATTGCCGCAGCTTATAAATGCGGCAATATATTTTGATATAATACTTAGGCTATTTAAAAAGGATAAAAATGAAAACAATCCGTAGAATCATGTCGCTTGTAACGATATTAATATTGCTGTGCATATTTCAACCTGCAACAGCTGTTTTGGCCGGAGAAAACTTTAGGCAGCATACCACCGCGGTTATCGAACAAGGGCATTGGGCAAGCACTGATACCGGCCCCATACGCAGTGCTATGGAGGAACCGCTCACAGAGGAACAAAAACCACAACTTCAACTCATGATTTTGCCCGATGGGCTCAGCGCCGTGGATGCCTATCACTTAGAAGTGGCTGTTAATGCGGTGATGGGCTTTTCAGAGGACCTTGTGGAAGAAATATTCCTAGACGGGACGGGATTTAGCAAGTTAGCCATTGAAAAAGGCAGCGTTCAAGAAATATTTAAGCTATTGTACCCGGATCAGGAACCGCCCGCGGACCTGGATGCAACGACAGTTGTTATACAGAAAAACGACGAAGAGCCGGACATGCGCATAATTATCAATCCGGAAGTTTTCAGCGATTTTCCAAGATTAATTGTTATTGTGGCGCATGAACTAGGCGGCCACTGCCCTCAGTACGCTAAATATAAAGCACATCTCACAAAAGGCGCATTACCCATATCAAAAGCCGAAGAAGAAGTCGTCGCCTATAAACGAGGTATAAGAATACTCGAAACCATAATGCAAGCCCCCGAACTTAAGCACCTAAACGCCGTAAAGACGATAAAAGTTAAGTATCTGCCCGAAGAAAAAGAACTATTGGAGTTCTGGAAAACATGTCTGCCCACCGAGACGTCTTTACCCCCCAAGAAATAATCCCCGAAAACTGTTGACTTTACTCCTGCTTTGTTGTTATACTCTCTCCTACTTATTATTTTATTTAGGGGTAAACTATGAAAAAACATCTCAAACCGCTAACTAATCTGAAAAAAAAGCACAGGCATGGATTCCGCGCCCGCATGAAAACACGCGGCGGACGCGATGTTTTGCGCAGGCGAAGACAAAAAGGGCGCAAACGCATTATTCCGTGAGCCAAACGCTTCCTTCAAAAGAGCGCTTAAAACAAGGGACGGAATTCAAGAGCGTTCTTGAGCGCGGCCGCAGGGTAAAAAAAGCCAATTTAGCTGTCTGGGCAGCTCCAAACGGACTCGCCTTTAACAGGATAGGCGTATCAGCGCCCCGCAGGAACTTCAAGCTAGCGAGTGAAAGGAATAAAGCCAGGCGCCTTTTGAAAGAGGCATACCGCAGGAACAAAATTAAATTATGCCGCGGCTTTGATATTGTAATTATGCTAAAAGATACCGCCCCGGCACTTAGCCAGTTAGAGACAGGATTAATAGGCATATTCGCCGACATGGAGCTTTTAAAGTGAGAAAATTATTAGTCTTTGCATTAAGAATGTATCATAAGTATATATCTATCAATATGTTAACGTCGTGCAGATTTCATCCAACCTGCTCAGAATATGCCGCAGAAGCAATTGACAAACGCGGCATTTTTATAGGTATTTTTTATTCGATAAAAAGGCTCTTGCGCTGCAACCCTTTTTCAAAAGGCGGATACGATCCGCTGCCCCCCCTCTCTAATCCCGGCGAGGCAAACAGATAAGGAATATTATGGAAAAAAGAACAATAATTGCTGTTGCATTGTGCGTCCTTGTAATAATTATCTACCCGTATTTTGCGGCCAAGTTTTATCCGCCAAAGCCTCAAGCCCCCCAGCTGGCGAGTGAACAAAACGAAATTTTACAACCGCAAGCGCCCAGTGCGCAAAGCCCCCAATTGCATGCGAGTGTGCCGGCAGTTGAAAAGATCAAAGAGGAAGAAATTGTTTTCCAGACGCATAACTACAGGGCTGTTTTGTCAAACCGCGGCGCTGCAATAAAATCAGTAGAGCTATTACGATATAAAGGCGAGCAGGGCCGGCCCTACAAACTCTTCCAGGCGCCATCAGGGAATATAGGCGCATTGGCAATGTGGGCGCCGGATAAAGACTCGCAAGCCGCTCTGGGTGAATATAGCGTTTCCCGTACACCCCAAGGTCTTGTTTTCACGCAAACGCTCAACGACGGCATTGTTCTTAGCAAAGAATACAATTTTCCCAACGATAAACACACGATAGAGCTGCGCATAAGAATAGAAAACCAGAACACGCAGCCCACGGTTTTTGGCTATAAGTTAATAGGTGGCTCGTGCATAAGCGTAGATCCGAAAATTGACACGCGGTTTATGGAAATAGACACTCTGGTAAACGGCAAAGTCCAGAAGGATTATCCGGCGAAAATAAAAGAAAAAGGCTTGGTGAAATTTGGCGCAATTGCCTTTATTGCGCTTAAAAACAAATACTTCTGCGAGATACTAAAACCGACACTTCCCGCAGGCGAAGTATTTGCTAACCTATTGAATACCAATAAGTTAGTAACAGGAATAGAAATCGCCCCAATTATTATTCAGGCCCGCCAAAACGTTGCGCAAGAATACATATTTTATGTGGGCCCGAATGACTATAACGAGCTTAAGTCCTGCAATGCCGGGTTTGAACAGACGCTATACACCGGACTTTTCTCCGGTATTTCAAGAGGGCTTATGTTTATATTGAGGTTCTTGCACGGTGTAGTGCACAACTGGGGCGTTGCGATAATACTTTTAACGACGCTGGTGTCCCTGTGCATGTTTCCCCTTACGCTTAAGAGCATGCGCTCTATGAAAGAAATGCAATCCCTGGCGCCGCAGATAGAGGAATTGCGGGCGCAATACAAGGACAATGCCCAGAAGCTGAACAAAGAAATAATGGAGCTATACAAAAAACACAAGGTAAACCCATTTGGCGGATGCCTGCCCATGCTTCTGCAGATGCCTATATATATAGCGCTTTACCAGGGGTTGATGCGCGCAATAGAATTGCGGGACGCAAAATTTTTATGGATAAAGGACCTCTCAAGCGAGGATGCGCTCTTTAACGTAAGCGGTTTTAATGTTAACCTGCTCCCTATTCTTGCGGCCATAGTTATGTTCATGCAGCAGAAGTTAACCTCGCCGGCAAGAGCAATGGACCAGCAGCAAAAGATGATGGCGTATATGTTTCCCCTCATGTTCGGTTTTCTCTTCTACAAGTTTGCCGCAGGATTTGTCCTGTACTTTCTAACATCTACGGTCTTGATGGTAGCCTACCAGTATCTTATAAAAGTCAAGCCCAAACAATGAGTGAAACAATTGAATACGATCTAATCGTGATAGGCGCCGGCCATGCGGGCTGCGAGGCTGCCCTATCAGGCGCAAGAATGGGCAAAAAAACGCTTATTTTCTCCATGAACCTGGACGCTATCGCGCAGATGTCCTGCAACCCGGCTATAGGCGGCCTCGCAAAAGGCCATATCGTGCGGGAAATAGACGCCTTAGGCGGCGAGATGGCCAAAATCAGCGATAAAACCGCCATACAATACCGCATGCTTAATACCAAAAAAGGCCCTGCGGTATGGGCTCCTCGCGCCCAGTGCGACCGCAAACTCTATCGAGCCGCAATGCAAAAAACTATCCAGGCTCAGGCAAACCTGGAAGTAATGCAGCAGGAAGCAGTTGAGATAATAACCGAATCACGCAAGGCAAAGGGCGTTATTACAAAAACAGGCATGCGTTTTTATTCCAAGGCAGTTATAGTCGCGACAGGCACCTTTCTAAACGGCCTCGTACATATAGGCGAAAAAACATATCCTGCCGGGAGAGCCGGCGAACCGCCAAGCTTGGGGCTATCAGAATCGCTGAAAGCACTCGGCTTTGAGATAAAGCGCCTTAAAACAGGCACTCCGCCAAGGGTAAGCAAAAGCTCGCTTGATGTCTCAGGGCTGCAGCCGCAACACGGCGACGATAAACCGTGTTTTTTCTCGTATTCTACGAAGGAACTAACCCTGCCGCAGGTGCCATGTTATATTACCTATACTAATAAAGAAACACACAGGATTTTAGAAGAGAATTTAAGCCGCGCACCACTATATACTGGGCAGATAAAAGCAACCGGCCCAAGATATTGCCCTTCAATAGAGGTAAAAATTGTAAAGTTTTCCGATAAAGAACGTCATCAGGTATTCATAGAGCCGGAGGGCCTGGACTCGGACGAAATGTATCTTAACGGCCTGGCTACTAGCATGCCTGAAGACGTTCAGCTGGATATGGTGCGCTCGATACCGGGGTTGGAAAACGCCCGCATTACAAGATTCGGCTACGCGATAGAATACGACTTTGCCCCGCCCCAGCAGCTTAAGCCGACGCTTGAAACAAAGCTAATCGAGAACCTTTATTTTGCCGGCCAGATAAACGGTACATCCGGGTATGAAGAAGCAGCCGGACAGGGGCTTCTTGCAGGAATTAACGCCGTACTTAAATTAGACGGGAGGACATTTATCCTGGGAAGGCACGAGGCGTACCTAGGAGTCCTGGTGGACGACCTGGTTACAAAGGGTACAGAAGAACCCTACAGAATGTTTACTTCCCGCGCAGAGTACAGGCTGCTTTTGCGCCAGGACAATGCCGACATAAGGCTTACGGAATACGGCCATGAATTCGGCCTCGTCTGTAATAAGCGCTATAACAAAATGTTGGATAAGAAGCACCAGGTTACACAAGCTGTTGAGTGTTTGAAGCGCGGCAGGGAAACAGGGTTTGACGAAGAAATAAACAAACAAGCTGAGATAGAAATAAAATACGAAGGCTACATCAAGAGAGAACTTAACCGCGTAGAGAAACTAAAAAAACTAGAAAAACTTCTAATCCCGCAGAATGTAGAATACGATAATATAAAAGGATTGCGCAAAGAAGCCAAAGAAAAACTATCGTCGATAAAACCACATTCCATAGGCCAGGCCGGCCGCATTTCCGGCATTTCCCCCTGCGACATCTCCATGCTCTTAGTTTATCTAGAGAAAAATAGATAATATTTTCTTGACGAGCGCACAAGTAATTGTTAATATCATTACCGCCAAGCTAAAAACCAAGAGGACTCCACGTGGATTTTTATGGGAAAGATAATTTCGGTTTGTAACCAAAAAGGCGGAACCGCCAAGACAACCACCGCAATAAATTTAGGGACATATCTTGCCGTCGCAGGCAAAAAGACGCTTCTAATAGACACAGACCCCCAGGGAAACGCAACAAGCGGACTCGGCATAAATAAAAACGAAGCGCCCAAATCAAGTTATGATATTTTGTTAGGCCACAGCGACGTACAAAGCGCGGTTTTAGATACACAAGTCGTTAATTTTCAAATAGTTGCATCAAGCCAGCATTTAAGCGGCGCCGAAGTGGAGCTTGTAGGCCAGGAAGGCAGGGAATATAAACTCAACCAGGCACTGTCAATTATAAAAGGCAACTATGATTTTATTCTAATAGATACACCGCCCTCCCTGGGGCTCCTCACGGTTAATGCCCTTACCGCAAGCAATTCTGTTTTAATCCCGCTGCAATGCGAGTACTATGCGCTTGAGGGGCTAAGTCAATTGTTAAACACAATCGAACTTATAAAGAACAGCCTAAACCCATTGCTTGAAATTGAGGGCTTGATACTTACTATGGCGGATTACAGAACCAAACTCACAACGGAAGTAATACAGGAAGTCAGGACGCATTTTAAGGAAAAGGTGTACAGGACAGTTATACCACGCTCCGTAAAACCGGCAGAAGCGCCGGGACACGGGAAACCGATAGGATTATATGACGCAACTTCTTCAGGTGCAATGAGTTACAAGGAATTAGCAGATGAAATAATGGGGGTGAAGCATGGAGAGGAAAGCATTAGGCAGGGGATTGGGAGCGCTAATTCCCGAGAAGTCACTGCATAAAACGGACAAGATAATTTACGTAAAAACGCAGGATATAAAATCTTCAAAATTCCAACCCAGGGAAAATTTTGACTCCGGGAAAGAAAAAGAACTCGCCGCCTCTATCAGGGAAAAAGGCGTGGTGCAACCGATATTGGTGAGGCCCAAAGACGGCAGTTATGAGTTAATTGCCGGTGAAAGAAGGTTGCGCGCCGTGCGCTCGCTGAGCGCGCAGGAAATTCCGGCGATAGTCAGGGAAGTAAACGATATAGAAGCATTCGAACTTGCCCTTATTGAAAATATTCAAAGGGAGGAGCTCAACGCCATAGAAGAAGCGAATGCCTACAAAAGGCTCATGCAGGAGTTCGAGTTTACCCTTGAGAGAATTGCCGCGGCGGTAGGCAAGGATAAAACAACGGTCGCCAATACCATGCGCCTTTTGAGGCTTCCGGAGAAGATACAGCGTGAAATAATACAGGGAAATATAACTATGGGCCACGCCCGTGCCCTTGTGGCGATAGAGGACGTCAGAGAGCAGATAGCCCTTTGCGAGAAGATCCTCGAGAAAAACCTCTCGGTACGTGAAATAGAACACATAGCGAGCGCAAAAAGGAAGAAATCCAAAAAACGCCACACTGACCCCCACGTTCAGGAAATAGAAGATAAACTCCGCAAGCGCTACGGCACCAAGGTAAACATAATCCACGGCAAAAAACGCGGCAGGATAGAGTTTGAGTACTATTCCCACCAGGACCTTAATCGTCTCGTAAATTTGTTGACAAAATAGGGCTTCTCCTGTATAAATAAGAGTTTACAAACTAAGGGGTGAACTATGGTTGAACAAACTCTTGTTTTAATAAAGCCGGACGGCCTTAAGAAATCCTTGACAGGCAACATCTTAACGCGCCTTTCCGAGACAAAATTGGAAATTGTTGCCGCGAAAATGGTCCGCGTCTCAAGGGAACTCGCCATAAAACACTACGAGCACCTGAAAGATAAACCGTTTTTTGAAGAGCTGATCCGCTATATACAGGGCGAGCTGCACGACAGGCGTAAGGTTCTGGCCATGGTTTACTGGGGAGAAGATGCCATAGCCAAAGTAAAAGAATTATCCGGCGCCACAAACCCGGAGGAGGCAGACCCGACATCAATACGCGGCTCCTTCGGCAGGATAACCACAAAAGGTATATACGAAAACGCGATACACGCCTCATCTAACCCCAGCGAAGCAGAAAGGGAAATAAAGTTGTGGTTTTTACCCGAGGAAGTAATAGTTGACCTGTATCCGACAAAAGAAGAGACACTCAGCAAGCTCACAAGAAAGGCTTGGGCATAATGATACATTCAATGACAGGTTTCGGCAAGGGCGAGGCGAAAGGCCAGCTTGGGAATGCAAAAGCAGAGATAAAAACCATTAATCACCGCTTTTTTGAATTTTCCTTCCGGGTGCCGGAGGTATTTCTGGCGTTTGAGGAAAAAATAAAATACGCGATACAGGGTAAAATCCGCCGCGGCAGGGTAAATTTAGTTTTGTCTTTCGATAGGAACGTAAAACCGGAAGACGAAATATTTGTGGACGAAAAACTCGCCAGAAAATACAAAACGCTGTTGATGGACCTGAAAAAAGGACTTAATTTAGCAGGCGATATAAAATTAGAACAGATTTTATCGTTCCCGAGCGTTATAACGACAAAGCCGAAACAGGATAATGCGCCCCAGCTGTGGGCAACAACGAAAAAAGCCCTGGATAGGGCAATCGCCGAAACGCTTCGCTCAAGAGAAAAAGAAGGAAGGGCGCTATACAAAGATCTGTCAAATAACGCCGGGGTTATAGAATCGGCGCTTATCCGCATCAAAAAACGCCTGCCTTCCGTAGTGCAAAAATACAGGACGAAACTCTTAAAAACACTCAACAAACCCGGCGTTAACCCCGCGCTCCTGGAAAGAGTCGAAGAGGAAGCCGCGGTATTTGCGAGAAACTGCGATGTTTCGGAAGAGATTACGCGCATGTATTCGCATATAAAAACCTTCAAGGCCGCCCTTAGCGGCAGAGAAGTTGGCAGAAAACTCGATTTCATAGCGCAAGAGCTGCAGAGAGAAGCCAATACGGTCGGCTCAAAAGCAAGCGACTTCCAAATGCAGAAGGAAGTGATAAAAATAAAAGGCGCGATAGAAAAAATCAGGGAACAGGTTCAAAACATAGAATGAGGCGCCCCGGAATAATCTTTATATTATCTGCTCCTTCCGGCTCTGGAAAGACGACACTATCCAAAAAACTGCTAAAAAGCGGCCTTGGGCTTATGCGCCCGATCTCTTACACTACCCGCCAGCCGCGTCCCGGCGAGAAAGACAGAAGGGATTATATTTTCATTACCAAAAGAAAGTTTAGTAAACGCAAGCGTGCGGGAGATTTTTTAGAGTGCACGAAAATATACGGCGAGTACTACGCAACTCCCCGGCGGATAATTGATAAAGCACAAAAACACGCCAAAGACCTGCTTTTAGCGCTCGATGTAAACGGCGTCAAGAGCATAAGGAAAATATACAGGCATACGGTTGCAGTATTTGTGATGCCGCCGTCTGTAAAGACGCTCAAAACCAGGCTCATAAAAAGAAAGCAGGACGCGCCGCGGGAAATTCTAAAAAGGTTCAAGCTGGCCAGGAAAGAATTAAAAAATTTAAAGCAATACAATTACGTTGTCATAAACGACAACATAAATAAGGCGCTTGAGAGGTTAAAATCAATAGTAATTGCTGAAAGGGCAAAGGTGGTTATATGGAACACATCAAACTTCCCCCGGTAAATCCGACGGCTGCGCAGGAGTTGGATATTCTGAAACTTGCTGCGGAGTCGGCAAGGGTAAGTCCGAAGACATCTGTCGTGGATATATCCCTGGAAGAAATCCTGGACTCGACAGGAAGCATTTATAAATTATGCAATCTCGCGGCAAAAAGGGCCCTGGAACTTAGCGAGGGCGCGCCGAAACTTGTTTCGGTTGAGTCTACCAAACTGACGACGCTTGCCTTAGCGGAGATACGGGCGAAAAAAGTGAAGTATAAGGTAAGAGAGAAGGAAAATAATTGAAAAAAGAAATCGTCTTAGGCATAACAGGATCTGTCGCAGCGTATAAAGCGTGCGACCTGATCGGGCTTTTGCGAAGGGAAGGCCATTCGGTAAACTGCATACTCACAAAAGAGGCCCAGGAATTTATTACCCCGCTTACCCTGCAGACACTTTCCGCAAACCCCGTCTATACAGATATGTTTGAAGCGCCGGATGAATGGAATCCTCGGCATATTTCCCTGGCAAAAAAGGCAGATATTCTCTTAATCGCTCCGGCGAGCGCGAATATCGTCGGGAAACTCGCAGGCGGAATCTGCGACGATTTATTGACATGCACAGCGCTTGCGATGAAGGCCCCTGTTTTACTGGCGCCCGCGATGAACGAAGCGATGTACGCGCATAAAATTGTTAAGGAAAACATAGCTAAATTAAAAAAGATCGGGTACGAATTCATCGGCCCGGTACAGGGGCACCTTGCCTGCGGCGGCGTGGGCATGGGGCATATTGCGCCTCTTGGTGAAATCATAAAAGAGGTTAAAAAGCTGCTGAAATGAAACGCACTCTCAAGATAATTATAACAGCGGGCCCGACAAGGGAGCCTATCGATCCGGCCAGGTTTATTTCAAATTATTCAACCGGCAAAATGGGGCTTGCGCTGGCCCATGAAGCCAAAAAGAGAAATCACCAAGTTATTTTAATTCACGGGCCGCTGCAATGTTCGCCCAACGGGATGCCGAATGTAGCATATGGTCGGCCTGGTTCTTCGGCATCCCGAAGGAGAACCCAACTTTTTGCAACATTCGGGATTAAAAAAATCCCGGTTAATACCGCAACTGAGATGCTAAGCGCGGTTAAGAAGTATTTTAATTGGTGCGACTGCCTGATAATGGCGGCGGCGGTGGCGGATTACAGGCCGGCTGCTGTTTCAAAAAGAAAAATTCACAAAAGCGCCGTTTCATTGACGCTGCAACTTGTGAAAAATCCGGATATATTAAAGGAACTTGGCAAAACAAAGGACGGGAAAATTCTTGTAGGTTTTGCGCTTGAGACTGAGGATTTGCTAAAGAACGCCAAAGAAAAACTGGTGAGAAAACACGCAGACATAATTGTCGGCAACGGCATTTCAAGGGCCAAAAGCCCGTTCGGCGAGACAAAGAATAGTTATAAAATAATCGACAGGGCGCAAGATATTCAAAGCCTCAACTCGATAAAGAAAGAAAAATTAGCAAAGGTTTTGTTTGATAAAATAGAGAAAATGGCGTGGTAGCCAAGTGGCAAGGCAGCGGTCTGCAAAACCGCTATTCACCGGTTCAAATCCGGTCCACGCCTCCATAAAAGCAGTCGTAAGTCGTAAGTTATAAGTCAGAGGATTTGAATAATATATTGCCGGGCAAGTGGTGGAATGGCCAATAAAAGAAAAGATTTAAAAATTGAAGGGACAAATCTCTGGTATTTGGTAGGATTAATTACCAGCGACGGATGTTTATCCTCGGATGGTAGGCACATAGATATAACCTCAAAGGAAGAAGAATTTTTGGAAAAGATCAAGATACTCTTGGGACTAGTTAATAAAATAGGCATCAAGAATAAAGGGAAAGTTAATCAAGCGTATTATTTGGCCGAGGAATGCAGCAACTCTTACATCGGCTGGAGAAAGAGCAATACAATAAATCCTTGCGAAGTTTGTGCATAATTTGCCGGGGTGTTGGAACTGGTAGACAATGCGGACTTAAAATCCGCCGCTCGTAAGGGTGTGAGGGTTCAAATCCCTCCCCCGGCACCAGTACGGGCTCATAGCTCAGTTGGTTAGAGCGCCACGTTGACATCGTGGAGGTCAGAGGTTCGAGCCCTCTTGGGCCCACCATTAAAGCAGTTGTAAGTTTTAAGTTGTAAGCAAAAGAAAAGCGGTTAAAGGAAAAAGGGAGATGAATTTAGATACCTTAAGACATAGTGCGGCACATGTGATGGCCCAGGCGGTAAAAGCGCTTTACCCCGGTGCAAAACTGGGGATAGGCCCGTCAATACAGGACGGTTTTTACTATGACTTCGACCTTGCCAGCACGCTTACACAGGAAGACCTGCCGAAAATAGAAGAAAAAATGCGGGAAATCATAAAAAAGAATTATAAATTCGAGCGCCAGGAATTATCCAAGGAAGACGCCAAGAAGCTTTTTGCTAAATTGGGCGAAAATTATAAACTCGAACTTATCGAGGAAATTCCCGATAAAACGATTTCAATTTACACCGACGGCGACTTTACGGATTTGTGCAAAGGCCCGCACATAGAATTAACAGGCGAAATAAAGGCGTTCAAGCTCCTCTCGGTTGCAGGTGCGTACTGGCGCGGCAGCGAGAGAAATAAAATGCTGCAGAGAATTTACGCCACGGCCTTTGAAACAAAGGATGCGCTCGATAAATATTTAATTCTCCTAGAGGAAGCGAAAAAGCGCGACCACAGGAAACTAGGAAAAGAGTTGGAATTTTTCAGCTTTCACGAAGAAATAGGCGCGGGGCTGGTGCTATATCATCCCAAGGGCGCGCTTTTGCGCTCGATAATCGAGGATTACGAGAAAAAAGAGCACTTAAAAAGAGGGTATCAGCCGGTAAGCGGCCCGCATATCCTGCGCTCTGATATATGGATTAAATCCGGCCACTATGATTACTACAAAGAGTTGATGTTTATTTTTAAAATAGAAGATGTGGAATATGCGGTTAAGCCGATGAACTGCCCGAATCACATATTTGTTTATACCTCAAAGACGCGCAGCTATAAAGACCTGCCCATAAGGTTTTTTGAGCTGGGCACGGTGTACCGCAATGAAAAATCAGGCGTATTACATGGAATGCTGCGTGTGCGCGGGTTTACGCAGGATGACGCACATATATTCTGCACGCCGGCGCAGTTAAAAGGCGAAATTATAGGCGTAATAAATTTCGTAATCGACACGATGAAAACTTTCGGGTTCAACGAATATTTTCTGGAACTTTCTACAAGGCCCGCAAAGTCGATAGGCTCGGATGAAATGTGGCGGCATGCAACAGACGCGCTTAAGGCGGCCATGGATACAAAAGGCATTTCTTACGATGTAAACGAGGGCGAAGGCGCGTTTTACGGCCCGAAGATAGACATAAAATTAAAAGATGCGCTGGGCAGGGCGTGGCAGTGCGCCACGATACAGTGCGATTTCGCGCTGCCGGAGCGCTTCGACTTAACATATGTCGGCCCTGACGGGAAAGAAACCCGGCCTGTTATGATTCACCGCGTTTTGCTGGGCTCCATGGAGCGGTTTATAGGAACTCTCTTAGAACATTACGCCGGCGCCCTGCCTTTATGGCTATCTCCGGCACAGGTTATGGTAATTCCGATTACGGACGCTCAGGGAGATTATGCAAAGAATATAAAAGACGCCCTGTTTGAGCGCGACATACGCGCAGAAATAAACCTGGAGAACGAAACGCTTAATAAAAAAATACGCAATGCGCAGCTCGAGAAAATCCCATATATGCTTATCGTTGGCGATAAGGAAAAGAATAACAACACCGTATCCGTGCGTTCCAGAAAAACAGACGAAGGCACGATGAAATTGGGTGATTTCATCGGAAAAATAACAGCGCAAATAAAAGAAAGGGGGTAGGTAAGATAGAAAAATACGTAAGAGTCAATGAGAGAATAAGGGTAAGGGAAATAAGGTTAATAGGCCCCGAAGGCGAGCAGCTCGGAATCGTATCAAACACGGAGGGCTTAAAAAAAGCAAGAGACGCAGGGCTTGATTTAGTAGAAGTTGCGCCGCAGGCGGTCCCGCCGGTATGCAGGATAATGGATTATTCGAAGTACAAATACGAGCAGGAAAAAAAAGAAAGGGAGGCCCGCAAAAAGCAGCACATTTTCCACATAAAAGAGATAAAATTTAAACCAAATATAGAAGAACACGATTATAAGACAAAATTTTTTGCGATTGAGAAATTCCTAAAGCGCGGAGACAAGGTAAAGGTGGTAATGGTTTACCGCGGAAGGGAAATGGCGCATACGGAAATAGGGAGAAAGGTCATCAATAGGTTAATCGAGGACCTGGCGCCTTTATGCGAGGTGGAAAGGGTGCCTACGCAGGAAGGGCGCCTGCTTATAATGATTGTCGCGCCGAAGCAATAAAGGCACAGATTAGAAGGAGAAAATAGACATGAAAATGAAATTAAAAACATCAAAGTCGGTGGCGAAACGTTTTAAGATAACGGCCTCTGGCAAAATCAAAAGACACAGGGCAGGCAGGGGCCATTTGTTGGCTAAAAAGCGGCGGGCGAGGAAAAGAACGCTCCGCCGGCCTGATTTAGTAGCAGGCAAGGAGAAGCAAGAGATGATAAAGTATCTCCTTCCCTACAGATAAAGATAGAACAGGAGGACACATGGTACGCGTAGCAACATCGAGAATAACAAAGAAAAGGCACAGAAAGGTGTTACGCCAGGTAAAAGGCGCGTTTTTAGGCCGCAGCAAGATTTACAAGCATGCCCTGCATACATTGCGCAAAGCGATGGTGTATGCCACAAGAGACAGGAAGACGAAAAAGAGAGAATTCCGCCGTCTCTGGATCACGAGAATTTCCGCGGCATGCAGGCAGGAAGGAATATCATATTCCAAATTTATGAACGGCCTCAGGCGCTCAAAGGTAGCGCTGGACAGGAAAATCCTTGCGGATTTGGCGGCGCTCGATGCGGCGGCATTCAAGAAGCTTGTAGGCATCGCAACCAGCGCAAAGTAATTATAGGAGGCCCACGATGAATGTCATAATTGTTGGTTGCGGAAGGGTTGGCGCACGGCTTGCCAGGCTCCTTTCCGAAGAAGGGCATAACGTAACGATACTCGACAAAAATAAAAATGCCTTCGACCAATTAGGTGCCGCATTTAACGGCGTAACGCTGGCAGGCGACGGTTGCCAGGAACTGATGCTTAAAGAAGCGGGTATAGCCAAAACAGATGCGTTTGTTGCCGTTACATCGTCGGATAATACAAATTTAATGGCAAGCCAGATAGCCAAGAAAATTTTCAGCGTGCCCAAAGTAATAGCGCGCGTTTTTGATCCGAAAAGGGCGAGAATATACCACGAGCTGGGCCTGGATGTGATATCGGGAATAACGCTCTTGGCAGCCATGATAAGAGACAAGATTATCGAAAACCGCTTCACGAGCTACCTTGTAGAAACAGGAGAATTGGGCGTTTTGGATATCCAGGTAGGCGACAAATTAAAAGGCATGAAGGTGCAGGAGGCAAATGTCCCGGCAGATTTTCTTGTTGTCGCAATTGAACGAAAAAAAATAGAAAATTTCCGGGAGACGACATCCGTTATAATACCGCAGCCGGATATGATACTGCACAAAGACGACAGGATGATAGGTGTTGTTAGGACGGCGGCGCTTAAGAAAATAAAAGAGATATTCGAGCTATAAAAAACCAAAAATACATATTAAAAATGTAAAAACAAAAGCACGGTACTACTGGCGCATAGGAAATTTTTATGTTTTTGGTTTATGTTTTTGGTTTATGTTTTTGGTTTTTAATCTTTGGTTTTTAATATTCCAAAAGGAGATACCGATGTATATACTAATTGCAGGCGGCGGAAAGGTCGGTTATTACCTGGCGCAAAAGCTTGTCGAGGACAAACATACGGTAGCGCTCGTCGAAAAAGAAAAGACACTTTGCAAAGATATCGCGGAAACACTCAACGACGTCGTTGTTATAAACGGTGATGCCTGCGATCCGCAGTGCCTTGAGCAAGCAGGCGTTACCAAGGCAGATGTTGTTGCGGCCGTAACGGGTTATGACGACGATAATTTAATAATTTGCCAGCTAGCTAAAGAGAAATTCGGAGTCGGCCGCACCGTGGCAAGGGTAAACAAGCCCGGGAACGAACACGCGTTCAGTATTTTGGGTGTGGATGTGCCGGTTAATTCTACATCGATAATCGCGAAGATAATCGAGGAAGAGGTATCATTCGAGGATTTAGCCACGCTTATGACTTTCAAGAAAGGAAAACTTTCGATTGTCCGCGTTGACTTAGCTGAAAATTCCCCCTCCTGCGGAAAAAAGGTTGCCGAGCTTAAATTGCCCGAGAACTCTGTTTTGGTGGCAATAGTACGCGGTGAGCGAATATTCGTTCCAAAAGGCGATACAATATTGCAGGTACGCGACGATGTCATTTTGCTTACGATGATAGAACACGAAGAACAGGTTTTGGAGCTATTATTAGGTAAGGTATGATACATAATGTGCCGGCCGAAGGCATAAAAAACGCCATATTGGGGATAATCACGGAAATTCTTTATGCGCTGTTTGTAATGAGCTGCGCATTTTTAGTTGCTATGGTTGCCATTTGGTGGATTAAATGATTCTGCGGCCGCGGCTTGAAGATTTTAAAGTTATAGGGTTTTATTTAGGAAGAGTTATTATTGCTATAGGCATTTTGAACCTTCTGCCGCTATTGGTTGCATTGGGGGCCGGAGAGATAAATGTTGTCCTGGATTTCGCGATATCTGCGGCGACGCACCTAATTTACGGGTACGCCCTTGTATTTCTATGCCGGACCAAAAAAGAAATCGGCTGGATGCACGGCATGGTGGTTGCGGCACTCTCATGGCTGTTTGCATCAGCCCTCGGCGCTTTGCCGCTTTATTTAAGCGGGCACTGGGCATCGTATCTGGATGCCATGTTCGATGCAACTTCCGGGTACGCCACAACAGGGCTTACGCTTGTAAGGGACTTAGACCATTTGGCAATGGGGCATAATTTCTGGCGGCATTTTATGATGTTTTTAGGCGGCCAGGGTATTGTTGTAGCCGCGCTTTCTTTTTTGGTAAGGGGAAGCGTGGGGACCTTTACGATGTACGTCGGAGAGGCGAGAGACGAAAGAATACTCCCCAACATAATCCATACCGCGCGCTTCATATGGCTTGTGAGCATCGTGTATTTGATTTTGGGGACGCTTGCGCTCGGGATAGCTGCGATATGGGAAGGGATGCCTACCGCAAAAGCATTTTTCCACGGGGTGTGCATATTTATGGCGGCGTTTGATACAGGCGGATTCGCCCCGCACTCGCAGAACATACTTTATTACCACAGTTTTTTGCTGGAAACAATAACCGTTATAATCATGTTTTTAGGCGCCATAAATTTCAAACTGCATTACGCGCTCTGGAACGGTGACAGAAAAGAGATATGGAAAAATATTGAGACGATAACGTTTTTCGCTGCAATAATTTTCACGTTTGCATTAGTTGCTTCGGGATTAGCGCGCAACGGCGTATATCCGCAAATTATGGTAATGTTCAGGAAAGGGTTTTATCAGTTAATCTCGGGCCACACCGGCACCGGGTATATGACGATTTATGCAAAACAATTTATGGCGGAATGGGGCCCCTTGGCGCTGCTTGCTTTAATAGTAGCGATGGCGCTGGGCGGCTGTGCATGTTCGACTACCGGCGGTATAAAAATGCTGCGCGTAGGCCTGGTGTGGAAAGCGCTGCGCCAGGATGTAAAACAAATTCTTTCACCAGAGGCCTCGATTATAGTAGAAAAATTCCATCACATAAAGGAGCGCATTTTAGAAGATAAACAGGCCCGCTCCGCTACGATGATAATGCTTTGTTATTTGCTTTTTTACGGCGCAGGCGCTATTATTGGTGTTGTATGCGGATATCCGTTGCGTGAAGCGCTGTTCGAATCGGTATCCGCCCTTGCAAACGTAGGGCTTTCCTGCGGCATAACGGGGCCGTCCATGCCGGGGCTTCTTAAAGTAACGTATATTATTCAGATGATAGCAGGGAGACTCGAATTTATTTCCGTATTTGCGCTTATAGGTTTTGTTGT
Source organism: Candidatus Omnitrophota bacterium (assembly GCA_043812735.1). Classification (GTDB taxonomy): domain Bacteria; phylum Omnitrophota; class Gorgyraeia; order JBDRLY01; family JBDRLY01; genus JBDRLY01. The sequence goes on along the minus strand of JBDRLY010000004.1, from coordinate 6,395 downwards.
AGCGGCAGTCAAAGGAAGATGATGACAAAAAAAATTCGGTGTTCGGTGTTCGATGTTCGGTGTTCGATTGGAATCGCAGTTTTTTTGGTCTCCGCTCTTTACTTTCTTGTCTCTACTAGTCACGCTGAAATTATTTCCAGCACGCAGTTGATAGAGCATGCCAAGGAATATGACGGAAAAATCATTGAATTCCAGGGTGAAGCTGTAGGCGATGTTATGGTGCGCAGGCACGGCACGTGGATTAATATAAAAGACGCAAACAATGCCATTGGCGTTTGGATGGATATGGATATATCCGGATGGATAACGTATACAGGTTCCTACGGCTACTCCGGGGACATGCTATTAGTAGAGGGCAAATTTAACAGGGCCTGTAGCGTGCATGGCGGAGACCTGGATATACACGCGACTGATATACGCATAGTAAAACAGGGCCATAAAGTAGATCGCGGCATTTCCAGTGGAAAATTATCCACAGCGGTTATTCTATCGGTTCTTGCATGCGGTTTAATGGCGGCGGAGTTTATATATGGAAGAAGAAATAAGGCAAGCGCAAAATAAGATAAAAGAAGAAATAAGCCAGCTGAACGATTTGGCGCAGTTAGAGGAGTTGCGCATAAAATACCTGGGCAGGAAAGGTTTTATTTCGGATATCCTTGGGAAAATGAAAGGCCTTTCGGATAACGAGCGGCCGAAAATAGGCGCCCTGGCGAATGAATTGAAAAACGAAATAACCAATTTATTAAAGGAGCGCCAGGCAGAGCTAACCAAGACAAAGAGAAAATCCCAGAAAATAGATGTTACCATGCCCGGAATTCCTCAGGGCTTGGGTCATTTGCATCCGATAACCAGGACAATGGATGAGATAAACGAGGTATTTTTAAACATGGGTTTTAGGATAGCCGAAGGCCCGGAGATGGATACCGAACACTACAACTTTGAAGCGTTGAATATCCCGCTTGAACACCCCTCGCGCGATGTGTTTGACACTTTTTATCTCGAACGGGATATTTTGTTACGCAGCCACACTTCCCCCGTGCAAATCCATGTCATGGAAAAAGAGAAACCCCCTTTAAGGGTAATCGCGCCCGGCAAGGTATACCGGCCTGACGCCACCGATGCATCGCATTCGTTTATGTTCCATCAGGTGGAGGGCTTTGCAGTCGATAAGGATATTTCATTTGCGGATTTAAAAGGTACTTTGGCGGAATTCGCCAGAAAAATATTCACCCCCAGGACAAAAATGCGTTTCAGGCCGCATTTTTTTCCGTTTACGGAGCCGTCCGCCGAGGTAGACATATCGTGCCTTATATGCGGCGGAAAAGGTTGCCGTGTTTGTTCGCAAAAAGGCTGGGTTGAGGTATTAGGCGCGGGCATGGTAGACCCGAATGTATTTAAAGCGGTAAACTATGACCCGCAAAAATGGAGCGGGTTTGCCTTCGGCATGGGAGTTGAGCGTATTGCGATGCTTAAATACGGCATAGATGATATCAGGTTGTTTTTCGAAAACGATGTAAGATTTTTGAGGCAATTCTAATGGTCGCTTCGGGCATTGGCTCCGGCGTGCGCTCCTCGCTCGTCCCGCACCATTATGGTGCGGGACGAGCTGCGGTGCAGATTCGCCGTCGCTCAATTGCCCGAAGCGGCAATATGTAACATGGAACTACAATGAAAATACCGCTTAACTGGTTGAAGGATTACGTAGATATAAAAATATCGCCGAAAGACTTGGCTGATAAGCTGACTATGGCCGGCTTAGAGGTAACAGCTGTCGAGGACAAAAATGGCGAAAAAATATTTGAAATAGAAATTACGCCCAACAGACCGGATTTATTGAGCATTATAGGTGTGGCGCGGGAGGTGGCTGCAGTTACGAATGCTAAACTGAAAATACCGCATGCAAAAACCAAAAACCAAAAACCAAAAACCAAAAAAGAACTTGATATAAAAATAGAGGATAAAAAGGGGTGCGAAAGATACGCTGGCATAGTAATTGGCGGGGTAAAGGTTAGGCCCTCGCCCGATTGGGTAATTAAGCGGCTTGAGGCAGTCGGCGTGAGGCCCGTAAACAACGTTGTGGATATAACAAACTACGTACTTTTTGAAACAGGGCAGCCCCTGCATGCGTTTGACTATGATAAATTAAGCGGCAAAAAAATAATTGTGCGCCGCGCCAGAAACTCCGAAGCAATCACTACCATAGACAAAGAAAAACGCGCATTGAACGAAAACATTTTAATTATAGCGGATGCGGCTAAACCTATTGCCATTGCCGGCGTAATGGGCGGATTAGACACGGAAGTCGGCTTCGGCACAAAAACGATTATGCTTGAGAGCGCATGGTTTGACCCGGTTCTTGTGCGCAAAGGTTCGCGCAAATTGGGCGTATCAAGCGATTCGTCTTACCGTTTTGAGAGGAACGTAGATTTGGAAAATACGCTAGTTTACGCGGCGAGGGCAGCGCAGCTTATTGCGCAGATATGCGGCGGAAAAATAATTTACGCTACGGATGCCGGCAGAAAAAAGATTCCCGCAACCCCCGTTTTGTTAAAGGCGCAAAACGTGGAAAAACTCCTCGGGATAAACGTGCCGGCTAAGGCATCAGAAACAATACTAAAGAGGCTCGGTTTCGGTGTCAAAAAACAGGGAGGCGTTTTAAAAGTAAGCGTGCCAAGTTATAGGCGCCAGGACATAACGCGGGAAGTAGATTTGATAGAAGAAATAGCTAGAATTTTCGGCTACGATAAATTACCTATGTCTCTGCCTAAGGGCGCTGGGGATGACAGGGAGAGGAAATCCTACTCCCGCGGCATGGAGGAGCGAATCAAACAAACACTTAGCGGCCTGGGGTTTTACGAAGTTATCACCTACAGCCTGATAAACGAGGATATGTTTAAGCGCGCAAGAATAGATACAAAAAACATAATCCCGCTTAAAAACCCGCTAAGCAGGGATGCGGCATTTATGCGCTCGTCTATTCTTCCGGGAATTCTGAGCACGATTAGCCGGAATTTGAATAAGAAAAATCTCGATATAAAACTCTTTGAGATAGGCAAGGTCTTTTATAAAAGCGCTCACCCCGAGGAAAAAACAAATATAGCGATTGCCATAACAGGCGTTCGCAACGATAACTGGCAGCAAAAGCGCGCAAAATCCGACTTTTTTGATTTAAAAGGAACGCTCGAAGCGCTATTTGAAGCGCTCGGCGTAGGGGATGCGGAATTTAAATACCGCAGCTGTTTTCATCTATCGGAAAGCGCATCGGCAGAAGTTTTTGTAGGGAAAAACGCAATAGGCTATGCCGGGAAGCTCAGCGAGGAGGTACTCCGAGCCTTTGATATAGAACAGGATGTTTTCGTCGCAGAGCTTTTTGTGGATGAAATTTTGAAATTCGCAAAAACAAAAAAAGCATACACCGCCCCGCCGAAATACCCCTGCGTTGTGCGGGATATATCCATGTTTATCTTGGATGATGTTCCTGCCGCCGACATAGAAGGTATTATTAAAAGAACAGGCGGCGAGGTGATAAAGCGCATAAAAATTTTCGATTGCTATAAAGGCACCGATACTCCTAAAGGCGAAAAAAGCCTTGCCTTTTCGCTGGAATACCAAAGGCCCGACAGGACTCTTACCGACGAGGAAGTAAACAACATCCATTCAAAAATAATTCAGGCGCTGAAAGAAAAACTTAACCCCCAAATTAGGTCTTGACATCTTATTACGCGCGGATTATATTAAAACCGAAAAGGTTTTTCTCCCTGCGATGTGCGTAACGGTGTGATACGTTTTGAGCCAACACCAATTATTTGGGAGCTAAGTTCAAATGCGGATTGCGCGCCCCGAAGTTTCGGGGATACATGAAACATTTGGGAAGGCGCCCACCTGGACCTTAGGTTCATTAATTGGTCACACTTTACGGCATCGCGGGGTTTTTTTAATGAGCCCCCACTGATTCGTTTTGCATTCACAAAGCGAATCAAAACGGTGGGGGCGAATTAATAAGATAACGCCATGGACTTATTTGAAAAAGAAGCAAAAAAGAAAAAAGGCGCGGAACCACTGGCTGTAAAGATGAGGCCCCGCGCCCTCAATGAATTTGTCGGCCAGGTGCACATCCTGGGGCCCGGCAAGATATTAACCCGCGCCATTGAGGCAGACAGGATTTCGTCTCTTATTTTGTACGGCCCGCCGGGTTGCGGAAAAAATTGCCTTGCGTATATAATCTCGAGTATTACAAAAGCGCACTTCGAAGAATTAAACGCAACCATGGCGACCGTCGCCGACGTGCGCAAAATAATAGAAAAAGGGCGCCTGCGCAGGGGGACTAACGAACGTACGATACTTTTTATAGACGAAATACACCGCTTCAATAAAGCCCAGCAGGATGTTTTAATGCCCGATGTAGAAAAGGGTAACATAATTCTCATCGGCTCTACCACGCATAACCCGTTTTTTTCAATTGTCTCAGCGCTTCTCTCGCGTTCGCTGGTGTTTGAGTTAAAGCCGCTAACCGAAGGGGAGATATCCGCTATATTAAAACGCGCAATCGCCGATAAAGAACACGGGTTAGGCAAAATTCCGCTGGAAATTTACGACGATGCACTAAAATTCCTTGCAAAAACATCCGACGGAGACGCCCGCCGCGCGTTAAATGCCCTTGAAATAGGCGCATTAACGACAAAACCCAAGAAAGACGGGAAAATTCATTACACTATTGAAGTCGCGCAGGAGTCTTTACAGAAAAAGGCGGTTGTATACGACAGGGACGAAGATGCGCACTATGACACTATTTCCGCTTTTATAAAATCAATGCGCGGCTCAGACCCGGACGCGGCGCTTTATTGGCTGGCAAAGATGCTTTACGCGGGGGAAGACCCGCGTTTTATCGCAAGAAGAATTGTAATTTGCGCCGCAGAGGATGTAGGAAACGCCGACCCGCAGGCGCTTTTAGTCGCGAATGCGGCTATGCAGGTATCAGAATTTGTCGGCATGCCGGAGGCGAGAATACCGCTCGCTCAGGCAAGCGTGTATATCGCCTGCGCGCCAAAATCAAACGCCTCTTATATGGGAATAGAAAAAGCAATGCAGGACGTAGAAGGCGGCAGGACGCTTGAAGTGCCGATGCACCTTCGCGACGCGAATTATCCGGGAGCGGAAAAATTAGGCCACGGCGAAGGATACAAATACGCGCATAATTATAAGGGGCATTACGTAAAGCAGGACTATATCCCAAAGAAAAGAAAGTACTACGAGCCGACAAACGCAGGTTACGAGAAGAAAATCCGGGAATATCTGGAGTCTCTTAAGAAGGATATGGATTTTAAGGGGGCGGATTAGTTAAGAAAAATTCGCTTTATGCCGTAAACAGGCGGCATGTTGCTTAAAGGTGTTATTACTACGCACCGTTTGCTGGATGAAGCTTGAATAATTTGCGGCTCGCCATTTTTATTCGGCCCGGCGTATATGCCGACGTGACGGCCGCCTTTATAGAAGAAAACCAAATCCCCGGGTTTTAAATCTTCTTTATCCTCGACTCTAACGCCCAGGTTTTTATACATGTCCCGAGCCTTCCTTGGTATGTCTGAAGTTTCTGCCGCATCATCTGGAACTATGTCACGCCAGACTGCCACAACTAAACCTGAACAATCCACGCCGTTTTTGTCTGTCCCGCCGCGCCTGTAACGAGTTCCTAAGTAATATTTCGCAACTTCTGCTATTGGGTTTTCACTATCAACGTAATTATTTATTGCGCAATCCTGCAATGGAAGGGTACTATTTTCCTCTACTGTTTCTGACTCCGGCAGAACAGGCTGGATCGGTGCAAATTCGATAGGCTTTGTTACTAGGGGCTTGGGTTCCCAGACAGCAGGTTCGGATTTAAAATCAACAGCGGGTTTTTCACTGGCGGATTCTTCAAAATCTATCGCAACAGGATGTAATTCTAATACGCCTACACCTTCCTCGCCTTGCCGAATATATACATTTTCGTACGCTTTCTTCGGAGGCAGCTTTTTAAATGGCTCGTCGGCAAAAACCGGGCGTACACTTATTGTTAAAAGTAAAGCAATGAGTATAATTCTAACCATATGATTTTACTATTGTTAAGGTTTTATAAAAAGCGCTTAGGAATACCATAAAAATTTTAGGCCTTTTCCTATAAAAGACCTAAACACTGCCTTCCCAACTTCAGCTTGTATTATAACGTGTAAAAGCGGTTTTGTCAAGGGGGTTTAGTAAAAATTTATTGCTGATAGGTTTATTTTTTGTGATATAATACCCGCCATGGAAACAGATGCCACCAAAAAAGCCGTATTGATGCTCTCCGGCGGGCTGGATTCTATTTTGGCTGCGCGCCTGGTAAAAGACCAGGGGGCAGAGTTATTTGCGGTTAATTT
>JBDRLY010000003.1:0-8766 GCA_043812735.1 Candidatus Omnitrophota bacterium | reverse complement strand
CTTCTTTTCTTAACCTTTCTATTACCGCGCCAAGGAGCGAATTATCCCTTTTGTCGCGGTTCTCCCATAATAATTTAAACGCTTCCGCATCGAGGTAAAATATTTCCTTAAAGAGCCTGGCCTTTTTCACGCCGCCTATCATAACCGCTTTTTTAATTCCCTCGTCTTTTAAAATCTTAATGAGCCTCGCCAATTGCCCGAGGTGCAGCTGGTAATATGTGTCAACAAGCGTTTTTACCTCAGGCGAGGTTTCGCCGTCTATGCCGCAGGCAACAACCGAAACACCGCGGCGTTTGGCCTCCTGGCTAAAGAAAATGGGGAATTTTCCGTTACCGGCAATTAAACCAATCTTTTCCATTTTTAATATTACCTAGTAATGCCCCTTTTGGAGCTTTTAATAAACTCGATGAGGTGCTTACTTCCGGCACTTGAGGTTTTATTTCCTGTTCGATAAGCGTTATGGCATGCGGAATTGAGAGTTCTTCGTTCTGCAGAATTTTAAGCGCTTTCTTTAATGTATTGCGGGTTTGAATTGGCATATTGGCTCGGCGCAGCCCCACGGCATTTATCGTGTACAGGCGCGCCGGGTTGCCGTCTGTCATGGAATACGGCAGGATATCCTGAACTATTTTCGAGCAGCCGCCTGTTATCGAGAGCTGCCCTATATGCACAAACTGGTGTATCGCTGTCATGCCGCCGATTACGGCCCTGTCTTCTATTTTGATATAGCCCGCAAGTGTGCCGAGGTTCGCGATAATGACGTTGTTTCCTATTTCGCAGTCATGCGCGATATGCACATAGGCCATGAGCTCGTTTTTGTCGCCGATTACGGTGGATGCGCCTTCTTCCGTACCGGGATTTATTGTTATATATTCGCGAATTATGTTGTCATTGCCTATTTTAATAAAACTCTTCACTCCTTTTTTGTATTTCAAATCCTGAGGAATCGAGCCGATTACCGCGCCGGTAAAAATCCTGCAGCGCTCGCCTATAGTGGCATATCCTTCTATTACGCAGTGCGCTCCGATAACGGTATCCCTGCCGATAGTTACATTTTCGCCTACGGTTGAATAGGGCCCTATTTCTACGCCGTCCGCAAGTTTTGCTTTTTTATCTATTATCGCTGTCGGATGTATGTTCACCCCGCTCTTCCTCCCCTTTCCCCACTCTTCCTTCTATAGGAAGGGCTGGGTTCACCTGTCCACCAGAGTAAACACAAATTCGCCTTCGGCTGCCAGTTTGCCGTCGACATAAGCCCCGCCCTTTACAACGCCTGTTTTTGTCTTAATGCGCACGATATCAACAACAAGCCGCAGGGTATCTCCCGGCAAAACCGTCCTCCTGAACTTTGCCTCGTTCATCGCCATAAAAAAAGCCAGTTTCCCGCGGTTCTCCTTTTTGTAAAGCATAAGAATACCAGCCACCTGCGCCATGGCTTCCATTATTAAAACGCCAGGCATAACCGGTTTTCCCGGAAAATGCCCCTTAAAATAATACTCGTTTTCCAAGACATGCTTTATACCTACCGCGCGCTTGTCTTCTTCAAGCTCCAGAATCTCATCAACAAATAAAAACGGCTCTCTGTGCGGAAGGATACCTTTTATATCTTCAACATTCAACGGAAAGCCTTTCTTTACCTCTTTGCTTGGCGAAATAATAGCCGCCTGCGACTGGCGGGTCATATACTGGTTTAATCTGTTAAGCATTTTTATATTAAGGGCGTGGCCGCTTTTTATCGCAACCACATGCGCCTTAAGGGGCGCGCCAAGAAGATATAAATCGCCTATCAAATCTGAGATTTTATGCCTTACGAATTCGTCTTCAAAGCGCAGTTTGTTCTGGACAATGCCGTCCTCGGAAACAACAAGCGTATTCTCGTAATTCGCGCCTTTGCCCAAGCCCAGGGCCTTTAAACCGTTTACTTCGCTGGCAAGGCAAAACGTCCGGGAAGGCGCTATTTCGGATTCAAAAATTTTTTCATTTATCGCAAACGATGCGTATTGCGAGCCGATTTTCGTATTGTCATAGCGCAGCGTATAGGAAATTCTAAAACTATCCGATGGGAAAACCGCCACCGACGAATCGCCGTCCTCCACCCACAGGGGTTCTTTTACGACGAGGTATTTTTTCGGAGCATCCTGCTGGATTATGCCGGCTTTTTTTATTAACTCGACATACGGCTTTGCGGAACCGTCCAGCCCGGGAATTTCCCCGCCATCAACTTCTATAATTACGTTGTCAACGGCTACCCCTGCAAGGGCTGCCAGAATATGCTCGACTGTCTGTATTTCCGATCCGTTACTGCCTATGGTCGTGCGCCGGGGTTTAGCTTGCGGTTCTACGACTTTGGATGCGCGGGCGGGAATTAGCTCGGAATCCTTGATATCCGTCCTTCTGAAGCTTATGCCTGAATTGGCTGGAGCAGGTAAAAGGGTGAGGGTTATTTCTTTTCCTGTCTGAAGACCGATTCCTTTAATGCTGACGCGGGACTTTATCGTGCGCTGCAACTCCATAAGCCTTTTCCAACTCCTTAATACGCTTGTCGATGCCTGAAATTATCTTAAAGAGAATCGGCAATCTCTGCATGCAGGCGTTTATCCTTTTTGCGATATGGTGCGGTTTAGCGGGATAACCTGAAACACAGGTATTAGGCGGGACGGCCTTTGTTACGCCGGCCTGCGCCGCAATAACCGAATTTTCTCCTATAGTAATATGCCCTACTGTTCCGCTTTGGCCGGCAAATGTAACGTTGTTTTTCACTTCCGTCGAACCGGAAATTCCCGTTTGCGCTATCACTATGCAGTTTTCCCCCAAAACGACGTTGTGGGCAATCTGCACCAGGTTATCTATTTTTGTGCCTTTGCCGACGATAGTTTTGCCGAAGCGCGCCCTGTCTATGGCAACGTTTGAGCCGATCTCGACATCGTCTTCTATTATAACCGTTCCTATCTGCGGGATTTTATGATGAAGCCCTTTTACCGTAGCAAAACCGAAACCGTCAGAACCTATCACCGTGCCCGAATGAACACTTACCCTGTTGCCGATCGTGAGATTATCCCTTATCGTAACATTGGGGTATATTATGCAGTCTGCGCCTATTTTCGCATTATGGCCGACGTACACGCCGGCATAAATTATCGTACGGTCCCCTATCTCGCAATTATCCTCTAAAACGGCATTTGCGTCTACCGCCACATCCTTGCCCAGTTTTACGTTTTTCCCTATGGTAGCCGTGGCATGCATGCCGGTTGGGTGTTTTATTTGTTCAGGCCAGAAAACCGAAACTATTTTTGCGAACGCAAGCGAGGGATTTTCCGTGCGGATTATGGTGCGCGGAGCGTTTTTTACATCCCGGGAGGTAATCACGCAGGATGCCTGCGTGTTATCCATAAGCGGGTTATATCTGGAATTGGCGATAAAGGTGATATCGCCGGGCTTTGATTCCTTTATGCCGCAGACGCCCTTTATTTTTATATCAGGATCGCCTACAACCTCCCCGCTTAAAAGTTTCGCTATTTCCTTAACCGTCAGTTCCATTATCGCTTCTTATATTTCTCGTTGAGCGAATTTATTATGTCGTCGGTAAGGTCAGCGGATTCATCGGCATAAAGCAAAACCCTGTCATTTATTATCGCCGTGTAATTTCCTTTTCTGCCAAAATCCTGAATAGCCGTATCTATTTCCCTTAGGATATCGCGCGCCATTTTGTCTCTTTCGCTCTTTAAATCGGCTGTAACATTGCGGTCGAATTCCTGAAGCTTCTTTATTTTCTCGTCGATAACATCCTGCTTATCCTGCCGCGCCCTGTCGCTTAAAAGCTCCAGGCCGTCTTTTAGCTTGCGGATTTCATCGACTATTCTGTCGCGTTCCGATTGCTTTGAATTCTGTTTCGACTCCAGAAGCTTGTCCTGTTCCTGCGTCTTCTGGTACTCGTCAAATACCTTTGCCACGTCGACATAAGCCACTTTATTGGACGCGCTGCTTGCCGCAGTGGCTGCCGTTGGTACAAGGGATATCAAAACAAAGTACCCCGCAAATAATAATCCTAATATTGCGATTCGCGATCTCATGCTATACCTCCCCTTAAAATCCTCTTGTCATGCTGAAATGAAATCTTCCGGTTTTCTTCTCGCCGGCCTCCTGATTCAACGGATAGCCGTAATCAAGTTTTACCGGGCCTATCGGTGTTTTCACCCTTACTCCGAGTCCGGCGCCTATGCGCAGTGTATCGGAACACATATCCTCTATCTCTGGCCAGATATTACCCGCATCAACGAATACCGCGCCTTTTATATACTGCACCACGGGGAAGGTACATTCCGCGTTCAGGACCAACATGGATTTGCCGCCCACCGCAATATTGGTTGCGGTATCCTTCGGGCCGATTCGCCTTTCCTCGTAACCGCGCACCGTATCGGAACCGCCTACATAGAAGCGTTCAAATATCGGCATTTTGTTCGTCTTGCCGTATTGATCGGCAATACCGGCGCGCATTCTTGCTTCAAAAACAATTTTTTCAAAAACGTTAAAATACCAGTCGGTGTCTCCGTATAATTTCCAGAAATCGCGGTCAGCCAGAAACGGCCCGCCGGCAAGCTCGCCCGTAAAGAGTGTCATGTTGCCTTTGGTGGGCACATGGATATTATCGCGCGTATCACGCGACATGGTGCCTGTCATACTTGAGGTAACGGTCCGGCCGCCTTCGTCCCTTAAGTCTTGGGCTGCCGTATCGGGTATTTTTGATATATCAACGCGCTCCAGTTTATACATTAGGGAGCCTTTAAGGTATTCGCCCAGCTCTTTACCCAAACGCAAATCAAAACCGGTATTTTGCTGGTCGTAGCCGTAACCCGAAAATTTTGATTTAAGCCGCTTGGTGTGGAACACATCAAAACCAAACGCAACGGGCCTCCCGAATATCCACGGCTCGGTAAAGGATAATTCGAATTCTCTCATGCTAGAGCCGATTTGGGTGCGCAATTTTAAATCCTGGCCTGCACCCGTAAAAGTGGGCCAGTTAAACAAATCAAAATTGCGTTGTTCCACCGCCACAAAACCTACAAGGCGGTCCACCGACGAAAATCCGCCGCCGAATGAAAATTCGCCGGTCTTAGCTTCTTTTACCGTTACGACTAAATCTTTTTTGTCCGGTATATTGGTATCTTTGGTGTCAAAGGCAACCTCTTCAAAATATCCCAGATTATACAACCTTTCTTTTGAGCGCTGCAGCTTTCTGCCGTCAAAACGCTCGCCCGGCGAAACGCGCAATTCTCTTCTTACTACAAAATCTTTTGTCTTTGTATTGCCCTGAATAATAACTTTACTAAGGTAGGCAATGTCGTTCTCTACGATATCATAAGTAACATTAACCTTTCCCGTGGCGGGATCAAGGGCTGTCTCGGGGGTAATATCGCAGAATATGTATCCGCGCTCGTAATAATACGTCTGTATGCTTGCCATGTCGTCCTTCATTGCATCAGGCGAAAATACCCTGCCCGGTGTCATTTTCAGGCGGGCGCGTATTTCCTTCTCCGGGAAAATTGCGTTGCCTTTAATAATAGCTGCGCCCATGGTGTATTTCTTGCCCTCGTTAACCTTTATGGTGAGGTATATCTGTTTCTTATACTCGTCGTAGTCGAGCTGTTTGTCCACCATTACGTCTATATACCCCCGGGTCTGGTAAAATGCCTTTATCCTGTCTACATCCTCTTCCAATTCCTCTTCCTTTAAATACCCGGCCCGGAATAAGCCTCTGGTTTTGGTCTTCATTATCTTTTTAATCTTTTTATCGGAAAAGGCGATGTTTCCTTCGACATTTATTTTCTTTATCCTGAGGCGCTTGCCTTCGTCGACTCTCACGACTACCTTTGCCTCGTTGGTCTTATCATCCAGCTGAACGTTATAGGTGATTTTCACGAGAGAAAAACCTTTTTTCTCGTAAAGTTTTTGTACCTCGTCGATATCTTCCTTTAATACCTTGCGGTCCAGGGCCTCGTCTTCTTTTGATTTCATTGCCTTGCGTATAGCATCCGTCTTGACGAGTTTATTGCCTATAACTTCTATTTTGTCCAGAACAGGCTTTTCTTTCACGAAGAATACCACCTTTACGCCGTTATTATAATCGGATAAATCAACCGACACATCTACGAAATACCCGGTAGCATAAAGGCGCTTGATGTCTTCGTTTAATATCGACTGGGAAAATGGCTGGCCTGCTTTGGTCTTTACCTTGGCGAGTATTGTTAGGTTTGAAACGTTCTTATTATTTCTGACATCGACAGCCGTTACCGATTTCTGCGCTCTCTCCTGGGAAAAGGCAGCGGCACATACAAACAAGGACGCGGCTATCAACACTGTTACAGCTAGGGGTTTCTTTAGCATATTACGCATACTTTACCATGCCTCCATTTTAGTGTCAATGACTTATCCAAAAAGGATAGTCCTTCCTATTCCTTACAAGAAAGGGACTTATCCAGAAAGGATAGTCCTTCCTATTCCTTACAAGGAAGGGACTTATCCAGAAAGGATAGTCCTTATGTTGCCTCGCCGCTCGCTATATTTTCAAAGCGGGCGTAGTCATTGATAAATGTTAACTTTACCGTGCCGACAGGGCCGTTTCGCTGTTTAGCGACTATGGCTTCTGCCAGGCCCCTTATCGATTCATCCTGCGGGTTATAATATTCTTCCCTGAATAAAAGCACTACCAGGTCCGCATCCTGCTCGATAGCGCCGGACTCGCGCAAGTCCGAGAGGCGCGGCCTGTAATCTTCTCTTCTCTCCGGGGCTCTTGAGAGCTGGCTTATCGCAATGAGGGGAACATTAAGCTCCCTTGCAAGCGCTTTTAATGAGCGCGATATCTCGGATATTTCCTGCTGCCTGTTTTCTGTCTTTGGCCCCTGTATCAACTGCAGATAATCCAATATTATAAGTCCTATATCATACTGGGATTTCATCCTGCGCGCCTTTGCCCTTAATTCCAGAAGCGATATACCCGGTGTGTCATCAACATAAATAGGCGATTCGGAGAGTTTTCCGGCGGCATTAGTAAGTTTGGGCCAGTCGGCTGTTGCGAGAAAACCGGCGCGGACATTCTGGCCGTTTACCCTTGCGTGGGAACACATCATTCTCTGGACTAAATGCTCTTTTGACATTTCAAGCGAGAATAAGGCTACCGGAATTTTATGCGTTATGCCGACATGCTCCGCAATACACAAGCCAAGGGCCGATTTTCCCATAGAAGGACGGCCGGCAATTATTATAAGGTCTGATCTTTGCAGGCCGCAGGTTAAGCGGTCCAAATCCTCATAACCCGTGGGGATACCCGTGATAAATCCTTTTTTCTGATAAAGGGTATCAATCATTTCTATCGCGTCCCTGACTAATTCTTTCATCGCGATAAACCCGGCTTCTATTTTCTTCGTAGCAAGTTCGAATATGCTGCGTTCCGCCTTATCTATAAGCTCATCGACATCCGCCGATGCCGCGTAACCTTCGGAAACAATCTGCGTTGATGTCGTAATAAGGTTTCTTAAAAGCGCTTTTTCTTTTATTATTCGGGCATAATGTATCGCATTTGCGGCGGTTGGGATAGAGTTTGTAAGGCTGGTTATGTATGACGGGCCTCCGATGTTTTCGAGTTCGCCTTTTTTGCGCAGATCCTCGGAAACTGTTACAACATCGACATTGCGGGATGAACTGTATAAATCGACAATTGAAGCAAAGATTTTTTTATGCACGTCTTTGTAAAACGTATTTTCATCCAAGAGATCGATAACCGAAGACAGGGCGCTTTCTTCGATAAGCATAGAACCCAATACGCATATTTCCGCTTCTATGTCCTGCGGCGGAATTTTTTCCGTAGATATTTCTCTTGTTTTTGTCGCCATGCCGGTTTTACTATTCCTTAACTACCCATACCTTAACAGATGCCGTAACATCCGGGTGCAATTTTATCATTACCTGATATATGCCAAGCGATTTCAGCGGTTCATCAAGCACCACTTTCTTTTTATCTACCTGGATTCCTTCCTTCGAAAGCGCCTCTGTTACGTCGGCCGCGGTTACAGAGCCGAATATATGCTCGTCCTGGCCTACTTTTTTTGTTATTGTGCACGAAACCGACAGCAACCTGTCAGCGAGTTCTTGGGCGTCTTTTTTCTCAAGTTGCAGCATCTTTGCGTTCTTCTTTTTTTCTATTTCCAATTGAACCTTTGCCCGCGGCGTCGCCGGCACGGCAAGGCCTTTGGGAAGAAGAAAATTCCTGGCATAACCCACTTTCACAGCCACAACATCGCCTGATTTCCCGAGCTTTTCTATATCTTCCTTTAATATCACTTCCATTTTTTATCGCCTTTCCGGTTTTATTCCGCTACATACGGCAGCAATGCCATTGTGCGCGCCCTTTTTATCGCCCGCGCTACCTGGCGCTGATGCTTTGCGCAAGTACCCGTAATCCTGGATGGGAGTATCTTGCCCCGCTCCGTAACCAGGCGCGCTAAACGCGCCGTGTCTTTGTAGTCCAGGTCTTTTATCTTTTCGGCACAGAACCTGCAATATCTTTTTGGACGAAACGAACCTTCCTCCCGGTCATCTCTGCGACTTTTTCTTTCCTTATCCTTGTCTGCGTTTCTTTTCTTAAAAAAAGCCATATATTCCTCCTTAATGAGCAGATGATTTAGGGAGTCCCGAACCTTCGGGACGACATAAATCATAGGCACGAAGTACCGTCTGCGAATTGATCCCTTTGGGCGTATCAAAATTATTGTA
>JBDRLY010000002.1:0-2023 GCA_043812735.1 Candidatus Omnitrophota bacterium | reverse complement strand
CCTTGTTCGCGCTTTACGCCGCACTTCGTTACCTTCTCCGGCTTGCCTCCGCCTTTTCCGCCTCTGGCCATCTTCGCCCTGGAAACATCACCCTGCTTATCCAGGTAATAAAGGTAGCCTTTCTGGCGTTTTACGCCTGCTTTCGCAACTTTCTGCGCCATCTATTTCACCTCCTCTCTACATACAACCCACAAACCTTCTAGTCGAACGGTCATAGGTTTTTTCTACATCTTTCGGGAATAAACATCCGGGGACTTGATTATTCGCTTTATGATATGCGATACATTCGCAACAATAGCCTTTTCTGCTGCACGGATCATAGGTACAGGTACAAATACTTAAATTTTTCTTATAATTCTTACACTCCATACCCATTTGCCCTATCGTTGCAGTCTCGCCGAAGGCGGGATTCAGCTGCCAATTTTTACGTTCTCCAATATACCCTTAAGCGTTGCTATGGCTGAGAGCACGGCTAAATAACTTGTTTTCGGGTTTCCGGGTGAGGGAACATTTTCTGTTTTTGCGCTCAATACCCCGAATTTTCCTCTTACCTCTACCTGATGCGTATTGCGTTTAAGCGCCGGGTCGGCTATTATTTTAACATGTGTTTTTTTAGCGCCTATTCCGGCAAGCGACAGCGTCGCGGCTACATTTATATTCTGCGCAAACCCAACAGCTGCTTCGGCTGCCGGCCCCTCAAAAATAACTTTTTTGGTTTTTATCGACGACAAATTAATTTTTTTTCTTACAACATATGCTGCGCCGCTATAAGCGTGCGGCGGCTTTGCCGTTATAAGCGTTGCTTCGTTTATCCCTGCAATATTGGCGGCTTTTACCGCGTCTATTGCGCAAATGGCCCCGCTTGGTATGTAAAGCTTTGCCTTTGAGCGGTTGGTTAGCTGTATAATTTTTGGGTCTTTGAGGATACCGCCGACGCTCATTATCATTACATCTTTGCCTTTTACGATGCATGAACGCGCGATATTTGCCGAAATTGTCGCTGACGCTGCCTCAATAATCAACTCGCAACGTTTTATTATCTCGCCTGCCTTCATCACCTTAGGCTTTGAGCCGAGCAAAGCTTGAAGCGCTTTCGCCTTTTTTGCATCAGCATCACAGATACCGAGCAACTTTGCTTTTTCAAAGAACCGTTTTTCTATTGCCTTTGCAAGCTGCGTACCTATCGTGCCGCAGCCGATTATGCCTATCGTTTTTTTCAATTACTTGCGTTTAATCCTGTTTTTTGCGTCTACAAATACTGCCTTCGGCTTATATTTTTTTACCTCTTTATCGTCCAACAAACAATAGGAAATAATTATTACGGTATCGCCCGCGGATGCCCAGCGCGCTGCGGCACCGTTCATGCATATTACGCCTGAGCCGGGTTTTCCGGGAATAACGTAGGTTTCCACACGTGTACCGTTATTGAGGTTTACGATCTGCACACGCTCGTGAGGCAGGATATTCGCCGCCGCAAGAAGTTTGGGGTCTATTGTAATGGAGCCGGTGTACTTTAAATTCGCTTCTGTTACCGTTGCTCCGTGAATTTTGGATTTATAGCATACTCTTAGCATTTTACAATCGCATTATCTATGAGGCGCGTCTTGCCTATCCGCACAGCCACGGCAATAAGCACATCGTGTTTTATTTTTTTAACCGGCCCGAGGCTCGCCGGATCGACGATTTTTATGTACTCTACCTTCGCTGTTTTTTTATTTTGTATCAACCGGTACATTTCACCGACGATAACTTTTGAATCTATCGTCGAGGATTTTATCATACGCCTGGCAAGTTGTAAAGCATTATTTAGGATGGGCGCGTCTTTTTTCTCGACGGAAGAAAGGTACATATTTCTCGAACTCATAGCCAGCCCGCTTTTCTCGCGGACTATAGGCAGGACTTTTATTTTTAAATCCATGTTCAGATCGCGTACCATTTGCTTTATAACAATTGCCTGCTGTGCATCCTTCTGTCCAAAATACGCGTTATGCGGCTTGACGATATTAAATAATTTAGCAACAAC
>JBDRLY010000001.1:0-5744 GCA_043812735.1 Candidatus Omnitrophota bacterium | reverse complement strand
CTCGCCGAATATAGCGCGCAACAGTCTCTCCTCGGGCGATAATTCCGCTTCTGACTTAGGCGTGACTTTTCCGACTAGAATATCACCCGGCCCTACTTCTGCACCGAGGCGCACGATTCCTTCTTGGTCCAGGTTTTTCAGCGCATCTTCGCTTACGTTTGGTATGTCAGCGGTAATTTCCTCGTTGCCCAATCTTGTTTCTCTTGCTTCTATCTCAAATTCCTCGATGTGAAGAGACGTAAATAAATCGTCCCTTACGAGGCGCTCGCTTATTAAGATGGCGTCTTCAAAGTTATATCCACGCCACGGCATAAACGCAACCAGAATATTACGCCCCAGCGAAAGTTCGCCGTCCGCGGTTGCGGTGCCGTCGGCGATTACATCGCCTTCCTTTATTTTGTCCCCGACAGAAACGATAGGCCTTTGGTTTATACATGTCGATGCGTTTGAGCGCATGAATTTGCGAAGTTTATACGTTGTGTCTCCCACAACTATTTCATCTGATTGAACGCTCCTGACAGTCCCGGAATTTTTTGCCCCTACGCTTGCGCCTGAATCTTTTGCTGTTTTATACTCGACGCCTGTTCCTATTAACGGCGGCTCCGGAAATAAAAGCGGGACCGCTTGGCGCTGCATGTTAGAACCCATCAGGGCCCTATTTGCGTCATCGTGCTCCAGGAAAGGTATCAGGCTTGCCGCAACGCTGACAAGCTGCCTTGGCGAAACATCCATATAATCAATTTTATCATTCTGCACTATCGGAAAATCTCCCTTGTGCCTGCAGGAAACATGCTTGTCCAGAAATCTGCCAGTTTCGTCTATTCTCGCGTTTGCCTGCGCGACAATATGCTGGTCTTCTATATCCGCGGACAGATACTCTATTGAACCTGTAGCCCTAGAGTCTCTTACTCTGCGATAGGGCGTTTCTATAAAGCCGAACTCGTTTATCTTGGCGTAAGTAGACAGCGACGCAATCAAGCCTATGTTAGGGCCTTCCGGCGTTTCGATGGGGCATATTCTTCCATAATGGGAATGATGAACATCGCGTACTTCGAATCCAGCCCTTTCCCTGCTTAACCCGCCCGGGCCTAAAGCGCTCAAGCGGCGCTTATGCGTCATCTCTGCAAGCGGATTTGTCTGATCCATAAACTGCGACAGCTGGCTTCTTCCGAAGAAATCGCGGATAACGCTTGATACGAGTTTTGAATTGATTAGGTTATGAGGGAGCGCATTTTCCACATCGTATATAGCCATTCTCTCGCGCGCCGAACGTTCCATTCTCGCAAGGCCTATCCTGAACTGATTCTGCAACAGTTCGCCCACGGTGCGGATCCTGCGGTTGCCCAGATGATCTATATCATCGGTATCGCCCTGGCCGTTCTTAAGCTTTACGAGCGAAGTGATAACATTAACTATCGTATCTTTATCAAGTATGCGCTCATCCAGCGAAGAAGACATTTTAAGTTTTCTATTTAAGATGTACCTTCCGACTTTTCCTAAATCATACCGGCGCGGATCAAAGAACAATTTATCCAAAAGTCCTTTGGCATTTTCCATTGTAACGGGATCGCCGGGACGGATTCTCCT
Source organism: Candidatus Omnitrophota bacterium (assembly GCA_043812735.1). Lineage (GTDB taxonomy): Bacteria > Omnitrophota > Gorgyraeia > JBDRLY01 > JBDRLY01 > JBDRLY01. The sequence continues at coordinate 4,157 of JBDRLY010000001.1, read as the reverse complement.
GAATATATCCAAAAGCGCGTCTTCCTGGGTCTTGGTATGATCTTTTTCCAGGGTAAGTAATATTTCGGGTATCTCTTCCTTTAATACGGCAATTTTGCTTATATCATATTCGGCCAATCTATCTATGACTTCCTTACTGAGGCGGTGCCTCTTGGGGAGAAGTAACTGTTTATTCTCGCCCTCGATTACATCCTTTGCAACCACTCTTCCTTCAAGGGCATTTAAGTTATGTTTGGTCTCTATTTTTACTTCTTCAACACCGCAGAATTTCTTAAGTATATCCTCGTCACTCGCAAACCCTATGGCCCGCAACAGGGAAGTTGCGATTATTTTCCTGCGCCTGTCTATCGTCACATGCAAAATACCGTTTGTATCCAGCTCAAACTCCAACCATGCCCCGCGATAAGGTATTAATCTGGCGGAAAATACTTTTTTGCCGTTGGGCTGGAGTTCTTCCTCAAATGATACGCCGGGTGAACGATGTAATTGGCTTACCGCAACGCGCTCATCGCCGTTAATGATGAAAGTGCCTGTTTCTGTCATCAGCGGCAATTCGCCGAAATAGACTTCCTGCTCCTTTGTTTCCTTCTTAGAACGCAGCCGCAGGACAACTTTCAGGGGACTTGCGTAAGTCAATCCGCGCCTGAGGCATTCCAGGACCCCATACTTCGGTTTTTCGATAGAATAACACACGTATTCAAGCCTGTATTGCTTGTCGTGACTTTCTATCGGGAACATCTCGCTAAAGACTTCCTGGAGCCCTTCATTTTTCCTTCTCGTACGCGCTACATCCTGCTGAAGGAAATCATGAAAAGAGCACAATTGGATGTCCAGCAAATTGGGCATCTCAATTATATCTTTTAATTTTCCGAAGTTTTTTCTTTTTAGCATGGACTAAATCAGGCTCAATGATTATTTTAATTCTACTGTTGCGCCGACTGCTTCAAGTTTCTTCTTTATTGAGTCAGCTTCTTCCTTGTTCACGCCTTCCTTTACTGTCTTGGGCGCGGCTTCAACAAGATCCTTGGCTTCTTTAAGGCCCAGGTTCGTTATCGTGCGTATTTCCTTAATAACGTTGATCTTGTTCTCGCCGGTTTTTGCCAAAACAACCGTAAAGGTTGTTTTTTCTTCGGCTGCTGCAGCAGCGCCGGCTCCTGCGCCCGCAGCCACTGCCATTACCGGCGCGGCTGCGCTTACGCCGAATTTCTCCTCCAGCGTCTTGACCAAGCCCGAGAGCTCTAAAACGCTCATCGACTCAATCGTTGAAATTAACTCATCAATGTTCTTTGTTTTTTCCGCCATTTCACTTACCTCCGTTATTTCTTTTTATTTGCTATTTCATTAAGCAAACAGGCCAATTTCCTTATATTTTCGTTTAGCACGAACGCCAGTCCGCGTATCGGTGATTGCAAAGTACTTACGAGCTGCGTCAGCAGAACTTCTCTTGAGGGCAGTGCCGCCAGGGTCTTTATCTCAGTGGGCCCCACCAAGCTTCCGTCGAGCAACGCACCTTTTATTATAAATGTCTCACGGTTCTTGGCGAAACCTACAAGCATCTTCGAACATGCTATCGCATCTTCTCCGGAAAGCCCCAGGCCAATGGTACCCTTCAGCAGCTCAGCTAAAGGTTTATAATCGGTTTTTTCAAGAGCAATCTTCGCCAGAGAATTCTTTACAACTAAAAATCTTCCGCCAATGGCTTTCATCTCGCGGCGCAGCTGGACAAGCTCTCCGCCCTTTACGCCTTTTAATTCGGCGACAAATACCGATTCGGCGCCCTTAAAATCCTTGCCAAGCGCCTGTGCTATTCTTTCCTTATAATCCGTTACGTGCTTATTGCCTATCATGACGCTATCCCCGATATGTCCAGCCTTAATCCCGGGCCCATCGTAGTTGAAATTGATACACTCCTTATATACTGGCCTTTTAATGAAGCCGGCCTGGCATGCAAAATAGCCGCAATAAAAATGCTGGCGTTTTCAATAATGGCTTTTTTATCAAATGATATCTTGCCGACACTGCCGTTTATATTCGCAAGTTTATCCATTTTAAATTCGACTTTTCCCGCCTTGGCTTCCTTTATTGCCTTAGCGACGTCATCGGTTACTGTTCCCGACTTCGGATTGGGCATAAGCCCTTTGGGGCCCAGCACCTTGCCTAATCTTCCGACATCCCTCATCATATCAGGCGTACTTACCGCAACGTCAAAATCGCTGAAGCCCTGCGCTACTTTTTCCACCAATTCCAGTCCGCCGATATGATCCGCACCTGCTTCCTTGGCGAAATTTTCCGATTCGCCCTTGCAGAAGCATAAAACGCGTATTTTTTTGCCTGTACCGTGAGGCAATATTACAGTGCCGCGCACCATTTGAGTTGTCTGTTTCGGGTCAATGCCTAAATCCATCGAGATATCTACGGACTCGTCAAATTTGGGCGAGGGTGAGTTTTTTAAAACATCGATCGCCTCTTCCAGCAGATATACCTTATTTTTATCCACAAGCGTTGCGACTTGCTTCATTCTTTTGCTTGGTTTTTTCACCCCGCTCTTCCTCCTACTGCTCCCCCGTCTTCCTTGAATTCAGGAAGGGCGGGGTTCATTCTATAGTGATTCCCATGCTGCGGGCTGTACCTTCGATTATCTTGGACGCCTCGTTAACGTCCTGGGTATTTAAATCCTTCATTTTTGTCTTGGCTATTTCTAAAACCTGTTCTTTTTTAAGGACGCCCACTTTTTCCTTATTAGGTACGCCCGACGCTTTTGCGATTCCGCAGGCGCGCTTTATCAAAACCGAACATGGCGGGCTCTTAATAATAAAGATGAAGCTCTTGTCCTCGTAAACGGTTATTACGCACGGCAGTATCAAACCCTCCTGCCCCTTTGTTTTCTCGTTGAATTTCTTGCAGAATTCCATAATATTAAGCCCGTGCTGGCCCAATGCCGGTCCGACCGGAGGCGCAGGATTCGCCTGGCCTGCGGAAACGTATAATTTTATAGTTGTTTTAACCTTTTTTGCCATGTGTTATAATCTCTCAACCTGCCAATATTCCAATTCGACAGGCGTTGCCCTGCCGAATATCGAAACGCTTACCTTCAATTTTCCTTTAGCCGGGTGCACTTCTTCAACGGTACCGTTGAAATTCGTAAACGGGCCGTCGGTCACCTTTACGCTCTCGCCCACATCAAAGATAACCTTCGGCATGGGCTTTTCTTTTTTTTCCTCTGCCTGCTTAATGATATTCGCTACTTCCTCATCCTGCAGAGGCAGCGGTTTTGTTCCGGAGCCGATAAATCCAGTTACGCCGGGAGTAGATTTTATCAGTTGCCACGTATCGTCGCTTAATTCCATTTCTACAAGAAGATACCCCGGAAAAAATTTCCTGGCAAAAATCCTCTTTTTCCCTTCTTTAACTTCGGATACCTGCTCGGTAGGAATCATTATTTGGCCTACGTTATCTTTTTGCGTGCTTTCCTTAAGTGCATTTTCCAAAGATGTTCTCACTCTTTCTTCCTGACCGGTCAATGTATGAACTACATACCACTTCTTAGCCATATTATTTAAGTACTAAAGTGATTGCCCTTGCAACTGCCGTGTCAATTATGAATATAAATAAAGCCAATACGGCGGTGCTTGCTAAAACGACGAGCGTCGCGCCGATTAATTCCTGGCGCGAGGACCATGAAACCTTTTTCAGTTCGGCTGTTGATTCCTTTAAAAAACTTTTAATCTTCCCTATCATTAAACTTCCCTGCTCCCATACAAGTTTTCGCTTATGCCTATGTAGGATGGCAGGAGCGGCAGGAGTTGAACCTGCAGTCCCGGTTTTGGAGACCGGTGGTTTCCCATTAACCGACGCTCCTAATTACTTTGTCTCCTTGTGGGGAGTGTGCTTCCGGCAAAACTTGCAAAACTTACTCAATTGCAACCTGTCGGGATTGTTTTTTTTATCCTTGGTTGAATTGTAATTCCTATTTTTGCAGACGGTGCACTCTAAAGTAATTAGTTCCCTCATAAAACTATCCTACTATCTCCGATATTACGCCTGCGCCTACGGTATGGCCGCCTTCGCGTATGGCGAATCTCTGCTCCTTCTCCATAGCAATAGGTGTAATGAGTTCTATATCCATGGCGACGTTATCGCCGGGCATAACCATTTCA